>NZ_JARESS010000006.1:0-307852 GCF_046027915.1 Paraburkholderia sp. RL17-347-BIC-D
GGGGGGGCCCGGGGGGGGGGGGGGCGGGGGGGCCCCAACACCCCCCCCGCCGCCCCCCGCGCCTGGAAACCGGGAGTGAACGTTATGTGTCGGATATACATCAACGCCGATCCGATCCTGTATGAATCGCGCACGCGCTCGTTGCGCATTCACGGCGTGATCACCACGGTCCGGCTGGAGAATCTGTTCTGGGACGTGCTACACGAAATCGCCGCGCGCGAGAGCATGACGACCAGCCAGTTCGCCGTGAAGCTCTACGACGAACTGATCGCGCTGCGCGGCGAAATGCCGACTAACTTCGCATCGTTTTTGCGGGTGTGCTGTTTGCGCTATCTGTCGATGCGCACGGAGAAGGGCGACAGTGCGCCCGATGCGGTGCCCGAGCCGGCAAGCGTGTTGAACGAAACGAGGCCGCGGATTCTGAAGACGGTTTGATGCGAGAGGGCAGCGCGAAGCCGCAGTTACGGTTTCTTCTGCATTGCATCAACGCATCATTGGTGCTTCGGGGCCTTCACAGAAGGAGCCTGCGTTTCGGGAAGTCGCCTTCGCTTTTCCACCGCCCCGGCCGTTGACGTCGCGTCAGTTGCCGCTTGACAGTGACAAAGCGGCGAGTGGCGTAGCGCGTTAGGAAGTAGTTACCCCGGCCGAGCGCGCCTGATAGCTGTCGGATTTCATCGGCGCCGCCTTGACGCGCGGGCACAATTTTCCAGTCCGCCTCGCCGGTTCCGGCGAGCATCGGCGCGCGGCTTTTGCCATCGTCCGCAGTGTATTACGCCGGTCCCACCGACTGCCGTCCCGGCATCAGGATTTCCGTGGCCGGGCCGCTGTACGAACCCATCGGCGCCACGGCGCCCACCTTCTTCAGAAGCAGGACCGGCGCAAGCTAGCGGTGCAAAGGCGCGGCTTCCATGCGAGCGAGCGGATAGTCGGCGTCGGTCAATATCGCGCCAGCCTGCTCGGCTTATGCGCCTTATGCGATTGTGCGCAAATGGGAAACTGATCGGAGGTGCAATTTAGGATTCCTCCTATTCTCTTGGTCGCTTCAACCTAGTGAAGTGTTGGCGGCAATATCAATTTCTAACACGCATTGGGGTTTGGGAGCTTGATGAACTATGAAGAATGTTTTAACGGGGCAACAAGAATACTAGCTCGGACTGCCACCGCACTTGCTTGCTTGCTCATGAGCGCTCATGTGAGTGCAGACGGTGGCGACTCGCTTTGTCTCGGCCTCTACGGCAAATCCGGCGCTTCACCGGGTACGCCTGCGTGTGTTCTAACCGTTACGTCAAATACCCCAGTCGGGATGGGTAGCTATAACTGCCCAAACAATCGACCTCTCATTGAGAGCTGGTGCGGGACCCCCTCTCCGGCCGATCCCGACAAAAATTGTGCGGCCGCCGATCCGGTCCTTCCGGCAAATGGGGTGACCATCTTAACGGAAACTGATTTTGCAAGCGGCGACGATACACCTTTAAAGTTCATTCGCTCATATCGGTCATCACCGTTTATCAGGACCGACGCGGGTATTGGTGTCAGCTGGTTCCATAATTGGCAAAGACAGCTCGGGCTGGCAAATGCGGGCGGAAATCCACCGCAAGTTAGCGCGTACCGACCGGAGGGAGGTCGAGTCGTCTTTGCGAAGTCCGGCGACGCATGGCGAGTCGTGGATGGTTCGCCGCTGAGCCTAACGCAGCAGTCGTCGTCGTGGACGCTGAAAGACCTGCTTACCGACGAAACGGAAACGTATTCGGCTCAGGGCGTCGTACAGTCCGTCAGTACCCGGACGAACATGACCACCAGTCTCACCTATAGCGACTCCAGTACGCCGATGAGCATTGCACCGGCATCGGGGCTCCTCATATCCATTAGGCAGCACGCCGCCGGTTCCAATCCGAACATCGATCTGAGGATTCAACTCGCCTACGATTCGCAACAGCGCATCATTCAAATGACCGACCCTACCGGTGCTGTTACACGGTACGGGTATGACACGCACAACAATCTCGTTTCCGCTACGTTGCCGGACGGCAATGTACGCCGCTACGTCTATGACGATAAGCGATTTCTTGCGGTTCTCACTGGAATCATTGATGAGGGCGGCTCGCGCGCAGCGACGTGGGCATACGATGAGCAAGGCCGAGTTGTTGCTGTAAGCCATCCCGACACGACAAAGAATGTGCAACTATCCTATGGCGGTGGTTCGACCACACTTACAGACGGCAAAGGATATACGTTTCTCGCGTCGTCGCTGATCGCTGGTATGCAGCGACCAACCGTAGTGAATTCGACGTTTGCTAACTCAGACGTCGGGCAATGGAGATAGCGCCACCTATACTTACGATGATGCTGGGCGTCCGACAAAATCGGTGAGAACGACGACGTCTGGCACTGCCATAACCTCGATACGGTATGCCGACGCAACGAGTCTATTGCCCTCGTTGATCGCATCCCCTGGATGGATGCGTTCTTACGTCTATGACACGAACGGCAACACAACGGGGATTAGCGAACTGTCTACGGACGATCCGACGGGTGTCAAAGGTTTCGATGCGTCAACGGCCGGAGGTCAAACGCGCACCTATGGGATGGCCTACGACCCAACGAATCTACTGCTGTTCGCTCAGATGTACGAGAACGGAATCAAAACGGGAGAATGGTCATATGTGGTGGACGCGTACGGTAGCCTCCGCCAGAGCACAAATCGTATCAATCTTTCCTCTCAAACAATATCGATTCGGGATCAAGCGCATAGAGCCGCACAGATCAATGGTCCGGGCTTCACCGCAAGTATCGCTTATGACTCACGCGGACGAGTGACTATCTTCTGGTACAGCGAACAAGCCGGCGTGCTCAACGGAAATGTATCGCGCACATTGAAGGTCAATTTCGCCTACACAGCGAATGGGGATGTGTCATCACGGACCGCAACCGTTTCAACCAACCAAGGGCCTGACGTTGCAATAACAAGTGATGAGATTGACACATGGCTCAGCAATTACGAGAGGGGCATTACGCCCGCTGGGCCGCCACCGAATCATGTAGGGGCAGCAAAAAGTATGCTCGGGGCAGCGAACCAGACTGAACCCTTGTGTGTACTATGCTATCTGAGAGCGGCCAATCCAGTCGCCCAGCGGCTCTACTACGGAGAGTCCAATCGGTGGGCAAACCCGCTTGACACGGGACCAAATCTGCCCAGTACGCCGAAGAAAATCCTTGCTGCGGCTAAGTGCACTGACGGCTGTGCGGCTGAGAAGGCAGCGTGCAGGACTTTATGTTCTACAGCGCGTTATGATCCCGACATGCGCAACATCTGGGGCGGCTCAATGCGCAGATGTATGATGGGTTGCATCCCCGCTCGATGCGGGGGTAATTGAGGCAATACAACCGCGCACCGACGCAGCAAACGTTCACTTAGGAGCAGGCGGGCTCTTGCATCATCCGGGCCGCCTATTTGAAAAACACGCTCTATTCCGTTTTAAGGCAGACTTCTGGAATGAAAGATCGAAAACAAAAAAAGACGCCTTCGATAACTTCGATTCAAGCGCAATTAGTGGACAACCTGGATTCGAAGCAGTTATTTCAGATTGACGAGGCGATTCTGCAAAATGTTACGCACGACTGGCGGAAGGTGGCGATGGTCGCGGGAATGGCGATGATTCAAAACAAGGGCCACCTTAAAGGGGTCCCCGATGTCTTTTATGCGCGAAGGATCGAGATGCTGGCGTCGGATGGAAAACTTGAAATATCCGGCGATGCAATGGAAATGCGGCATAGTGAAGTCCGGTTGCCGACGAAGACATAGGCGCGGTCAATCACGGCGATGCCAGAGTTGGTCGATGCATTGCTGCTCAAAGGGGCGCGGCTCGGAACTTCGCGATGCTGCGTCGTATTGCCCTGAATCTGCTCGAACGCAATACGTCCTCATGGGTAGGACTGAAGAGCCGCTGTCTCAAGGCTTGCACCGACGATCGATATCGCGCCAGTCTGATCGACTTATGAGCCTTGTGCGATTGCCCTGATGCCGCCGCGGCGGATCCACAACCGGCGCGCACCTCCGCGCGTGCTACGATGTCTAGCTCATCACGCACAAAAGTCGGAGACACAGATGCGTCCCGAGAGCGCCGCCCGTTTCGATGAACAATTCGCGCCTCGCATCGCCGAGGCGATTGCCGCCTGTTTCGCCACTACGGTGCATACCGAAGTGCTGCCGTACGGTGGCCATGGACGTCCCACACGCGTGCGAATTCATGCAACGCCCATCGAAGATATGGGACATTACCCGTATCCGTTGAATCTGTATCTGACCTGGGACAGCGACGAGATCGAGAGACTGATGGGCGAGGAAGGGCCGTCGCGTTTCGCCGGCTACCTGGCCGCGTTGCCGCGCAAGCTTGCAGGCTGGGATCATGCGCGCGAACTGGATTTTCTCTCGCATACGCAGGCCGATCCTCTGGTTTTGATCGGCGGACTCGACTTCGAGTCGTAAGCGGCGCATTGCGCGCCGCTTCATCCTCACACGACAACAGGCGCCGCGCGGCGCCGATCCCTCAAGCCGCGGCGCCCAGCCTGAAGAAACTCACGCTTTGCACCAGCCCCGACGCCTTGCTTTGCACCGCATCGGCCGCGGCGGCTGCCTGTTCGACGAGCGCCGCGTTGCTTTGCGTCACCTGGTCCATCTGCGTGACGGCATCTTTTACTTCCGCGATACCCGCTGCCTGATCGACGCTCGCCGTCGCGATCGATTCGACGATACGCGTCACGCTGCCGGCGCTTTCCACCACACCGTCCATCGTATTGCTCGCGTGATTGATCAGTTGCGTGCCAGCGTCGATCGTGGCGACCGACTCGCGAATCAACGCCTTGATCTCGTGCGCGGCATCGGCGGAACGTTGCGCGAGACTGCGTACTTCGCTCGCCACCACCGCGAAGCCGCGCCCTTGCGTGCCGGCACGGGCCGCTTCGACCGCGGCGTTGAGCGCGAGGATATTGGTCTGCGCCGCGATCGCTTCCACCACCGCGATGATATCGACGATGCGCTTGGACGCCGCGTCGATCTGGCCCATCGTGCGCACCGCGTCGCTCATGACGGCGCCGCCTTCGCGCGCGGCTTGCGCGGCGGTTTGCGCGAGCGTCGTGGCCTCGCGCGCATTGGCGGCGTTGCGCTGAACCGAGTCGGTGAAGTGCTGCATCGAAGCAGCGGTTTCTTCGAGCGAGGCCGCTTGCTGTTCGGTGCGCGCGGACAGGTCGAGGTTGCCCGCCGCGATCTCCTGCGTGGCCGACGAAATCGTCGTCGCGCCTTCACGAATCTCGCTGACGATATGCCGCAAGCGCTGGTTCATGTCGTTGAGCGCGATGAGCAACTGGCCGGTTTCGTCGCGGCTCATCACCGCCACGTCCGCGCGCAAATCGCCTGCTGCGACCGCCTGCGCGACGCCCACGGCCTGCCTGACCGGCAGTGTGATGCTGCGGCTGAGAAACCAGACCGCGAATGCACCGGCGCCGAGCGAACCGATCACGACCGACAGCAACAGCGCCGTGGCAAGCGTATAGGAGCGTTCCGCCGCTTCGCTCGTGCGCACATTGGAGTCTTGTGCCTGTTGCATCACCGTGGCGACGATGTCGTCGATCGCGGCGGTCGGCGCGCGGTCGATGCCCTTCACGAGACCGTCCACTACGTGCGCTGTGTTCGGATCGGCGGCATCGTAATGCTTGAGCGCATCGAGGTAGCTGTCCTGCAACGAAGCATGCGTGGCGAGCGCCTTGTCGACACCGTCCACGTTCGCACCCAACGCACTCAACTGATCCTTCAGGCGCAGCAGGGCGGCGTGCGTCGTGCCGCTTTCCTTGCCGAAGGCATCACGGTATTTGGCGAACGCGGCCGGATCGGCGCCGCGCAACAACAGGTCCTTCCATTCCTGCACCTGTTTCTTGAACTCGACCTGCGCGACGCGCGCCGTGTCGGCGGCTTGCGCGTATTGACTGAGCGATTGCGCCGACTGGATTTGCAGCTCATGCGTTTTCAACAACGCGTGCCAGCCTTCCAGACCCACGATCATCGTCGCGGCTAACAACACCGCGCCGAGCAACGCCAATTTAACGGCGATCTTCAGATTTCTATAGAACGTCACTGCGATGTCCCAGGTAAGGCGTTTAATCGAGTTTGAATTGCGTCACCGCGCTTGCGAGGCTCACGGCCTGGCTTTGCAGCGCGGCGGCGGCCGCTGTGGATTCCTCGACCAGCGCGGCGTTCTGTTGAACCATCTCGTCGAGCTGGCTGACCGCGCGGTTCACTTCCTGAATGCCGCGCGTCTGCTCGTTGGCGGCCTGGGTGATTTCGGAAATGATGGTCGTCACGTTGGCGACGTTGCTGACGATCTCCGTCATCGTCTCGCCGGCCTGGCGCACCTGACCGGAACCCGACGTGACGCTGGCCACGGTCGATTCGATCAGCGCCTTGATTTCCTTCGCCGCCTGCGCGCTGCGTTGCGCGAGGCTGCGCACTTCGCCGGCCACGACCGCGAAACCGCGGCCCTGTTCGCCCGCGCGCGCGGCTTCCACCGCGGCGTTCAACGCGAGGATGTTGGTCTGGAACGCAATGCCGTCGATCACGCCGATGATGTCGGAGATCTTCACCGACGCATGCTGGATCTCGCCCATCGTCGCAATCACTTCGGAGATCACCACGCCGCCGCGCGAGGCGACCTGCGAGGCGGAGACGGCGGTATCGTCGGCCTGCTTCGCGGCGCTTGCCGATTGCGTGACGGTCGAGGTGATTTCCTCCATCGACGCGGCGGTTTGCTGCAAGCTCGCCGCGGCCGATTCCGTGCGGCCCGACAGATCGACGTTGCCCGCCGCGATTTCGTTCGCGGCCACGCGCACCGATTCGCTGGCGTCGCGAATCTGGCGCATCACGTGGCTGAGTTTGTCGATGAAGGTGTTGAACGAACGCGCGATCTGCGCGACTTCGTCGTTGCCGGCGGCCGGCAGGCGTTGTGTGAGATCGCCTTCGCCGGAGCCGATGGCGTCCATGGCGTCGCGCACTTTCGACAGACGCTGAAACGAAACAGCCGTGACCGCCGCCACGACCGCGGCGGCGATGCCGGCGATCACGATCAGCGCGATCACCGAAGCGGTCAGCAGCGAACGCATGCCGGCCGTCGCTTCGGCTTTGTCGAGCGCGACGACCGCGTACCAATCCGTGCCGGGAATCGCTTGGGCACGCATCAGCTTCGTGCTGCCGTTCACGTCCATTTCCAGCGGACGGTCGGTACTGAAGAGGGCGGCGAGCTTGTCGCTCGTCAGGGCCGGCGCCACGTCGGAGACCGGCTTCAAGGTTAGTTTCGCGTCGGGATGCGCGACGATATGGCCGCTCGCATCGATCAACATGCCGAAGCTCGCCGGCGTCGGATGAATCGACTTGACGTTGGCGATCACGCTGTCCATCGCGACGTCGCCGGAGACTACGCCTTTCACCGCGCCGTCGCGCACCACGGGCGCGGCGAACGCTACCACCAGTTTGCCCGTGCCCACGTCCACGTACGGCGGCGTCACCACCGGCTTGCCCGCCGCGGCGGCCTGCTTGTACCAGGGACGGCCGGTCGGATCGTAGTCGGGCGGAATGCCGGTCGGGTCGGAGAACTTGGCGGTCTTGTCCGCGTAGCCGACATACACGTTCGTGAACTTGCCGGCCGCGGCGATCTGCTTCAGCGCGGCGGACGGATCGGCTTGCAGCACTGCGTCCTGCAACGAGTTGATCATCTGGCTGTTGGCGGCGACCCAGTCGCTGATGCCGTCCGCGTGACCGCTTTCGACCGCGGTCAGGCTGCTGTCGATCGCATCGGCGTTGTACGAGTTGGCGACGACATAGTTGAGAACCGCGTTGGCGGCGAGCGCGACCACAACGATAGCGACGCACAGGGCGACGATGCGCGCGCGAATGGAGGTGAACATGTCGGGAGTCTTTCGGAGTGAGCGGTGAACCGGAGTCGGTGAGGCGGGGGCCTCACACGCTGTATACGGCTTCAACAAGTGGGACTTGAGCGGCGATTGCTTTCAATTGCTCACCAACGGCGGGAGAGCCGTGCGGGGCGGCGTGTCGACTGTCGGCGAAATACTTCTTGCGGGTTGGCGTTTTCAATGCGTGCGGAAACAGCGTTTCGCTGCACGCTGGTAAGCGGCCGGTGATGCGCTGTATTCGTATGACAATAACGCCGATCGCCTTACATGACTGGAGAATGCAAATGATGCGGATGGTCGAGTGTCTCCGCCACGATGCGCAACGCCTCCTCGCATTCGTCGCGCGTTTTCGATCCGCCGAGACAGACGCGCATGGCGTTGGGCGGATTGCCATCGGTGGAAAATGCGGCGCCCGCCACGGCGGCGATCCCCTGATTGCGCAACTGCAAGGCGAGTTCGGACGCGCTCCAGCCGCTTTCCACCGGCACCGGCAACCACAAATGAAAGCCATCCTGATGCGCTTCGTAAGGCCACGCTTCGAGCATGCGCGAGGCAATCGCCTGGCGAGCGCGCGACTCGTTGCGGATCGCGTTGAGCATGTCCGCAGCGGTCCCGTCCGCGATCCACTGCGTCGCGAGCGTGACCGTGAACGGACTCGCCATCACGGTGGTGGCGCGTAATGCGCCGGCTAGCCGCTGTGTTTGCCGCGGCGTCGGCGCATGCAGATGCGCGACGCGCAAACCGGCGCCGAAGCTCTTCGACAAACCGGTCACGTAATACGTCAGTTCGGGCGCGAAACTCGCGAGCGCATCGGGCGCGCTCTGCGGCAGCATTGCGTACGCATCGTCTTCGATGATCGGCACGCTGTAGCGCAGCGCCACGTCGGCGAGCGCCTCGCGCCGTTTGTGCGTGAGCGTCAGCGTGCTCGGATTCTGCAGCGTCGGATTGCAATAGAACGCGCTCGGCTTGTCCGTCTTGCAGAGCGCTTCGAAGGCATGAGCGAGCGGCCCTTCGTCGTCGCGTGGCAACGCTTGCAGACGCACGCCGAGTTGCGCGGCGATCGCCTTGATGCCGGGGTAGGCGAGTGCATCGAGACAGATGGTGCCGCCGGGCCGCGCGAGTTGGGAGACGAGCGCCACCAGCGCGCTATGGATGCCGGGGCACACCAGCACGTTCTGCGCGTCGCAATGCGGCACGCGGCGCCTCAGCCATTCGGCACCCGCGTTCTTGTCGGCCGCCGAGCCGCCGAAGTCCTGATAACGGAGCAACTGATAAGGATCGCTATCGGCCATCTGCCGCGCGGCGGATTCGCGCAGGCGGGTCACGTAATCGGGCGGCTCGGGCGGCGTGTTCATCGACATTTCGATGCTGCTGCCGCCTGCGAGCGGCAAGGTGGCCGTACGCCCGCGCACGAACGTACCGCTGCCGGCGCGCGAATCGAGCAGGCCACGTTTGCGTGCTTCGGCGTAGGCGCGCGCCACCGTCGTGTAGTTCAGCGCGAGTTCCAGGGCGAGATCGCGCAATCCCGGCAAGCGGTCGCGCGGACGCAGTCGCCCGGTGGCGAGATCTTCTTCGATCAGATCGGGAATCGCCAGATAGGCCGGCTTGCGAATGTCGGCGAGACGCTTGATCCAGTGATGTGTCGGGCTGCTCATTGCCTTCGGGTCTCTATTCACGTTGAAAGAAGTTGATCGCATCCGCATGCAATCAATGATCGGATTGATCGACCGTGGTGAATGACTGCACCATGCCGACACGTCGTTATGCGCGAATCGCACATGGGTGGTGCGGTAGAACCCCGCCAACGGCGTTAGCGCGGTATGTCTGAGTCGTATGCAACCTTCGCGCCAAAAATTTTTTCGAGTCGCACTTCGAATCGAGACGGAATTGATTGCTGATTGATCGCATTCGCCTGGCCGATCAATGGCACGGCCGTTGCATTGGAAGAAGCGCGCACAGCTTGAACGCGCGCCCTCTTTTACTTAGCAAACCTGATCGGAGAGTGTCATGCCAGCCGTCAACAAACCGCTGCATCAGAAAGGCGATTACCTTGTCGACTACGAGGAGAAAGTCTTCGAAGACGTGAAAGCCGAGCCGGGCGAGAAGGCGCTCGTCACGTTTCACACGGTCGCGTTCGAAGGCTCGATCGGCTTCGTCAATCTGCTGCAGGCGACGCGCCTGCAACGCAAGGGCTTCGAAACCTCGGTGCTGCTGTATGGACCGGGCGTCACACTCGGTCTGCAACGCGGCTTTCCCACGCTCGGCGACGAAGCGTTTCCCGGTCATCTGAACTTCAACAAGCAACTGATGAAGTTCATGGAAGAGGGCGGCAAGGTCTACGCGTGCCGCTTCGCGCTGCAGGCACTGTATGGCCACGGGGAAGCCTCGCTGATAGAAGGCATCCGGCCGATCAGTCCGCTCGACGTGCTCGACATCCAGTTGCTTCACCGCAAGGACAACGCGTTGATCATCCATACGTGGACGGTTTGACGAAAGGCGAGTGACCACCATGTCCGAAAAATCGACGGGCAAGCGCGTCGTGCGCGCCGCAGCGGTTCAGATCGCGCCCGACTTCGAGCGCAGCGGCGGCACGCTCGAAAAGGTCTGCGAGGCAATCGAAAAAGCCGCACGCGATGGCGTGCAACTGATCGTGTTTCCCGAAACCTTCGTGCCGTATTACCCCTACTTCTCTTTCGTGCGGCCGCCCGTTGCGTCCGGCGCCGATCACATGAAACTCTACGAAGAGGCCGTGATCGTGCCGGGCCCGGTGACGCATGCGGTGGCCGAGCAGGCGCGTTTGCATCGGATGGTGGTGGTGCTCGGCGTCAACGAGCGCGATCACGGCAGCCTTTACAACACGCAGTTGATCTTCGACGTGGATGGCCGGATCGTCCTCAAGCGCCGCAAGATCACGCCGACGTTTCATGAACGGATGATCTGGGGGCAGGGCGACGCAGCGGGTTTGACGGTGGCGAATACGGCGGTGGGGCGAGTCGGTGCGCTTGCCTGCTGGGAGCACTACAACCCGCTCGCGCGTTATGCGTTGATGACGCAACACGAAGAGATTCATTGCAGTCAGTTTCCCGGTTCGCTGGTGGGGCCGATCTTCGCCGATCAGATCGAGGTGACGGTCCGGCATCACGCGTTGGAGTCGGGTTGCTTCGTCGTGAATGCGACGGGGTGGCTCACCGAAGCGCAGATTGCGTCCGTGACGCCGGATACGAATTTGCAGAAGGCGCTGCGCGGCGGCTGCAATACCGCGATCGTGTCGCCGGAAGGCCAGCATCTTGCCGAGCCGCTGCGCGAAGGCGAAGGCATGGTGATCGCCGACCTCGATATGGCGCTGATCACCAAGCGCAAACGCATGATGGATTCGGTCGGCCATTACGCGCGCCCCGAGTTGCTGAGCCTCGCGATCAACCGGCGTCCTGCGGAAACCGTGGCGCCGATGCCGGCGTGGCCGGCCGCCGCGAGCGCCGATTTCAATTCAACCGAAGGAGGATGCGATGAGCGCCAGCGAGTCGCTGTCGGCGCAGAGCCGGCAATTGATGACTGAATTGCAGTCCGCCGGTCTGCGGCTCGTCTCGCCGGATGCGGGCGCGGCGAGCCGGCGCGGCGGCGCGGGACCGTCTGACCACAAGGCGGTGACGGTGGACGGGGTGACGATCATGGTGCCCGTGCATACGAGCACCGCGTGGCACTCGCCCTTCGTCGCGCAGACGCCCGATGCGAGTGGTTCGAGCGCGCTGCTGCGCGGCACGATTCCGATCGCCAACATCAGCTTTCCGAAAGCGCCGCGTTTTTACTCGATGCAGACGCTAGACGGCGTGCCGTACTCGCATATCGCCGCATTGCACAGTGCGGACGTGCTCGCGACCACCGTGTTGCAAACCTGTATTCGCTACGAGAGCCGGCGCAAGAGTTGCAAGTTCTGTGCAATCGGGCAGTCGCTCGCGGCGGGCCGCACGATTGCGCGCAAGACACCGGAGCAACTCGCGGAAGTGGCGCGCGCGGCCGTATTGCTCGACGGCGTGAAGCATATGGTGTTGACCACTGGCACGCCGCCCACGCCGGATCGTGGCGCGCAGATTCTGTGCGAGAGCGCATTCGCGATCAAGGCCGCGGTCGACCTGCCGATCCAGGCGCAATGCGAGCCGCCCGACGACGATCGCTGGTTCGCGCGCATGAAAGCGAGCGGCATCGACACACTCGGCATGCATCTCGAAGTCGTGACGCCCGCTTTGCGCGAATGGATCATGCCGGGCAAGGCGAGCGTGCCGCTGTCGCGCTACATGGAAGCGTTCGAGTCCGCCGTGGCCGTATTCGGGCGCGGGCAGGTCAGTACCTACATTCTCGCCGGGCTCGGCGATAGCGCGGAAGCCATCCTGACGATGTCGCGCGAACTAATCGAGCTCGGCGTGTATCCGTTCGTCGTGCCGTTCGTGCCGATCAGCGGCACGCCGCTCGAAGATCATCCGGCGCCCACGCCTGAATTCATGAAGTCGGTGTTGCAGCCGCTTGGCGGCATGCTCAATGCCGCTGCCATGCGCTCGAGCGATATCAAGGCCGGTTGTGGCAAATGCGGCGCGTGCTCGTCGCTGTCATCGTACGAGGAGTGATCATGTTCGGTGAAGCGATTGCAGGCGAGGCGCTGGATGGTGACATCGTTTTCGCGCCATATGCGCCGGGCGAATTCCGGATCAAGTGGACCACGTTGAATTGGGAAGCCGAAGAGGCGTTCAAATTGCGGCGCGCTGTGTTCTGCGTCGAGCAGGGCATTTTCGTCGGGGACGATCGCGACGATATCGATCAGCACGCACAGCAACTGGTCGCCGTCAGTTGCCTCGGCGGCATGCCGGAGCAGGTGGTCGGCACCGTACGCATTCATCGCGATCACGACAACGTGTGGTTCGGTTCGCGCCTCGCCGTGCATGCGGCGTTTCGCCGACATGGAAAGATCGGTGCGACGCTGATTCGTCTCGCCGTGAGCAGCGCGCATGCGCTCGGCTGTGAGACGTTCCTGGCGCATGTGCAGAGCCAGAATGTGCCGCTCTTTCGCGCGATGTATTGGGACGTGCTCGCGGAGGAAACCCTGCTCGGCAGACCGCATCATCTGATGCAGGCGCAATTGGACCGCTATCCGCCGTGCGTGACGCCTAATAGCGGCTTTGTCACGCGCACGCAAGCGCAAGCGTATTCGCGTCGTCTCGAACCCGCGCGGAGTGGGGCATGAGCGTCGCCGATCTCGTCGCCGGCTTGCGCGAAAGCCGCGGGTTCCGGCACAAGACCGATATCGTCGACGTGGTCGACTCTCTGGCGAAGCGTTTGCCTCGCGGCACGCACGATCTCGCGCAAGCCGTGGCGCTCGGCGACGACTGTGCCGCGCTCGCCGATGGCGACGGCTATCTGCTCTTTGCGATCGAAGGCATGGTCAGCGATTTCGTGAGCACCATGCCGTGGTTCGCCGGCTACAGCAGCGTGATGGTCAACGTCAGCGATATCTATGCAATGGGCGGGCGGCCGTTGGCGGTGGTGGACGCGCTGTGGAGTCCGGGCATCGGCGCGGCCGACCAGGTGCTGGCGGGCATGGCGGCGGCCTCTGTCGCGTATGGCGTGCCGATTGTCGGCGGCCATACGAATACGCGCAGCGACGCGGCGCAACTGGCGGTGTCGATTATCGGCCGCGCCAAGGCGTTGCTGTCGAGCTTCAACGCGAAACCGGGCGACAGTCTGATGATGGCAGTCGATCTACGCGGCCGTTTCGAAGAACCGTATCCGTTCTGGAATGCTTCCGTGAACGCACCGCCCGAGCGTCTGCGCGGCGATCTCGAACTGTTGCCTCAACTGGCGGAAAGTGGTCTGTGCGACGCCGCGAAAGATATCAGCATGGCGGGCACGCTCGGCACTGCGCTGATGTTGCTCGAATGTTCGAAGATGGGAGCGCGGATCGATCTCGCGTGCATTCCCAAGCCTGACGGTGTGACGCTGGAGCGCTGGGTGACTGCCTTTCCGAGTTTCGGCTATTTGCTTTCCGTGCGGCCGGAGCATGTCGATGCCGTGCAGGGGCAATTCGACGCGCGTGCCCTCGCGTGTGCGGTGATCGGTTCCGTTGATGCAACGAGCGAGGTTGTTATGCATCAGCGGGACGATGTTGCAACGCTATGGGACTTTCAGCGCGAACCGTTCATCGTCGGGAAGGGTGATACGAAATGAACGCGTTGCGTATCGCCTTGCTGACGCACTCGGTCAATCCGCGCGGCGGCGTCGTGCATACGCTGGAACTGGCGGCGGCGTTGACGATCCTTGGGCACGACGTGACGGTGTTCGTGCCGGCCGCGCCTGGCGAGACGCTGTTTCGTCTGCCGGCGTGCCGCGTGGTGTATGCACCTATCTTATTGGCTCAGGCCGATGCCGTTGCGATGGTCGAAGCGCGGATCGATGCGTTCCGGCGAGCACTCATCGAACACGACGCAAGCGCGTTCGACGTGCTGCACGCGCAGGACAGCATCAGCGGCAATGCACTCGCCGAGATGAAAGCGGAGGGATTCATTCACGGCTTCATGCGTACGGTTCACCACCTGGATCATTTCAACGATCTCAAGTTGGCAGCCTGGCAACGGCGCGCGTATCAGGACGCGGATCAGGTGTTGTGCGTGAGTGATACTTGGGCGCGTGAAATGCAATCCATGTATGGCATTAGTGCCATCACTGTGTCGAACGGCGTGGACGTGAAGCGTTTTTCTTCGCAGCCGGATCAACACGACGCGCAGCTCAGGCAGCGCTTCGGCATCGACGGTGGACCTATCGTGCTGGCAGTGGGCGGCATCGAGGCGCGTAAGAACACACTGGCGCTGCTCGAAGCGTTCGCATCCATGCGCCGCAATGTGCCGCATGCGCAACTCGTTATCGCGGGCGGTGCGAGTCTGCTTGATCACGATGCCTATACCAGCCGCTTGCTGCAACGCGCAGGCGAGTTGGGTCTGTCCATCGGCCCGCATGAAAGCGTCATGGTGACGGGTCCGCTCGAAGACGCTGTCATGCCCGCGCTGTTTCGCTGCGCCGATGTCCTTTCAATGGTGTCGTTGCGAGAAGGTTTCGGTCTCGTCGTGTTGGAGGCGCTCGCGAGCGGCACGCCGGTGGTGGCCTCGTCGATTGCGCCATTCACCGAGTATCTCGACAACACCACTTGCTACTGGGCCGATCCACTCGACGTGGATTCGGTCGCTGCGGCATTAACGCGAGCGTTGAGCGAGAGTTGTCTCGACTTCGAGCACGCCGTGCCTGCGTTGCTCGCGCGCTTTAGCTGGGCCGCGAGCGCGCAGCATCACGTAGACGCCTACCGCCGTTACCTCGCGAAGCGCGCTCTGCTTACTCATTGATTCGAGGATTAGCGATGCCTGTCATGCACTTTCGCATTAAATGGCCAGATGGCGACGAAGCGAACTGTTATTCGCCTTCGCTCGTGATCGGTGACTTTTTCGCACCGGGCGAGGCCTACGCGTTGGAAGATTTCGTCGCGCGATCGCGGCAGGCGCTGGGTATCGCGTCCGAGCGTGTGCGCGAGAAATACGGCTTTGCCTGCTCGGCGGCGATGGACCAGCTTGCGCAGATCGAGCGCGACGCGGCGCGCTTTCGCGATCGTCCGGGGGCGACCGTCAAGGTCATCGAATTCAGCTAGGCGCTTATTCTTTCAGAGGACGCATCATGTCGAATCCAGCACATCGCGCACGCGCCGAGGGCCATTACAGTGTGCTCGTCATCGGCGGCGGGCAGGCGGGTCTGTCGGTCAGCTACTACCTCAAGCAGGCCGGCATCGACCATCTGGTCGTGGAGAAGAACACCGTGACGCACACGTGGCGTGAGCAGCGTTGGGACGCGTTCTGCCTGGTGACGCCAAACTGGCAATGCGCGCTGCCCGGTTATCCGTATCGTGGCGACGATCCACACGGCTTCATGAAAAAGGATGAGATCGTTGCGTATCTCGACGGTTTCATTGAACACGTCGATGCGCCGCTGATGGAGCGCACTGAAGTCAAGCGCGTCAAGCAGCGCGACGACGGCGTCTATTCGATCACCACGACGCAGGGCGATTTCACCGCGGATCAGGTGGTGGTGGCCTCGGGCGGTTATCACACGCCGATCGTGCCGCGCCTTGCCGAGCGCTTGCCTGCGCGGATCGTACAACTGCAGTCGTCGGCGTATCGCAATCCGCAGGCTCTGCCTGATGGCGCGGTGATGGTGGTCGGCACGGGGCAGTCCGGCGCGCAGATCGCTGAAGATTTGCATCTGGCCCGCCGCAAGGTCGTACTCGCCGTCGGCGAGGCGCCGCGTTGCGCGCGTTTCTATCGAGGCCGCGACGTGGTCGACTGGCTCGCCGACATGCAGTACTACGACATGCCGGTCGAAAAGCATCCGTTGCGCGAAGGCGTGCGCGACAACACCAATCACTACGTCACGGGCCGCGACGGTGGCCGCGATATCGATCTGCGCAAGTTCGCCGCCGAAGGCATGGAGTTGTACGGCCGCCTCGACGATCTGCGCGACGGGCAATTCCATTTCTCGCCCACGCTCGCGGCCAATCTCGATGCGGCGGATGATACGTATAACCGGATCAACGTGAGCATCGACGGCTTCATCGAGAAGCACGGTATCGACGCGCCGCAGGGTGGCGCGTACGAACCGGTGTGGCGTCCGGCGCAAGAGCGCACTAGGCTCGACGTGGAAGCGAGCGGGATTGCCGCGATCATCTGGTGTATCGGCTTTACGCCGGACTTCAGCTGGCTCGACGCCCCCGTGTTCAACGGTCGCGGTTATCCGGCGCATACGCGCGGCATCACACCGATCGACGGCTTGTATTTCGTCGGCTTGCCGTGGCTGCATACGTGGGGCTCGGGGCGTTTCTCCGGCGTCGCGCGCGATGCGGAGTTCATCGTGCACGCGATTCGCGAGAAGGCACGCGAGCGCGCGTCCTTATCGGCCGCCGTCGCCGCGTGACGTTGCCAGGCGCAAGTGCCAAGGATGGAGCAAAAAAAAACGGCCGCTGCGTTCTACATCGCAGCGGCCGTTGTATTTCACCGAAACTTTCGGCTAAGGCTTAACTACCCAGCGCCGGATCGCTCATGCTGCTCTTGCCGGTCTCGACGTGTCCGGCAAAGCGCCGCGCGAACAGCGGATCAGTATTGACCGTAATGGCCAGGTCGTACCAACCGTGGGCGTTGCGCAGATCGAGGTAGAGCTGGTCAGTATCGCCGCCGCGTACCGTACGCCTGATCACGTTGTTCGGGTCGTACGCGTTGATGATCTTGAACTGGGAAGGCGCACTGCCCACGTTCTCCAGCCGCAATTGCAGATTGCCGTTCGCGACGTCATAACCTTCCTCGACTTCAGGCCGCGCGATGTCGGAGCCGTTCCACCAGCTGCGCGAGACCGGCTTGCCCGCAAAGCGGCGCAGAAAGCCATTCGGGCCGTACACGGTGAAGTCATAGCTGCCGTCGGCGTTCAACGGAAGCTGATCCTGCAGACGCTTGCCGGCTTCGACCGTATACGTGCGCGGCGCGTCGAGACCGTGAGCGGCGTAGACGAGAAACACCGCGCCGGCGCGGCCCGTATTGACGAAACGCATCGTGAGCTGGTTCGTCGCGCCTTCGCCATGTACGCGCACGAACAACTCGTACGGCACCGCGCGAGCGGGGCGCACGCCGGGTTCCTGTTTCGGCACCGCCTGGATGGCCGGCGGCAGCGGCACATAATCGGGATGACGGTTCTGATCGGGCGGCACGTAGCCGCTCGTGCCCGGCAGCGTCGGGAAGGCGTCGTTCGGATTGCTGAAGTTGAACGCCGACAGCAGGTCGCCGCATACCGCGCGGCGCCACGGTGTGATGTTGGATTCGCCGAGATTGCGCTCATGACCGAAACGCTTTTCGATGAAACGGATCACCGACGTGTGGTCGAACAGTTCCGAGCACACGTAACCGCCTTTCGACCACGGCGACACCACCAGCATCGGCACGCGCGGTCCGAGTCCGTACGGGGCGGCGGGAATCTTCGCATCGCCGGGATAGATTTCGTTGCTGGTATCGACGGTGGACAAACCGTTCGCGCTCGACGACGGTGCGAACGGCGGCGACACGTGGTCGAAGAAGCCGTCGTTCTCGTCGTAATTGATCAGCAAGACCGTCTTGCTCCATACCTCGGGATTCGACGTGAGAATCTGCAAGACCTGGTCGATGTACCACGCGCCGTAATTCGTCGGCCAGTTCGGATGCTCGGAATAGGCTTCGGGCGCGACGATCCACGACACTTGCGGCAAAGCATTATTCTGCACGTCGCGCTTGAGGATATCGAAATAGCCGTCGCCCTTTGCGGCGTTCGTGCCGGTGCGTGCGTTGTCGTAGAGCGGATTGCCGGGCTGCGCGTTGCGGTACTGATTGAAGTAGAGCAGCGAGTTGTCGCCGAAGTTGCCGATGTACGGGTTCTGCGTCCAGCCCCACGCGCCGTTCGCGTCGAGACCGGTGCCGATGTCCTGATAGATCTTCCACGAGATGCCGGCGTTTTGCAGCACTTCGGGATACGTGGACCAGCCGTAGCCGAGCTCGGAGTTGTCGATCACCGGACCGCCGCCGCTGCCGTCGTTGCCCACCCAGCCGCTCCACATGTAGTAGCGGTTCGGGTCCGTCGGTCCCATCAGCGAGCAGTGGTACGCGTCGCAGATCGTGAACGCGTCGGCGAGCTGATAGTGAAACGGAATGTCCTCGCGCGTGAAATAGGCCATTGTCGTGGCGCTCTTGGCGGGCACCCATTGATCGTAGCGGCCGCCGTTCCATGCCGCGTGCGTGCTGGTCCAGTCGTGCGCGAGATCCTGCAGGAATTGCAGACCCAGATTGGGCGCGGTGGGGCGGAACGGCAGCACGTAGCCGACATCCGCCGCGAGCGGCTGATACCACACGGGCTTGCCGTTCGGCAAATTGATCGCGCGCGTATCGCCGAAACCGCGCACGCCCTTGAGCGTGCCGAAGTAATGGTCGAACGAGCGGTTTTCCTGCATCAGCACGACGATGTGCTCGACGTCGCGGATCGTGCCGGTCTTGTTGTTGGCAGGAATGGCGAGCGCGTTGCGAATGCCCAGCGGCAGCATGCTCAACGCGGTGGCGGAACCGGCTGCATGCGCGGCGGAGCGCAGAAAATCACGGCGATTTTTTGAGGTCATGGTATTGGCTTTTGATCTTCGGTGGAGGAACGAGGCACGTGGCGCGCGAGCCTCGCCCGCGCGTCGCGTGACACGCAAAACTCAGTCGACGGTGTGGATCACAGGTGTGGCGAGCGGCGTCGACGCGGCGGCGGACAATGCCGGATCGGCGCTTGATGCGGGTAGTGCAGGGGTTTGAATCGTCAGTGCTGGGGGCGCGGGTGAAGCGGAAGATGGATTCGCCGACAGAACCGTGGCGGCGCTGCTGTCGCCGGCGGAACTCTCGGTAGAACTAAGGGCGCGTGTGTCCGGGGATTTGTCGTCGTCGTTGCCGCAAGCGCCGAGCAGCATGCAGAGCGACACGGCGGCCAGTGCGCCCGCCAAACGTTTGCGATGGAAGGCAATAGACGGCTGCGACACAACAGACATGGCAATGTCTCCGGCACGGGGAAGTTGCGCCAGGGCATCCATGTGCCCAGGTCAGCGATGCGCAAGAATAGTCGCTTACCTGTGTAACTTTTGTGAAGATGTGGAAATTTGGGTATTTGTTGAGAATTGGGCGGCGGGCGATTACATCTAGGCCAGCCAATAGATATGCGCTGTTCGGCGTCGGGAAGGTGGCTGCTTAGCGCTGCGTCAGAACGAATGCCGCAATGGCTTCGTTCAACGGCCCTGGCGCGTCGCGATGCGGCGAGTGCCCGCAAGCGTCGAGCTTGACCAGTTGCGCATGCGGCACGTGTGCGGCGATCGTATCGATCTGCGCCATCGTGCCGTAGTTGTCGCCATGGCCTTGGACCGCGAGCAAGGGCTTGCGGATAGACGCCAGTTCCCCGGCAATGGACCACTGCCTGAAAGCCGGATTCAACCAGATGTCGTTCCAGCCATAGAACGCGGAATCGACGTCCGCGTGATAGCGGCTGAGCTTGCTGCGCAGGTCGGTGGTTTCGTAGAGTTGTTTGGTTTGCGCGATGCTTTCCACCGAAATATCTTCGACGAAGACATGCGGCGCAATCGCCACCGCGCCAGCCAACTCGTCGGGATGGAGCGCCGCGTACAACAGCGTGATCGAACCGCCGTCGCTATGGCCGATGACCCACATGCGCCGGCGTTCGCGCATATCGATATCGAGTGCGTCGAGCAACGCGGGCAGGATATCGCGCGCCTGCGCCGTCATGAAATCGACGGGCCACTTCACCTCATGCGGGCGCGGTGTGGAAAGCCCGTAACCGGGCCGCGAATAAACAAGCCCGCGCATGCCGAGCCGCTCGCACAGCGCTTGCGGCCAGTCGCGCCACATCGCGATCGACCCGAGGCCTTCATGCAGGAAGACGGCGATCGGCGCGTTGCCCGCCGCTTCATTCACCCAGCGATACTCGATGCGCAACGGTCCATGCGACGCGGTAGCGGGCAAGTCAGCGAAATTGCTAGCGGTCGTTGCTGCAACGCTGCCAATGGCGGGGTTCTGCATAAATCACCTTATGACTGCTCGCGCAGTTTGAAGCGTTGAATTTTTCCGGTGGCCGTCTTCGGCAGATCGTCGACGAACACGATGTCGCGCGGATATTTATGCGGCGCGAGCCGGTCCTTCACGAAGGCCTTCAACTCATCCGCGAGTATCTCAGACGCCGCGAATTCACGCTTTAACACCACGAACGCGCGAGTCTTCACGAGGCCGCCATGATCGACACCGACCACCGCCGCCTCGAGCACCGCGTCGTGCTGCACCAGCACCATTTCCACTTCGACAGGAGAAACATACTGGCCGCTCACTTTGAGCATGTCGTCGCTGCGGCCCGCGTAGACATAGCAGCCGTTCGCCAGCCGGCAGTATTTGTCGCCGCTGCGAATCCACTCGCCGAGAAAGGTGGCACGCGTCTTCTCGCGGTTGTTCCAGTACATCACGGCCGCGCTCGGCCCCTTGATATACAGGTCGCCGACTTCGCCATCGGCCACGGCGTTACCGGCATCGTCGCGCAATTCGACTTCGTATCCCGGCACCGGACGGCCCGTCGTGCCGTATTCGACCGCGCCCGCACGATTGGACAGGAAGATGTGCAGCATTTCTGTCGAGCCGATGCCGTCGAGAATCTCGCAGCCGAAGTGCGCGGTAAAGCGCTCGCCGATTTCACGCGGCAGCGCTTCACCCGCCGAGGTGCAAATGCGTATCGCGACATCGGCGCGCGCGGGCAGGTTGGGCGACACCAGCATGTTCGCGTAGAGCGTCGGCACGCCATAAAACACTGTCGGGCGATGCTTGACGAGGCGCGTGAAAATCGCGTCGGCGGTGGGGCGTTCCGCCATCAGGATCGCCGTGGCGCCGACCGACAGCGGGAACGTCAATCCGTTGCCGAGACCGTACGCGAAGAACAGCTTGGCCGCGGAGAACACCACGTCGCTCTCGGTGATGCCGAGAATCGGCTTCGCATACAGCTCGGCGGTCCAGTACAGGTTTGCATGCGTGTGGACGGTGCCCTTCGGTTTGCCGGTCGAGCCCGACGAATATAGCCAGAAGGCGATGTCGTCACAACCCGTTGCGGCGGCCTTGGTGGCAGGCGCGGCGGCGTCGATCAGTTCTTCGAGCAAGGGCGCGAGGAGCGGCTCGCCTTCACACGGCTGCGAGACGATCAACTGACAACCGTCATGTTCGGCGGACTCCAACGCCTGCGTCACATTCTGCAACAGCGCACCCGAGGCGATCACGGCGCGCGCATGGCTATGCGTGAGCATGTAGACATAGTCGGCGGGTGTGAGCAGCGTGTTCGCGACCACCGGCACGACGCCCGCGTAGAGCGCGCCGAGGAAGGCAACCGGCAGCGCAACGGTATCGAGCATCACGAGTAACACGCGCTCTTCGGGATGCACGCCGAGCGTGCGCAGCGCGCTCGCGAAGCGCCTCGCGCGTTCCTCGAGTTCACCGTAGGTGGCGCTGCCGGTGTCGTCGATATAGGCGGTTTTGGCGGCGCGAGCTTCGTTCAGCCGAAACAGGTAGGCTGCGAAATTGAATAGCGCGGGCGGCGCTTCGACCGTCGCGGCGGGCTGATTCGCCGTCTTGTCCAACAGGGCTTCCATGTGTCTCCTCCATCGGGTGGGTGCGGTCCGGCTGTTCTGTGCTCGTGATCCGCTCGATGCTTGCAGGCTAATGGGTGGACTCGGTCCTCATCGCTGAACGCGTGCGCGGTCAGGCCGCGGGCAAATGAGTCGCTTGCGTCAGCGCGTCCAGTGCCCCGCTGGCCGCCTGGATGGCTGAGCGCCGGTGATAGAAACCCAGCGCGCGCAAACCGCCCAGTTCTTCGCCGCCGCCAGCGCGGCCGGGGCCGCCGTGCAGGGACATCGGCATCACGTTGCCGTGACCGGTTTGACTCTGCTGGACCGAGGGCGAAATGGCATGCACGCGGCCGTGCGAATCCGCGAGTTCCAGCGCAAGGCGGCCGAGATGCGCGTCGTCGTTCGAATAGATCGAGGCGACGAGCGATCCCTGGCCGCGTCGCGCGAGAGCGACCGCGTGCGCTTCGGGCAATGCGTTTACATCAGCGGTGACGCGATAGGGCGCCACGCTTGCCACCGGTCCGAACACCTCGACATCGTGCAACAGCGTCGCGCTATCCGGATCGTTGACGAGGAACAGATGCGGCGCGATGCAAGCCGCGATATTCGCGTCCGCATCGATGAGCGGTACAGCGGAGCCGTCGTAGGCGAGCACCGCTTCTTCGCGCAGCGCCGCGATGCCGGCCAGCACGTTCTCGTATTGCTCGCGGCTCACGAGCGAGCCCATGCGCACCGCCTCGTTGCGCGGATCGCCGACGGTGATTTTCGCGAGCTTCGCCTTGAGCGCTTCGAGCACCGCTTCAAGTACAGCCTCGGGGACGAACGCGCGACGGATCGCCGTGCATTTCTGCCCGGATTTCACGGTCATTTCCCGTACCAGTTCCTTGATGAACAATTCGAAGGCGGGCGTGTCGGGCGTGGCGTCGGCGCACAGAATCGCGCTGTTCAGACTGTCGGCTTCGACGTTCAGGCGCGCGCCGCGCTGCACGAATGCGGGGTGCGCGCGCAACGTGGCGGCGGTTTCGGCCGAGCCCGTGAACGACACCACGTCGAAGGGTTGAATCTGATCGAGCAGGCCCGCCGAGCTGCCGCAAATCACCGAGAGCGCGCCGGGCGGCAGAATGCCGGCGTCGATCACATCGGCGATCATGCGCAGGGTGAGCCACGCCGTTGCCGTGGCGGGCTTGACGATGACGGGCACGCCGGAGAGCAAGGCCGGCGCCACTTTTTCCCACAAGCCCCACGACGGAAAATTGAACGCGTTGATAAAGAGCGCGACGCCGCGGGTCGGCGTGAGCACGTGCTGCGCGCTGAACGATTGATCCTTGCTCAGCGAGACGCTGTTGCCGTCGCGCAGCGCATGCACTTCGCCGAGCGACGCGCCGAGTTTCGCGTAATACGACAGCGTGAAAATGCCGCCGTCGATATCGACCGCCGAATCGTTGCGCGTGGTGCCCGAGTTCGCGGTGGCGATCGCGTAGTAGTCGTCGCGCTTCGCTTGCAGCAGCTTGACGATATCGGCGAGGCTGGCGGCGCGTTGCGCGTAGGTCAAAGCGCGCAATGCGGCGCCGCCGTTATCGCGTGCAAAGCCGAACGCGCGGGTGAGATCGAGGCCTTCGCTCGATACACGCACGAGCGCCTCGCCCGTCACCGGATCGGTGAGCGTGACGCCGGCGCCGCCGCCGGCGATCCACTGGCCGGCCACATGGTTCTTCAAGAGTTCGGTCATGGCAGCGCTCAGGCGGGAGTGAATTCGATTGCGCCTTGCGGCAGGAGGTACAGCACCAATGCTTCGCCGTTCGCCACCGTCGGACGATGCGCGGTGCCGGGCCCGTACACGCACCAGCCGGCCGGGTGGCCGTCGAAGGTCGCGCCTTCGGTGAGCGGCATGATCAGATCGATCTCGCCGTTCGGGTGAACATGATGCGGACCGGCAATATCCTTCATATCGACGACGTCGACGGAAAAGCCGTGGGTCTCGGGCAGCGCCTTGAAGATGCGGCCGTAGCGAATGCCACCGCCTTCGCGATTGCACAGCCAGCCTTCGGCGACACCGGTTCGGCACGCCTCGGCAAGTTCGCGGAACGTGACGCTGTCCGCGGGATAGGCGTCGTTCAGCCAGTCGGCCAGTCTGCTGTCGAGCGGTCGGCCGTCGAGTTGCTCTGTGACGCCCGCGATCAGGCGCTGGAATTCATGTGGGGACATGCGAGCCTCCAGATCGGCGCATTCGACCGCCGCACGCACGTTAATGCATGCGAGCCGTCGCGCCATCTCTGTGACGCTGCCGAAAAATCTCGACAGCGTTTGTTATTGGATCAATATTTGGCGAAAATTAACCGTTCACTCGGTGCCTGTCAAGCACTATAGTACATGTATCGCAGTTAGGAGGCAGCAAAACATGAACCAAAATTACTCTCCTGCACCGCTGGACGATTCCGCCGACGACGCCGCAGGCCGCACCGAACGGGCGGCGGAGCGCGATCCCTTTCTGACGGCGATGGGCGAACGCGTGCGACTCCTGCGCGCGCGCCGCGGCATGACGCGCAAAACACTGGCAACGGAAACCGGCTTGTCGGAGCGGCATCTGGCGAATCTGGAATCGGGCGTGGGCAATGCGTCGGTGCTGGTGCTGCGGCAGATCGCGGCTACTCTGAACTGTTCGCTGGCCGAGGTGATCGGTGACGAAACCACCGCTTCCGCCGAATGGCTGCTGATCCGCGAACTGCTGCAGGGGCGCGATCAGGCAGCCTTGCAGCGCGCCCGCGTGGCGCTCGCCGAGATGTTCGCGCAGGCGCCGCGCGACCCGCATCGCAAGGACCGGATTGCGTTGATCGGCCTGCGCGGCGCCGGTAAATCGACGCTCGGGCGAATGCTGGCGCAGGAGCGCAAGGTGCCGTTCGTCGAACTCACGCGCGTGATCGAACAACTGGCCGGCTGCCCGCCGTCGGAGATTCATTCGCTTTACGGCGCGGCCGCTTACCGGCGTTATGAACATCGCGCGCTCGAGGCTGTGATTCAGGAGCACGAGCGCGCGGTGATCGCGTCGCCGGGCGGGCTGGTGTCGGAGTCGGGCACCTTCAATACGTTGCTGTCGCACTGCTATACGGTGTGGCTGCAGGCCGTGCCCGAAGAGCATATGCGCCGCGTCGTCGCGCAGGGCGATCTGCGGCCGATGTCGGGCAACAAGGAGGCAATGGACGACCTGAAGCGCATCCTGGCGGGACGCGGCGAGCTATATGGCCGCGCTGACATGACCTTCGACACCAGCGAAAAAACCTTGGCAGACGCCTATCTGCAATTGCGCGACCGCCTTGCTGCAAGGCTCGCCGCGGAATCGCCGGACGAGGCTGGCGTAAGCTGACATGCAATTCGGCGCCAGGGTTTACGTGTAAACATGCACTAAAGTGCTTTACATGGATTTGACGATGCACTATTGTTCAAAAACAGTATTTGCATCGTCCAGCCAGGAGAGGCCCCATGTCTACAGCAGAAACCGCCGTCGCGCCGGTCGACTACCGCACCGATCCCTCGCAGTACAAGCATTGGAAGCTGAGCTTGAATGGTCCCGTTGCGACGCTCGGCATTGATATCGCCGAGGACGGCGGCATCCGTGACGGCTACAAGCTGAAGCTGAATTCGTATGACCTCGGCGTCGACATCGAATTGCACGACGCAATACAACGGATCCGCTTCGAGCATCCGGAAGTGAGAACCGTGGTGCTGACGAGCCTGAAGGACCGCGTGTTCTGCTCGGGCGCCAACATTTTCATGCTGGGTCTCTCCACGCACGCGTGGAAGGTCAACTTCTGCAAGTTCACCAACGAAACGCGCAACGGCCTGGAAGACTCGTCGCGCTATTCAGGTTTGAAGTTTCTCGCGGCAGTGAACGGTGCCTGCGCCGGCGGCGGCTACGAACTCGCTCTGGCATGCGACGAGATCTATCTGGTGGATGACCGTTCGTCGTCGGTCTCGCTGCCGGAAGTGCCGCTGCTCGGCGTGCTGCCCGGCACCGGCGGCCTGACGCGCGTCACGGACAAACGCAAGGTGCGTCACGATCGCGCCGACATCTTCTGCACGGTGGTGGAAGGCGTGCGCGGCGAACGCGCGAAAGCATGGCGCCTGGTGGATGAAGTCGTGAAGCCGAACCAGTTCGATCAGGCGATCCAGGCGCGCGCGCTCGAACTCGCCGAACAAAGTGACCGTCCCTCGGACGCACAGGGCGTTGTGCTCACGCGTATCGAACGCACGGATCGTGAAGACGGCCTCACTTATAAAACGCTCGACGTGACGATCGACCGCGCGAAGCGCATTGCGACGTTCACGGCCAAGGCACCGCAATCCGAACCGCCCTCGAGTATCGATGCCATCGTCGCGGCCGGCGTGAACTGGTGGCCGCTGCAATTCGCCCGCGAACTCGACGACGCTATCCTTTGCATGCGCACCAACGAGCTCGCGATCGGCACGTGGGTCTTCAGGACCGAAGGCGATGCCCGCAATCTGCTCGCCGCTGACGCCTCGCTCATGCAGCACAAGGACCACTGGTTCGTGCGCGAGACCATCGGCCTGTTGCGCCGCACGCTGGCGCGCATCGACGTTTCGTCGCGTTCGCTGTTCGCGCTGATCGAGCCGGGTTCGTGCTTTGCCGGCACCTTCGCGGAACTCGCGTTCGCCGCTGATCGCACTTACATGGCGGCGCTGCCGGGCAATGAAGAGGAAGAGCCGGCTATCACGCTGTCGGAAGTCAACTTCGGCCTCTATCCGATGGTCACGCATCAGTCGCGTCTAGGCCGGCGTTTCTATGAAGAAACCGAGCCGCTCGACGCCGTGCGCTCCCTGATCGGTCAGCCGATCAAGCCGGTCGAAGCCGAACGCCTCGGCCTCGTGACCGCATCGCCCGATGACATCGATTGGGCCGACGAAATTCGCATCGCGCTCGAAGAACGCGCCGCGATGTCGCCGGATGCATTGACCGGACTCGAAGCGAATCTGCGCTTCAACGGGCCGGAAACGATGGAGACGCGCATTTTCGGCCGTCTCACCGCATGGCAGAACTGGATCTTCAACCGGCCGAACGCGGTGGGCGAGAAGGGCGCGCTCAAGGTGTACGGCAAGGGCAGCAAGGCGCAATTCGACGTCTCGCGTGTTTGATAAGCATTTGATACGCGCTTGATGGACATCTGAACGCCATCAACGCAACGAGCGCGAAACAGGCCGCCATCAGCCCGACACGCGCCTCTCACCGTCACTGCAGTTTCTGAACCAGGAACCGACCATGTCATCGATCAACTACAGCGAAAAGATTCCGAACAACGTCAACCTCGCCGACGACCGGGCGCTACAGCGCGCGCTCGAACAATGGCAGCCGAATTTCCTCGCGTGGTGGGGCGATATGGGCCCGGAAGGCTCGCATGGCTACGACGTGTATCTGCGCACCGCGGTGAGCGTCGATGCGGGCGGCTGGGCGCATTTCGATCACGTGAAGATGCCGGACTACCGCTGGGGCATTTTCCTCACGCCCGGCGAGCGGGACCGCAAGATTCACTTCGGTGAACACAAGGGTGAAGCGGCCTGGCAGGAGGTGCCGGGCGAGCATCGCGCGAATCTGCGCCGCATCATCGTGACGCAGGGCGATACCGAACCGGCGTCGGTCGAGCAGCAGCGCCACCTCGGTTTGACGGCGCCCTCCATGTACGACTTGCGCAACCTGTTCCAGGTCAACGTGGAAGAAGGCCGCCATCTGTGGGCGATGGTGTATCTGCTGCATCGCTACTTCGGCCGCGACGGACGTGAGGAAGCCGAAGCATTGCTCGGCCGCCGTTCAGGCGACGACGACAATCCCCGTATTCTCGGCGCATTCAACGAGAAAACGCCGGACTGGCTCGCGTTTTTCATGTTCACGTACTTCACCGATCGCGACGGAAAATTCCAGTTGTCGGCACTTGCGGAGTCGGGATTCGATCCGCTCGCGCGCACCACCAAATTCATGCTGACCGAAGAAGCGCATCATATGTTCGTCGGCGAATCGGGTGTGTCTCGTGTGATCCAGCGTACGGCCCAGGTGATGAACGAACTCGGCACGGACGACGTCGCGAAGATCCGCGCGGCCGGCGTGATCGATCTGCCGACCATTCAGCGCTATCTGAACTTTCATTACTCGGTCACGATCGATCTGTTCGGCGCGGATCATTCGTCCAACGCGGCCACGTTCTATAGCTCGGGCCTCAAGGGCCGCTACGAAGAAAACAAGCGCGACGACGATCATCAGTTGAACGGGCAGAGCTACAAGCTACTCGACGTGCAGGACGGCAAGCTGGTCGAGCGCGAAGTGCCCATGCTCAACGCCATGAACGAAGTGCTGCGCGACGACTACATCAAGGATTCGGTGGCGGGCGTGGGGCGTTGGAACAAGGTGCTCGAAAAGGCCGGTATCGATTTCCGGATGACGGTGCCGCATAAAGCGTTCAATCGGCAAATCGGCACATTCGCCGGCACGCGTGTGTCGCCCGACGGCCGCGTGGTCAGCGAAACCGAATGGGCCGCCAACGAAGCGAAATGGCTCGCCACACCGGAAGATCGCGCTTACGTCGCGTCGTTGATGGGCCGCGTTACGGACGCGGGCAAATTCGCCAACTGGATTGCGCCGCCTGCGATGGGCGTGAACCGTCAGCCGGTCGATTTCGAATACGTGCGCTTCAACTGAGTGCGCGAGCGGCGCGTGGCACGTTGGCGCCGCATCTCAAGGTGGAGGAAGTCATGAACGGCCCAGTATCGATCGAAGTTCTCCGGCAGCATCTGATCGATCCGGAAATCTGCATTCGCTGCAATACGTGCGAAGAGACTTGCCCGGTCGATGCGATCACGCACGACGACAACAACTACGTGGTCAAGGCGGATATCTGCAACGGCTGCATGGCATGCGTGCCGCCGTGTCCGACCGGCGCGATCGACAACTGGCGCACGGTATTGAAGGCCGATGCGTATCCGATCGAAGAGCAGTTCACGTGGGACGTCCTGCCGGAACAGAACACGATGGCCGTGCCCGCCGCGGACGAATCGTCGGGCGCGGGCGCATCGGGTGATTCGCCGGCCGAGGCGAGCGGCATCGAAGTGGATACCGTGCGCGGCTCGGTCGTGCCGCCGTGGTCGGCCGCAAAGCCGTATGTGAACCTCTATACGCACAAGGAGCCGACTAGCGCGACGGTGGTCGGCAACTACCGGCTCACCGATGGCTCGACCGATAGCGACATTCATCACATCGTGCTCGATTTCGGGTCTATGCCGTTTCCGGTGCTGGAAGGCCAGTCGATCGGCATTCTCCCACCCGGTGCGACCGCCGATGGCCGTACGCATCACGCGCGCCAGTATTCGATTGCGAGTCCGCGCGATGGCGAGCGGCCCGGTTATAACAACGTCTCGCTCACTGTCAAACGCGTGTCGCAGCAGCACGGCGATTCGACCGATGGCGTGTGTTCGAATTACCTGTGCGATCTGAAGAAGGGGGACGTGGTCAACGTGATCGGCCCGTTCGGCGGCACCTTCCTGATGCCGAACCATCCGAACTCGCATTTGCTGATGATCTGCACCGGCACGGGTTCAGCGCCGATGCGCGCGATGACCGAGTATCGCCGCCGGCGCCGTTTGAAGGGCGCGACCGGCAAGCTGATGCTGTTTTTCGGCGCGCGGACCAAAGAAGAGTTGCCGTACTTCGGGCCGCTCACGAATCTGCCGAAAGACTTCATCGATACCAATCTGGCGTTCTCGCGTACGCCGGGTCAACCGAAGCGCTATGTTCAGGACGCCATGCGCGAGCGCGCGGTCGATGTGGCGCACATGCTCAAGGACGACAACACGCATATCTACGTGTGCGGGTTGAAGGGCATGGAAGATGGTGTGTTGCAGGCGCTCAAGGAGATCGGTGAGCAGCATCAACTGGACTGGGAAGCGCTGTGGGTCAAGTTGAAGAAGGAGGGGAGGTTGCACCTGGAGACGTATTAAGGTGCCGTGTCTTCTAAGGCTCCGCTGTTCATCATCGACAGCGGGGCCCTTTCAGTTACTTCTATCTCGCCAGGTCGGCGCCATCCTCATGCTGTGCGGGTGACACCGCCCCGCACGCCCGAATCACCAACTGCACCACTTCCTCCGTCGTCGCATCGAACGCCTTCTGCGTCAACGCACGCTTGCCTTTAAGCGCGCGAATCTGCGCATCAAAGTCGGCGTAATGCTGAGTCGTCGCCCAGATCATATACATCAACGTTTGCGCATTCACCGGCGCGAGCAACCCGCGCGCGATCCAGTCGTCGATCACCTTAACGCGGCTGTCGAGCCACGGCTTCACGCGTTCGGTGAGTATGTCCTCCATGTGTTCCGCGCCGTGAATGATCTCGCTTGCCCACACCTTCGAACCGAGCGGACGGCGGCGCGACAATTCCATTTTCGCGCGCACGTACCCACCGATCGCTTCGACCGGGTCGTCGCTGCATTCGAACGTATCGGCCGCGCGATGCCAGTCTTCGAACAGGTCTTCCAGCACACGCCGGTAGAGCGCGAGCTTTGTCGGGAAGTAGTAATGCACGTTGGCTTTCGGTAAGCCCGCACGCTCCGCGATCATCGCGGTGCTGGTGCCGTCGAGTCCGCGCTCGGCGAAAACCGCCTCGGCGCACGCCAGAAGATGGGCTTCATTCGACTCGCGAATGTGCGCCTTGCGCCGCCGCAAAGGTGCGCGTGTTTCCTCGTTTTCCGTGATGTCGGCCGCCACGTCGTCGTCTCTCATGTTCGCCTTCGGCGGCATGGGTGCCGCGTCGCGCTTCATTCTAGTCGTTTGGCGCGCTGCCCACACGCGCATTCGTCGCACGCGCCGAAGCCATGCTGCGGTGCAATGGCACACTTCTCGCTATGTTTCTCACCGCACGAAAGGTGTTGATTTGGCGAGCTTAATCGTCTACAACCTGTCCAACTGGACAGGATTGGAAGAGCGGCCGATGCCCCAGGGTTTGCCCTCTGTATAAGAGGCGATCGAAGGTGTCGAATGTGCACTGCCCCCGTGCGAGCACGCCCCAAAACCCGCCACCAATGCACCAGTTTCAAGTCGGTTCACCGAAAGGAGCGAGACGAATGAACGCGGTATCCGAAGCGCTGAAGCACGCTGAACCCACCACGTCGATCAAGGTCGACGGCAAGCGGCTGTGGGACAGCCTGATGACGATGGCGAAGATCGGCGCGACGCCCAAAGGCGGAGTCTGCCGCCTGGCGCTCACCGACCTCGACAAGCAAGGACGCGACCTGATCGTCAGTTGGGCGAAGGAAGCCGGCTGCACGGTCAGTGTCGACCAGATGGGCAATGTATTCATGCGCCGCGCCGGGCGCAATCCCGATGCGTTGCCGGTCATGACCGGTTCGCACGCCGACTCGCAGCCGACCGGCGGCCGCTTCGACGGCATCTACGGCGTGCTGGGCGGTCTCGAAGTGATTCGGAGCCTGAACGATCACGGCATCGAGACGGAGCATCCGGTTGAAGTGGTGATCTGGACCAACGAGGAAGGCTCGCGCTTTGCGCCCGCGATGGTGGCGTCGGGCGTGTTCGCCGGCGTGTTCACGCTCGACTATGGCCTGTCGCGCAAGGACGTGGACGGCAAAACCATCGGCGAGGAACTCAAGCGCATCGGCTATGCGGGCGATATTCCGTGCGGCGGACGGCCGCTGCACGCGGCGTTCGAGTTGCATATCGAACAGGGGCCCATTCTCGAAGCCGAACAGAAAACCATTGGCGTCGTGACCGACGCGCAAGGTCAGCGCTGGTACGAAATCACGCTGACAGGGCAGGAGGCGCACGCGGGTCCGACACCCATGCCGCGCCGTCGCGATGCGTTGCTCGGTGCCGCGCGCGTGGTCGATCTGGTCAATCGCATCGGTCTCGACAATGCGCCGTTCGGCTGTGCGACGGTCGGCATGATGCAGGTCTATCCGAACTCGCGCAACGTGATTCCGGGCCGCGTGTTCTTCACGGTCGATTTCCGCCATCCGGACGATGCGGTGCTCGCGAAAATGGATGCGGCCTTGCGCAAGGGCGTGGCCGACATCGCCAACGGCATTGGTCTTGAAACCGAACTCGAACAGATCTTTTACTACGCGCCAGTCGCATTCGACGAAGCCTGCGTGAAGTCGGTGCGCGCGGCGGCCGAACGCTTCGGTTATCCGCATCGCAACATGGTGTCCGGTGCAGGACACGATGCCTGCTATCTGTCGCAAGTCGCGCCGACCTCGATGGTGTTCGTGCCGTGCGTGGACGGCATCAGTCACAACGAGATCGAGGACGCCACTTTCGAATGGATCGAGGCCGGCGCCAACGTGTTGCTGCACGCCATGCTGGAGCGTGCATGCGAGCCGGTTTCATGACGCTGTCGTAACTCTTTGGCGGTTGCGCTCGCTTTACCCGCTTCACCGTAGTGCCCATAAAACATGCCGTCCCGGCTCCGCTTGAAGCGTGGCCGGCAGGAGCGGCTACGTCCTCACATCGAAGAAGGAACGAGTATGGCCATCAAGCAAACCGGCGACATTGCCGCTCAGCGGCTATCGCCCGAGCAGCTCTCGTGCGAGTTCTCCGACATCGCGCCCTTGCTCGACGCAAGCGCCGCAGCCGCGGCGGCGAGCCGCTGCCACTACTGTTACGACGCGCCGTGCGTGAACGCCTGCCCGACGCAGATCGACATTCCCAGCTTCATCCGCAAGATCAGCAACGGCAATCTGAAGGGCGCGGCCGTGGATATTCTGTCGGCCAACCCGTTGGGTGGCATGTGCTCGCGCGTCTGCCCGACGGAGATTCTTTGCGAAGGCGCATGCGTGCGTAACCATCAGGACGCGAAGCCGGTGGCGATCGGCGCGCTGCAACGTCATGCCACCGATTGGGCGATGGCGCGCGGCGAAGTGCTGTTCAAGCGCGCGGCTGAAACCGGACGACGCGTCGCGGTGGTCGGCGCGGGTCCGGCGGGACTCGCCTGTGCACACCGGCTCGCGCTGGCCGGTCATGACGTGACGATCTACGACGCGCATGAAAAGGCCGGCGGTCTGAATGAATACGGCATCGCCGCCTATAAAACCGTCGACGATTTTGCTCAGCGTGAAGTGGAGTGGCTGTGCTCCGTCGGCGGCATTGAGATCAAACACGGCGTCGCGCTTGGTCGCGATGTCGACCTCGACACGCTGCGCAAGCAACACGATGCGGTGTTCCTCGCGATCGGCCTCACGGGCGTGCGCTCGCTTGCCATGGAAGGCGAGGATCTCGGCGGCGTGATGAACGCGGTGGACTTCATCGAACAGGTGCGCAGCGCGAGCGACTTCGGCACGGTGCCGGTGGGCCGGCGCGTGGTGGTGATCGGCGGCGGCAATACGGCGGTCGACGCGGCCGTGCAAAGCCGCAAGCTCGGCGCAACATCGGTGACGATGGTTTACCGGCGCGGCGTCGAAGCAATGAGCGCCACTTGGGCCGAGCGCGACTTCGCGCAGACCAACGGTGTCACGCTCGTCACGCACGCCACGCCGATGCATTTGATCGGCGACGGCGGCGTGGTCACGGGTGTCGAATTCGCGCGCACATCGCGTGAAGGTGGAGAGGAGCGCTTCATGGTCGAAGCCGACATGGTGCTCAAGGCGATCGGTCAAACGCTGGTGCCGGTCGGCATCGAGCGTGAATTGCTGACGCTGGACGACAGCCGTATCGCTGTCGATGCGAACGGCCAGACCTCGCTGGCGGGTGTATGGGCCGGCGGCGATTGCGCGGCCACCGGCGGCATCGACCTCACGGTGCAAGCGGTGCAGGACGGCAAGATCGCGGCTGCCGCGATCGACGCGCAGTTCGCCCGCACGGCGGCGAAAGCCGCCTAGAGCGACCCAAGCCAAACCAAGCGAAGCAGCACCTCAGACAAAGAACAGCAGTCCCCAAGGAGCCGAACATGGCCGATCTGCGCTGTACGATTGCCGGCATCACTTCGCCGAATCCTTTCTGGCTCGCCTCCGCGCCGCCGACCGACAAAGCCTATAACGTGAACCGCGCCTTCGAGGCGGGCTGGGGCGGCGTGGTGTGGAAGACGCTCGGCCTCGACCCGCATGTGGTGAACGTCAGCTCGCGCTACGGCGCGGTGCAATGGAACGGCCAGCGCATGGCGGGCCTGAACAACATCGAACTGATCACCGACCGTCCGCTCGACGTCAATCTCAAGGAAATCGCGCAAGTCAAACGCGACTGGCCGGACCGCGCGATGATCGTCTCGCTGATGGTGCCGTGCAACGAACGCGACTGGAAGTGGATTCTACCGCTCGTCGAAGACACCGGCGCGGATGCGGTCGAATTGAATTTCGGCTGTCCGCATGGCATGAGCGAGCGCGGCATGGGCGCGGCGGTCGGCCAGGTGCCCGAGTATGTCGAGATGGTCACGCGCTGGGTGAAAGAAGGCACCAAGCTGCCGTGCCTTGTCAAACTGACGCCGAATATCAGCGACATTCGCCTCGGTTCGCGTGCGGCCTACAAGGGCGGCGCGGATGGCGTGTCGCTGATCAACACGATCAACTCGATCGTGGCGGTCGATCTCGATGCGATGTCGCCGTTGCCGATGGTCGATGGCAAAGGCACGCACGGCGGCTACTGCGGACCAGCTGTGAAGCCGATCGCGCTGAACATGGTCGCGGAAATCGCGCGTGACGTGGAAACGCCGAATCTGCCGATCTCCGGCATCGGCGGGATTTCCACATGGCGCGACGCCGCCGAATTCATGGTGCTCGGCGCGGGCAGCGTGCAGGTCTGCACGGCGGCGATGCACTACGGATTCCGTATCGTTTCCGACCTCGCGGATGGCCTCTCCAACTGGATGGACGAAAAAGGCTACGCGACGCTCGACGACATTCGCGGTCGCGCCGTCCCGAACGTCACCGACTGGAAGTACCTGAACCTCAAATACGACATCAAGGCGCGCATCGATCAGGACAAATGCATTCAGTGCGGCCTGTGTCATATCGCCTGCGAGGACACGGCTCACCAGGCGATCATGAAAGAAAAAGATGGCGTCCGGCATTTTGAAGTGATGGACTCCGAATGTGTCGGCTGTAATCTGTGCATGCACGTGTGTCCGGTCGAACAGTGCATCACGATGGAGCGCGTGGACAACGGCGAGTACGCGAACTGGACCACGCATCCGAACAACCCGGCACGCGTGGGCGCAGAGGAGGGCGCAGCGGCGGACGCGACCGAAACCGCGGAGCACGCCCATGCGGACGCGGCAAAAGCGGCCTGAAATACGATGTGGTTAGAAATAACGCAGCGCTAGTACTGAACCTGTCATTCCCCAAAGGTCCCGACGCGCCGATAGAAGCCGCGCGGGCCTCAACGATCGAGTGGAGATCTTTAGATGAAGCAGACAGCGCAACCCGTCGACCCGCAGTTCGCGGCCGGCGTGCAGGGCAGCAGTCTTTACAACGACGATCTTGCGCCGACCGGCGTCGCGCAGCGCACCTGGAAGTGGTATCACTTCGCCGCGCTGTGGGTGGGCATGGTGATGAACATCGCGTCGTACATGCTGGCCGCCGGCTTGACGGAAGAAGGCATGTCACCGTGGCAAGCCGTGATCACCGTGCTGCTCGGCAACCTGATCGTGCTGGTGCCGATGCTGCTGATCGGCCACGCGGGCGCGAAGCACGGCATTCCGTACGCGGTGCTGGTGCGCTCGTCGTTCGGCACGCAGGGCGCCAAATTGCCGGCGATGCTGCGCGCCATCGTCGCCTGCGGCTGGTACGGGATTCAGACGTGGCTCGGCGGCAGCGCGATCTATACGCTGCTCAACATTCTCACCGGCAACGCGCTGCACGGCGCGGCTTTGCCGTTTCTCGACATCTCGCTCGCTCAGCTCGCGTGTTTCCTGGTGTTCTGGGCACTGCAGATCTACTTCATCGTGCATGGCACCGATTCGATCCGCTGGCTCGAAAGCTGGTCCGCGCCGATCAAGATCGTGATGTGCATTGCGCTCGTGTGGTGGGCGACTTCAAAAGCGGGCGGCCTGGGCTCGATGCTGTCGGCGCCGTCGCAATTCGTGCCGGGCGGCAAGAAAGAAGGCCTCTTCTGGGTCACGTTCTGGCCCGGCCTCACGGCCATGGTCGGCTTCTGGGCCACGCTCGCGCTGAATATCCCCGACTTCACGCGCTTTGCCAGAACGCAGCGCGATCAGATCATCGGCCAGTCGGTCGGCTTGCCGGTGCCGATGGCCTTGCTCTCGGTGATCTCGGTGGTCGTCACGTCGGCGACCGTAGTGATCTACGGCAAGGCGATCTGGGATCCGATCGACCTGACGAGCCGGATGACCGGCATCGGCGTGGGCGTCGCGCTGATCATCCTGACGCTCGACACCATGTGCTGCAATCTCGCGGCGAATCTCGTCGGCCCGGCGTACGATTTTTCGAGCCTGTGGCCGAAGGGCATTTCGTATCGCGTGGGCGGCATGATTACCGCGACCATCGCGATCGTGATGATGCCGTGGAAGATTCTCGCCACCACGCAGGGCTATATCTTTACGTGGCTGGTCGGCTACTCGGCGCTGCTTGGTCCGGTCGCGGGCATTCTGATTGTCGACTATTTCCTGATTCGTGGCACGCGTCTCGACACGCGTGAACTCTTCGACGAGCACGGCGAATACAGCTATACCGGCGGCTGGAATATCGGCGCGGTGGTCGCGCTCGTGATCGGCGTGCTGCCGAATCTGCCCGGCTTTTTGCACACCGCGTTTCCGGCGTCGTTCCCGAACGTACCGGCGATCTTCAATACACTCTATACGTATGCGTGGTTTGTCGGGCTCGCGTTGGCGTCGATCGTATACAGCGCGTGGATGAAACTGAGCAAGGGACCGAGTGCGCGCGTGGCGAGCGCGTGAGCATCAACGAAACGAAGTACGTAGCACCGAAACCAGCAGTTCATAAGGAGGCGGCAACATGACGACCCTGATTCGCGGCGGCACGATTATCGACGCGGAGAACACGTATCGTGCGGACGTGTTGTGTGCGGACCCGCAGGACGGCGGCACGATCCTGCAGATCGGAGCGGACCTGGAGGCGCCCGCCGGCGCCACGATCGTCGATGCGGGCGGGCAGTATGTGATGCCCGGCGGCATCGATCCGCACACGCATATGGAATTGCCGTTCATGGGCACCACGGCGAGCGACGACTTCTACACGGGCACGGCAGCAGGTTTGTCGGGCGGCACCACGAGCATCATCGACTTCGTGATTCCGAGCCCGAAGCAACCGCTCATGGACGCCTTCAAGGAATGGCGCGGCTGGGCCGAGAAGGCGTCGGCGGACTACGGCTTTCACGTCGCGGTGACGTGGTGGGACGATTCGGTCTATCGCGACATGGGCACGCTGGTGCAGGAGCACGGCGTGTCGAGCTTCAAGCACTTCATGGCCTACAAGAACGCGATCATGGCCGACGACGAAGTGCTGGTGAACAGCTTCTCGCGTTCGCTCGAACTCGGTGCGCTGCCCACCGTGCATGCGGAAAACGGTGAACTGGTGTTCCAGTTGCAGCGTCAGTTGCTGGCGAAAGGCTTTACCGGTCCGGAGGCGCATCCGTTGTCGCGGCCGCCGGAAGTGGAGGGCGAGGCCGCCAATCGCGCGATCCGGATCGCGCAGGTGCTGGGCGTGCCGGTGTATATCGTGCACGTGTCCTCAAAGGACGCGGTCGATGCGATTGCCCGCGCGCGCAGCGAAGGTCTGCGCGTGTTCGGCGAAGTGTTGCCCGGCCATCTGGTGATCGACGAAGCGGTGTATCGCGATCCCGACTGGACGCGCGCGGCGGCCCACGTGATGAGCCCGCCGTTCCGCTCGGCCGAGCATCGCGAGGCGCTATGGCGCGGTTTGCAAGCTGGCCAGTTGCACACTACGGCCACCGACCACTGCGTGTTCTGCGCGTCGCAGAAGGCGATGGGCCGCGAGGACTTCACGAAGATCCCGAATGGTTGCGGCGGCGTGGAAGACCGCATGGCGGTGCTCTGGCATCACGGGGTGAATTCGGGGCGGCTCACGCCGAACGAGTTCGTGCGGATTACGTCGACGAATGCCGCGCAGATCTTCAACCTGTATCCGCGCAAAGGCGCGGTGCGGGTCGGCGCGGATGCCGACCTCGTGGTGTGGGACCCGAACGCGAGCAAAACGATTTCGGTGAAGACGCATCATCAGAAGGTCGACTTCAACGTGTTCGAAGGCATGACGGTGCAAGGCGTGGCGATGCACACGCTCACGCGCGGCGCGCTCGCCTGGACCGACGGCGAGCTGCGGGCGGTGCGCGGTGCGGGCCGCTATCTGAAGCGTCCGCCGAACGGCGCTTACTTCGACGCGATCCGCGTCGCCAACAAGCGCAAGGAGCCGCATCCGGTGGAGCGGTAAGCTATTCGCAATCCGACGACGGGCGGCGCCGCATTCAAACGCGGCGCCGCCCGTTTTTTCCTGCCGCGCGCTCACCGCGGCGAGACCTCTCGCGTTTTCCCCGATGGCGCGCAACATAGGTTCCGTGTTGCGATGCATGCCGCGTCTGTCTATCTGCTGTAGAGTTGAAATCCACGTCACACCAGAGGCTATGGCTGTTCGCTTAGCACGCAAGCGCATATCGATCGGAAACCTGATCCTTTGTAAAAACGCAGGCCGTTTGCTACAGTCCGCCCACTCTGCGGGCGCAAGCGCCGGCGGGGACTGTCCAACACAAGACTCAGCCACCGACGTGGCACATTTGACGGAGCCGCCTGATGAAATCGATTCGTTCCATTCTGCTGATCGCGTTGTTCCAGGCGGTGGCCGTGAATTCCGCATTCGCCGCCGACGAACTCGCGCAGATCAAATCCGCCGGCGTGTTCAGGATCGGCACCGAAGGCACCTACGCGCCGTTCACGTACCACGACGAATCCGGCAAGCTGACCGGTTTCGACGTCGAAATCGGCACAGCGATCGCGCAGCGTCTCGGCGTCAAGCCGCAATTCGTCGAGGGCAAATGGGACGGTCTGATCGCCGGTCTCGACGTGAACCGCTACGACGCGGTGATCAACGAAGTGGCCGTCACCGACGCGCGCAAGGTCAAATACGACTTCTCCGACCCGTACATCACGTCGCACGCGGCGCTGATCGTGCAGTCGAACAACACCACGATCAAGAACTTCGACGACCTGAAGGGCAAGAAGTCGGCCAACACGCTGACCAGCAACTTCGGCAAGATCGCGGCGGCGCACGGCGCGGAAGTGATCCCCGTACAGGGCTTCAATGAATCGATCGATCTGCTGACCTCGGGTCGCGTCGATGCCACCGTCAACGACTCGCTGTCGTTCCTCGACTTCAAGAAGCACAAGCCGGACGCGAAGGTGAAGATCGCCGCGCTCGATACCTCGGCCGACAGCAGCGACAAGTCCGCCGTGCTGATCCGCAAAGGCAGCCCCGAATTGCAGGCGGCAATCAACAAGGCGCTCGCCGACATGAAGAAAGACGGCACCTACGCGAAGATCTCGCAGAAGTATTTCGGCAAAGACGTCTCCCAGTAAACGCCTTCCGCGAGTCTGAATCATGCCGGCATGGTTGCATCTGATGGCGCAGTCGCTGTGGCCCCTGCTGTATGCGGGGCTCGTGTTTACCGTGCCGCTTACGCTGATATCGTTTGCGATCGGACTTGCGCTGGCGTTCCTCGTCGCGCTGGTCCGCCTGTTCGGGCCGAAGTGGGCCGTGGCGATCGTGCGCTTCTACGTGTGGCTGTTTCGCGGCTCGCCGTTGCTCGTGCAACTGTTCGTGATCTTCTACGGGTTGCCGAACGTGGGCATCGTGCTCGATCCGTTGACGGCGGCGATCATCGGCTTTTCGCTGAATGTCGGCGCGTACAACTCCGAAGTGATACGCGGCGTGATCGAGTCGATTCCAAAAGGGCAGTGGGAGGCGGCGTATTCGATGGGGATGACGCGCGAGCAGGCCCTGCGTCGGGCGATCCTGCCGCAAGCGGCGCGCGTCGCGTTGCCGCCGTTGTCCAATTCGTTTATCGCGCTGGTGAAGGACACCTCGCTCGCCGCGGTGCTGACCGTGCCCGAGGTATTTCAGGCGGCGCAGCGGATCGCGTCGGTGACTTACGAGCCGCTGATTCTGTACACGGAAGCCGCACTGGTCTATCTGGTGTTCAGCTCGGTGTTGTCGTCGGCGCAAGTCAGGCTCGAGCGCAAGTTCGGCCGCCACGCACTTTTCCAGGCAGGCAACTGATGATCCGACTGGAAAAAATCGACAAGTACTTCGGTGGTCAACGGGTGCTCAACTCGGTCGATCTGCAACTCGCCTCGGGGAATGTCACCGCGTTGATCGGTCCATCGGGCAGCGGCAAGAGCACGCTTTTGCGTTGCGTGAATCTGCTCGAGATTCCCGAGTCCGGTTCGCTCGAACTCGGCGATCAGCGGCTGGAATTCAGCCGTGACCATCGGCCCTCGCGCGACGCGGTGCTGACGATTCGCCGCCGCACGGGCATGGTGTTTCAGAATTTCCAGCTCTTTCCGCATCTCACAGTGCGGCAGAACGTGATGGAAGGCTTGGTGACCGTTCTGAAGTGGGACAAGGACAAGGCGCGGGCTCGCGCGGACGAACTGCTGGAGAAGGTCGGCATCGCGCAGAAGGCGGATGCATGGCCTTCGACGCTCTCCGGCGGGCAACAACAGCGTGTGGCGATTGCGCGGGCGTTGGCGCCGTCGCCGGAAGTGTTGTTGTGCGACGAGCCGACCTCGGCGCTCGACCCCGGTCTCGCCGCGGAAGTGGTGGAGGTGCTCAAGCAACTCGCCACCGAAGGCATGACCATGCTGATGGCCACGCACGATTTGCGGCTCGCCGCGACGATCGCGCGTGACGTGGTGTTTCTGAACAACGGCGTGGTGGTGGAGGCCGGGCCGTCGCGCGAGATCTTCATGCAGCCGCGCGCGCCGGAAACCGAGCGTTTCGTGTCGACGTTGACGCACAGTCTGCCGGATGAATGGACTCAATGACGCGAACCTGCAAGGCCGTCACGCCCGCGATGCGGTTGAATAAAAAAGGGGGCGTCGTCGAGACGCCCCCTGCGCATATAACCGCTACAAATCGACCACCAACGGCCAAGAACCTTAGACCCCCACGCTCTCCGTGACATCGTTCATCGCGGCGTCGAAGAAGCTCTCCTTCGCCTGCGCATTGACCCGTGCGTAAGCGCGATTCACGCCGCTGATCACCGCGCGAATCGACGCCGTCACCAGATTGGCATCGATGCCGACGCCGAACGCGCTGCCGGTCACATCGGCGCCGGCCATTTCGGCGACCGCCACCGCGCGGGCATCCGCACCCTGCGTCAACGCGCGTTCTTCATAGTGCTGAATCCGCACCGGCACGCCGATCGCGTGCATCAACGCGTCGAGCGGACCATTGCCTTCGCCGGTCAACACGCGCCGCGTGCCATTGATGTCGACCGTGAGTTTGATGTGTTCGCGTCCTTCACGCTCGGACAGGCTGTGACCGACGTAGTGGATCGGCGCCGTGTTCTGCACATACTCCTGCTGGAACAATTCCCAGATTTGCGCGGACGTGACTTCCTGGCCGCTGTCGTCGGTGAAACGCTGCACCGCCGAGCTGAAGTCCACTTGCAGGCGGCGCGGCAACACGACGCCGTAGCCCTGTTCGAGCAGATAGGCAATGCCGCCTTTACCCGACTGGCTGTTCACGCGAATCACCGAGTCGTAGGTGCGGCCGAGATCGGCCGGATCGATCGGCATGTAGGGCACTTCCCAGACGGCGTCCGGTTTCTGCACCGCGAAGCCCTTCTTGATCGCATCCTGATGCGAGCCCGAGAAGGCCGTGAATACCAGATCGCCGACATACGGATGACGCGGATGGATCGGCAATTGCGTGCATTCTTCCGCGGTGCGCGCGACTTCGTTGATGTTCGAGAAGTCGAGCCCCGGATCGACGCCCTGCGTGTAGAGGTTCAACGCGAGCGTGACGAGGTCCACGTTACCGGTGCGCTCGCCGTTGCCGAACAGGCAGCCTTCGATACGATCCGCCCCGGCCATCACGGCAAGTTCAGCGGCCGCCACCGCGGTGCCGCGATCGTTATGCGGATGCACGGAGATGAACAGCGAATCGCGGCGCTTGAGATTGCGGTGCATCCACTCGATCTGGTCCGCGTAGATGTTCGGCGTGGACATTTCGACGGTGGCCGGCAAGTTGACGATGGCCTTGTGTTGCGGCGTCGGTTGCCAGATGTCGAACACGGCGTCGCAGACTTCCTTGGCGAATTCGATTTCGGTGCCGCTGAACACTTCCGGGCTGTACTGGAACGTGAAGTGCGTTTCCGGCATGGTCTCGGCGATCCGCTTCATCGTGCGGGCAGCGTTTTGCGCCAGTTCCTTCACGCCGCTCTTGTCCAGATTGAAGACGATCTTGCGGAATTCCGGCGCGGTCGCGTTGTACAAGTGGACGATGGCGCGCGGCACGCCACGCAAGGATTCGAAGGTGCGCTCGATCAGGTCGTCGCGTGCTTGCGTCAAGACTTCGATGGTGACGTCGTCGGGAATGTGGCCGCCTTCGATCAACTCACGCACGAAATTGAAGTCGGTCTGCGAAGCGGACGGAAACGCGACTTCGATTTCCTTGAAGCCGATCTGCACCAGCGTCTTGAACATGCGCATCTTGCGCTGCGCGTCCATCGGCTCGAAGAGCGACTGATTGCCGTCGCGCAGGTCGGTGCTCATCCAGATCGGCGGGTGCGTGATGGTGCGCGACGGCCACTGGCGATCCGTCAAGTTGACCGGTTTGAACGAGCGGTATTTGGTAGCAGGGTTCTTCAACATTTTCATCATCCGTGGGTGAGACCAGGTAGCTGGGAGTCGACCGGACGACGAAAAGACACAACTGGGCCGCCGGTCGGAAACCGGGGCTGGGTCAGTTACTGGGGAATTGAGCGGTGCTTCGTGTGGTTCAGATGGAAGCGCGCAGCAGCAGACCTAGCCCGGTAGAGGGGGCTAGTAGTAGCGATAGGATGGTCTGGGCGCGGTACATAGTGCGCAATAGGAACATATTATTGGGACGGCGTCAAGCGCCGCCCCCGTGCGGCGCGAGATCAGTGCGCCGGCTTCACGAAGCGCAAGGTCATGCGGTCCGATTCGCCGATGGCCGCATATTTCGCCCGGTCGACGTCGCCGCCCTCGAAGGTCGGCGGCAGCGACCAGACGCCGTTGGGGTAATTTTTGCTGTCGCGCGGGTTGGCGTTCGCTTCGCTCTTGCCGGCCAGTTCGAAGCCGGCCGCGCGCGCATGTTCGATCACGTAGTCTTCGGTCACATAGCCGGTGTCGATGGTTTGTTGCAGCGAAGTGCCCGGCGCTGCGCGGTGTTCCTCGACACCGAGCACGCCGCTTGGCTTGAGCACCGCGTAGAAGGCGCGCAGGTTTGCGTCGATCTGGCCGTCCTTGATCCAGTTATGGATGTTGCGGAAGGTCAGTACCTCGTCGAAGCTGGCATCGGCCGGAAAACCGCTGAACTGGCCGGCGTGCAGCGTGCCGACCACGACGTTGCCGTAGACGGCGGGCGTGGCCGCCAGTTTGCGCGCAAATGCTGCCCGATTGGCCTGCGCTTCCGCCGACGGCGTCCCCTGTGGGCCGTCGTACTGCGCCTCGTAGAGCTTGCCGTGGTCGTGCAGATACGGCGCCAGGATCTCCGTGTACCAGCCGCCGCCCGGCTCGATCTCCAGCACGCTTTGCGACGGCGTAAGTTCGAAGAATTGCAGCGTTTCCCGCGGATGACGGTAGACGTCGCGGGCGCGGGCCTTGTCGCCGCGTTGTGGTCCGGCAATCGCCGCGTCGAGCAGCGCCGGACTGGACGACGCGGACGCGGAAGTCGAGGCCGATGGGCCGGCGCAGGCCGCCAGCAACAGCGTTGCGGTCAGTGCCGCGAGTGTGGCGCGCAGCGCACGAGACCGGAGATTGGGTCGAAGGTTCATGACGTCCATTATCGGGCGCGATCGCGCGGGAGGGAAATCGGTAATCGGCATAAGGATAGGCGCTCACTGGATTTGCGTGTCTGCAGCCGCGGCCCGGAATAAAAGGCCATACCCGCCAGTTTCTCTGTTTACCGCGACTCGCGCTTACGTCGCCGAATCCGAAGCGCGGCATGGCGCGTATAAATGGTGTGATCAGCGTTTGGCGTCGCGAGCGGGCTTGTTGTGTGGCGGGCGCGACTTGATTCCCTTCATTTCATTTTGCCGGAGGCAGGTATGAAACGAACATCGACGATGTCGCGGGTAGGGCGGGTTTTGCTGTGCGCGGCCGCGTGCGCGATTGCGGCGCAGGCGGGAGCGCAAGGTTTGAGCCCGCAGGACGACATGAACGCGCCGCAAAACAGCACGCGTTTGATGCCGAACGCGGCGCGCGGCAGCGAATATCCGACGCACGGCAACCAGCAGGCAGGCGAATTGAACCTGAACCCGACCGACCCGCGTGCGCAGCTGGTCAACGGCTTGCCGAATCACACCAATTCCGGCGGTTACGGTTCGCCGCTCGCCGGCGTGCGCACTTACGTGCAACCGCAAATGCCGTCGAATTGAGCGCTCGCGTGGACGACGGTCGTGCCGCATCGCGCGTTGGACTGCAGCGCATCCCTGCACGGACCGTGTTGTTCAATTGGGCTTTTTCGGGTAATGGGCCGTGCGTTCCCCACATGCGGGCACTGGTCAGAGTCCGAACATGATCCGCAGCGTATCGTTCTGCACGATCACCGAGACGCCGATGATCACCAGGATCAGCGGCAGCAGCGCGGTGCCATAGCGCCGGATCGGTGCGCCCAGCAACGGATGCTCCACCAGCCACACCGCGCCGGCGCACCAGAACCCGATCATCACGATAAAGATCAGCGAGATGAATGCGCCCGCGCTGTGCGAATGACTGGCGTACAGAGGCACATAGACGGCGAGATTGTCGGAACCATTGGCGACGGCCACGCACGCTACAGTCCACCAGGATGAGGCGCGGCTTGCGTGGGATGGGGCGGTTGGAGCGGGCGAGCTTGCCTGATTCGCTGCACTAGCCGGATACCCCGACCCGGCCGGCCCGGATGATGCGGGTGGCGCCGTTTCGATTCGCGCTGCTTCCTCCTGCTGCGGGCTGCCGGGACCAAAGCGCTCCCACGCTTTGCCGAACCCCACGCCGATCGGCAAAATGCCGAGCAAACCGACGTAACCAGCCGGCAAGTGCTTGAGCAATGCGGCGAGCAGCGCCGACCCCGCGATAAGAATTAGCGAGCCGGCATACTGCCCGGCGATCACGCGACGCCGCTCGTCGCCGGCTTCCGCCAGGAAGGCGAGCAGCACGAACAGGTTGTCGACGTTGGTAGCGGTGTAACCCGCGATGGCGAGCAGGGCAAGGCTGAACATGCGGGAAAGCCGGTCGGTACACAGTGAGAAAGCGTGACAAGGCGAAGCGATGCGCATCGCGAGGGCCCCGTCGCAACGTCGGCAGCGCGCCGATCGAATGGCGGCCGGTCAACACGATGCCGATGCGAGCCGCCGCGGTCAAGCAGTCACTGGGTTTCGGGCGCGCTGGATGCGCGGTGAAAGTGTCGATCGCCTTACGCGGCTCGCGCGCTGCCGGCGCTCGAAGCCGGCGCCGCTCAAGCAGGCCGTAAGCTACAATTGCCGACGGCTTGAAAAACGGAACACCAATGAAGATTCGGATTCTCTCTATCGCCTGCGTCACGACCGCTGCCGCGCTGCTGGCGGCGTGCACGGCCGTCTATAAGAACACGGACGCGTGCGAGCAGTTGATGCGAAGCAAGCTGGCGGAAACGTCGGCGGATCCGCTGAAGATCACTCATGCGGGCGCAGGCATCTATGGCTCGCGAGTGGTGGTTGAGGGATCGATCGAACGTGTGGCGGTTCCGGCGTCCGAGACTGCGGAGGCGGGTGCAGCCAGTGCGCCGCTTGCAGCTTCGGGTGCGCCGGCGGCTTCCGCTGTGACTGCTGGTGGAGCAGGTGCAGCGGGCGCCTCAGATGCATCGGCAACAGCGCTTTCGCTCAAGCCCGCCAAACCTAAGAAGACCGCCACGCCAGCAGCCGCGGAGTGCACCTTCCACGGGCCGACGCTGGACGTGTTCAACTGGCTGGCGCCGGCTGATCTTGTAACCGCGAGCCCTAACGCGACCGAGTAGCGTATCGGCGCACGGGTACGGCGGCCCGGCGCCGAATAATCTCGTGACCCCGGGCATCATGCGACCGGGTGGCGACCGGGTAGCGCACTGAGCGGCGCCGAATCTCAAGCCATCGCTTCTTCCTTGCACCGGCGTTGCTTCCCCCGCACCCGTTCCAGCACGCATTCACCGAACGCCTGCGGCCGCCCTTCAAAGCAACGTTCCACGGCCCGCGTATCGATCAGACGCTGCCGCAAGGCTGCGCGCTCGTTATGCGCGTCGATCATCCGCACGGCGGCGGCGATGTAATCCTCGACGCTCTCCGCCGTGGTCCACGACGGCATGCCCACACGCTCGAACAGCGCGCCGTCGATCCGCTCGAACACTTCCGGCCCGCGTTTGCAGATGCCGGGCAAACCCAGCGTGAGCGCGTCGACGATACCGTTGGTATTGCCGAACGGAAACGGGCTTAGAAACAGATCGGAGCGATTGACGCGCGCCAGATAGCCCGCGTATTCGTGAAAGCCGTGCACGACGGCGCTCGGCAGTGTCTGGCGGATCACATCGCGCATGCGCTCGAGCGGCAAGCCGAAGGGCACGCCGCTCATGAAGTGAAACTGGACCGGCGTCGCCGCGCGCGCGCCGATCTCACGGCACGCTTCGAGAAAGCCGGGATTGAGCTTCATCGCGCTGGCCGTGATGACGATCTTCAGCGTTTCGCGTGACGGCGGAATCTGCGCGACGATGTCCGGCAGCGCTACCGAGGGCCGGTACGGTTGACCGTCTTTCGGCAGCTTCATCAAACGTTCGCTGAAGCAGGCGGGATCGCCGACATAATCTTCCTCGACACTGACGTATTCGATCTTGTCGGAGTGAGTCGTGGCGGGGTGACCGAGGCCGACGATCTGCAGCGGCGCAATACGCAGATTCGACATGAACACCGTGAGCGCGAACATGCCGACGCTCGGCATGTAGAGCACGTCAGGCTGTTCCGCCTCGGCAAAGTCGCGGATCGTTTTCAGACATTCGCCTATGTATTCCGGCTCCTCCAGTTCGATGAAACGGTCGAACACCGCGCGCCCCATATCGTCGATGGCGTAGCCGAAGCCGAAGGCCACCACTTCGAAATGCTCGCGCGCGGCTTCGAGCGTGCGCGAGTGCGTGCGGTAGATCGAATGGGCGCCGCCAAACCATTCGAGCACGACCACCATCAGCGGTTTTTTGCCGCGCGGCTTGCGGCTTTTCGCGCGGGCTAGATTCGCCGCGGGAATATCGGTCAGCCCTAGTTGATCCAGCTTGCGGCGCACCAGCGCGTTGATGTCCCGTTTGATCTCGTGCCGCCGCGGCGTGTCCGCGTAGCTGCAGAACATATAGGCGTTGTGCAGCAAGGCGGTCGGCAGGTCGTCGAGGTCGTCGATTTGCTGCAATTTGCCGGGCAGCCATTCCATCAACGCTTCGCGCTTCATATGCGCGCTCGCCGATCCTTTGAAGACCGGCGCCAGCAAAACGAGGGCAAGGCAGGCGGCGAGCGATTTGTCGTACGCCCACAGCGCGGCGAAGTCGAGTTCCAGTTCGGACTCGGTCGAGTAGAGCGCGCAGAGTTTTTCGACGAAACTGTCGCCGGACAGAAACTGGGCGTTGTCCGCACCGCGCGGATTCAAGTAACGGGTCACATGGTCCGCATTGCCGAACGACGTGCAGGCGAACACCAGTCCGACCCACTCGTGCAGGGTCAGAATCAATCTGAAACACTCGGGTGGCAATTGGAACGCCGGGTCGGCGAACAGGGTCGACGCCGCGCTCGCGAGGCGTGTGCAGAAGCGCTTGCGTTGCTCGTCAGGCGGCAGGTCGGCGATGCCCGAGGCAAGAAAGCTGCCGTCCAGTTCGCCGCGCTTTTGCTGAAGGAGCGCCAGCGCGGCAATGAACTGGATCGCGGCTTTGACATGCTGCCGCGTATAGACGAGCTGCTCGAAATGATCGAGCGAAAAAGTGGGTTCTTCCATCTGCCGACAATTCCAGGATTTGCATGACTAACTAATTGGAACGGAGTTAGCCGGAAGGTGGAATTATCTCAGCCGATACGTACCAAATCTGTCCGTCAGGTGATTTTGCGAAATTTCGGCGTCGAAAGAAGCCGTCCGTTCAGAACGCGTAGTAAGGCCCCGGGCCCGCCGACGTTTCGCGCGAGGCGATCGCCGTATAGACGCGTCGTCCGAAGAAGAACGGCAAGCCCCAGCCGAAGCCGCTGCTGGCCACGCCGGCCAGATTGTTGAAGGCGTTATTCGACGACGCGAACAGCGCGCTCGAATTACCGACCGCAAACGACACCGTGTTCGACGCGCCGTCCGTCCCGGTGATCGCGGCGTTCGCGGCTTGAATCGAAGCCGGGCAGTACCAGAAGCCGCACTGCGGAAACTGGGTGGTGCGGAAGAACAGCCCATTCGAGCCGCTGTCGACATAGCTCTGCGAATAAGTCTGCCCGCCGCTCGTGGTGACGACGTAGCCCGTCTGCGAATTCGCCTTGAGGACGCTGGCGCCGTTCAGCGTGTTGTTGGCCTGGGTGCCGATGCCGAAGATCATCGAACCCGATACGCTGGCCGCGCCGGCATCGGCGATGGCCGGCAGGTCGATCACCACGCCATTGTTGTCGAGCGCAAAGCGGCTGACCGGATTGGTCACCTGCTGCGCCAGCGCTTGCGTGCTGGCGAGGCAGGCGCCGCCGGCGTCGCAACGGTAGTACCAGCGCGGCAGCGCGGCGGTGACGCAGCCGCTGCCACAGTCGCCCGCGAACAGGCCCACGCCGAGAATGCCGTTCGAGCGCAGGCCCGCCACCGTCTGCATGGCGCGGCCGGAGCCCGCGCAGTCGGCGGGCACGGTGGGCAGCGCCGGGTCCGCGATCGTCTGGATCGGGATCGACGCGGCCAACTGGCCGGCCATGCGCACGTCCGCGCTGCGCACCGCGCCCCAGGTGTAGCCGCCGCCGAACACCGCGCATTCGCCCGCGATGCCGCTGCCCGACGCGATTGCCGCGAGCGACAGGTCCGCCGGCAGCGCGGACGCGAGAATCCTGAGCCCGTGCGAACCGGTGTCGACCTGGACATTATCGATCGTCGCGCAATTGCTGGTGCCGGGCTCGCAGACGGTGACGCTCGTCGTCAGCATGTTGCGCGTCAGACCCGGTGCGGCGGTGACGGCGATCGGCTGGACGTTCGGGATATTCGACTGCGGCACGGAGGCGGTCGGGCCGGCACTCGAGGCGCCTACCGACCCACTGGCGGGGCTCGGGATGCTGGCCGGGGCCGCCGAGCCCGTCTGCGATGTCGCGGCCGGCGAGCCGCCGCCACCGCCGCCGCATCCCGCGAAGGCGGCGCAGACCAGCAGTAGGGCGTAAATGGAAAGGGCGGATTTCATGGCGTGGTCAGTGCTCGTCGCGGCGTGGTGCCGATGCTGGTGCTAGTGCTGAGTGCTTGCGCACATCACAGAAAATCGTCAGCCGTGACGCCGGGCGGCAGCGCCGCGGGCAGCCATGCGCGGCCCACGTAGCCCCGCATCGGGCCGCCGGATTCCACGATCACGTCCGGCCGCGCCACGCGCGAGACATGCAGATTGCCGTCCGACGGCGCCGCAGCGGCGCCGGCGCGATACGAGGCGGCGTACTTGCCGAGCAGCGCGCGCAGGTCCGGCATGGTTGGGCCTTGCCACGCGTAGCCTATGATCTGGCCGGTGCTCGTCGCGTACTCGTTGATGGTCGTGTTGCCCGCGTCGGTCAGCGTGCGCATGCGCAGTGCCCCGTTCAACATGGCGCGCGGCGCGCTCGCGCTCGCATCCGCCTGAGCCGGCATGGCGCCGCCCAATTCGGCGTGCGCTTCGAGGCTCGTGCACAACGCGGCAACCGCGATCGCTGACGCAGCAAAATTCGGGGTAAGGGTACGCAAGGGCATGACGGTCGGTCCCGTGGTTGGAGCGCTCAAAGGCTCTTGAGTTGTCTATTTCAAGATATCACTCGGGTTTTCAGACCGTGACCTGAAGCGGCATTCAACAAATTTCGATATATCAAAATCGACGTGGCGAGGGCCCCGGAAAGTGCCGTCGAATCAATGATCTGACGATCACGTAGGGCGTATCTGACAGACCGTTGGGAAATGTGGGGGATTGTTAAATTTGCAGTGCGCCGTTCGTTTTCACGCGCGAAAATGCGGCTCTTGCAACTCATGGAAACGTTGACGGAAGGAGTCGCTTCGGTGTCCTTCTCGCGCGTCGATCCCGCGTCCTTTGCGCACGTCTCACGCTGCTCAATTCACGGGCAAACCCGGGTTTTTGCACATGACTCGCCGGGATCGGTAAAATGTTGGGTTGATCCACGGAAACTTGCCGTGGCGTAGCGGAAGGATTCCCCGAACATGACTGATCTTCGTCTTACCAAGCGGTTTGCAGTAATGCTGATGGCAGGCGGTCTGGTCGCCGGCTGCGGCACCTCGTCGCCGACCAAAGTCGACTACAAGAGCGACTCGAAATCGAAGCAAGTGTCACTTGCCGTACCGCCGAACATGATCGATGAGACGGCCGATCAGCGCTCGTTGCCCCCGCAGGGCGGCGAAACCTCGTTGTCCGCGCTCAAAGAGGTTCAGGCGCAAGCCCCGTCGGCCAATTCCGTGGTGGTGGCGCCGGCGGTCAACGGCATGCATATCCAGCGCGACGGCACGGAAAGCTGGCTCGTCATCGACAACAAGGCGCCCGAGCAGGCATGGCCGCAGATCCGCCGCTTCTGGCAGGAACAGGGCTTCCTGCTGGTGGTCGACCAGCGCGACAAGGGCGTGATGGAAACCGACTGGAACGAAACGCACGCGCAGATCAACGAAGGCCTGATCCGCAACACACTGTCCAAGGCCATGGGCAACAGCTACGTGACCTCGGAGCGTAACAAGTACCGCACGCGCCTGGAAGCGGCGCCGAACGGCGGTACGTACGTGTTCGTCAGCCAGAAGGGCATGCGCGAGGCGCTGACCGGCACGAACAACGATTCGAGCACGTGGGTGCCGAAGCCGAACGATCCGGGCCTCGAACAGGAATATCTGAAGCGGCTGATGGCGGCGCTGGCGTTGGCCGATTCGCGTTCGAAACCGGCTGACGCGCAAAACGCCGACCTGTCGGCCGGCGCGCAAACGGCGCCGAACGCGGCTACGGCGGGCGCCAAGTCGGCGGCGGCGGCCACGGCGGCGCAAAACGTCGCGCTGTCCGCCCAGCAACCCATGCCGGCTGGGGACGCGGCGAACGGCACCGACGCTCAGCTTTCGTCGACGGAACTCACGCTCGGCGAGCCGTACGACCGCGCATGGTTGCGCGTGGGCCTCGCGCTCGACCGCAGCAACTTCACCGTCGACGACCGCGATCTGACCCGCGGTCTGTATTTCGTGCGCTACGTCGATCCGAAGGACATGTCGTCGGCCGAACAGGGCTTCTGGAGCCAGGTTTTCCACGGCAAGAAGGAAAAAGTTGCCAAGCAGTACATGGTGAACGTGCGCGCGGTGACGCCGAACCAGACGCGCGTGGCTGTGGTCGACGACAAGGGCGCCATCGACCAGAGCCCGCAGGCCAAGCAGATCATGAGTTTGATGTCCGACCAGCTGCACTAAGGCTGCAGCAGCTGGAACGCTGTCTGAAAACCCGCCCGGCGATCACGCCGGGCGGGTTTTTTTGTGCCTTGGGTTTCACGCAGTGCGTGGCCGACAAGAGCGCGGTCAACCCGCGTGCACGTCTTTTTGCATGGTTTCCTGAATACCGGTCCGAACCGGAATTCGACGGGAGATGGCCATGCGTGATTCCTTACTGCGGCCGGCCTGGTGGCGGGAAAGAGGAGAGTCGGCGACGCGGGGCAAGCGTCGCGCGACATGAAGCGGGTTTCAGGTATCGGCGCGGCGGGTGCCGATCCACGGCAGACGCTTGATCACGCCGGTGGCGAGCGCGGTGCCGACCAGAATCACGCCGCAACCTTCCAGCATGCCGGGCGAGACGCTTTCGCCGAGGAACAGCGCGCCCCACAGAATGCCGAAGATCGGAATGACGAAGGTCACCGTAATCGCACGCGCCGGTCCGGCCACCGCGATCAGGTGGAAGAACAGCATATACGCGACGCCGGTACAGGCGACGCCGAGCGCGATCACCGCGCCCCATGCATGCAGCGAGATCGGCGCCGCCGGCCAGTAGATCACGGCGAGCGGCAGCAACACGATGGTGGCGCCGGTCATCGTGCCGGTGGCGACGGTCAGCGCATCGACGCCGGTCAGATGGCGCTTGGTGTAGTTGGCGGCGATGCCGTACAGCAGCGTGGCGCCGAGCGCCGCGCCGGCCGCGAGCGCGGTGGTGAGCGGGGTGGCCGGCGTGCCGTTCGGCGCGGCGATCTGATCCCACACCAGCATCAGCACGCCGAGAAAGCCGATCATCAGACCGAGCGTGCGCAGCGCGCTCAACCGGTCGCGCAGCCACAGAAAGCCGACCAGCGCGCCCCACAGCGGCGTGCTCGCATTGATCACGGACGTGACGCCGGCCGACAGCGTCAACTCGGCATAGGCGAACAGGCAGAACGGCGCCGCCGAATTCAGAATGCCGACCACCAGCAGCGGGAAGGCCCGGGTGCGCAGGATCGTCGCGGATTGGCGCAGCGGACGGCGCGCGATCAGCACGATCGCGAGAAACGCCGCGCCGATGCCGACGCGCAGCGCCATCAACGGCGCCACGCCGAAGTCGGTGACGCCGACGCGGATAAACAGGAATGAGGCGCCCCACAGGGCGGCGAGGATCAGCAACTGCAGCAGGTTTTTAGCATTCATCGAGGTGGCGCCGCGCGCGGTTGAGTCGAGACGCCTGCGCATCGTAGCAGCGCAATCATGCGAAACGTTTCAGGCTGGAATGAAACGGCAAGATATGGGAGAGGCAAGGCGTCTGGTAATTGTCCATCGTAAGCGCAGCGGCGCTCTGGGCAAAACGAGCAATTCTCACGCTGATGTGAGAAATATTGCGAACAAGGCGGTGGGATGGGACGAAGCGCTAGGGAAGGATAGGGGCTCGAGCGAAGAAGCGTGAGTTATTTTGCGGCAGCGCATCAGCCGCAAATGGTCGGGATGGTCATCCTCGCATCGTTGAAGCGGCGCGCGCTAGTGAGCGCGCGGCCGCCGGTTGACGAGAGTGCATCCTACCAGGCGGGTTGTGAGAGTTGAGCAACCCGCCCAACCCGCCTCAATGCGGAATCATCCACTGCAAGAAATTCTGCTGCAGCCACACCAGCACACCAAGCAGTACCGTTAACAGAATCGAATGCTTGAAGGTTTTGGCGAACACCACGCCTTCCTTGCCTTTGAGTTCGGTGGTCGCCACCCCGGTCGAGATGTTCTGCGGCGAGATCATCTTGCCCATCACACCGCCCGACGAGTTCGTCGCCGCCATCAGAATCGGGTTGAGATTCAACTGATTGGCCGCCACCACCTGCAGGTTGCCGAACAGCGCGTTGCCCGACGTGTCGCTGCCGGAGAGGAAGACCGCGACCCAGCCGAGGAACGCCGACACCAGCGGAAAGAACGGTCCCACCGACGCGACGCCCAGCCCGAGCGTGTACGTGAGCCCCGAGTAGTTCATCAGATACGCGAGCCCGACGATGGTCGCCACCGTCAGGATGGCGATGCGCGTCTGCACCCACGTGTCGGCGATGGCCGCGCCGAACTCGCGCGGGCTCAGTTTGACCACGAACGCCGTGATGAGCGCGGCGACCAGAATGGCGGTGCCGGTGGCGAGCGGCTGGAAGTCCCACACCGCGCCGTACGGCGTGTTGTACAGCGTGATGAACACGGCCTTGTCGAGGCCGGGCCACGGCACCTTGACGTCGCCGATCAGGAAGATCTTCGCCACGGTCCAGACGATCACCACCACCGATACGATGATCCACGGATACCAGCCCTGGCCGCCGCCGATCTTGCCGCGCACTTCGCCGACACGGTCGATGTTGATCGCGAACTTCGGATCCGCCGCGGGCTTCCAGACGCGCAGGAAGGCGATCGTCAGAATGAGCGAGACCATCGACGACAACACGTCGGTCAGGCTGTAGTTCACGTAGTTGGACGCGACGAACTGCGTCAGCGCGAAGCTCGCGCCCGACACCAGCAGCACCGGCCACACCCGCAGCATGTTGCGAAAGCCCGCATAGACGCTGATCACATAGAAGGGCAGCAGGAAGGCGAAGAACGGCAACTGGCGGCCGACCATCTTGGCGAGCGAATCGGCCGGCAAATGCGTGACCGCGCCGAGCACGGTGATCGGCACGCCGAGCGCGCCGAACGCGACCGGCGCGGTATTGAAGATCAGCGTGAAGGTGAGCGCTTCGAGCGTCGGAAAGCCGAGGAGAATCAGCAGCGAACTGGTGATGGCGACCGGCGTGCCGAAGCCGGAAATCCCTTCGAGCAGCGCGCCGAACGAAAACCCGATCACCACCAGCACTACGCGCCGGTCGTTCGGCAAGTTGTCGATCATCCACATGCGAAAGGCCGCGAAGCGGCCCGAGCGCTGCGAGATGTTGTAAAGCAGGATCGCGGTGAACACGATCCACATGACCGGCCAGCAGGCGAACACCGCGCCGGCGACCACCGAATCGACCGCGAGTCCCACTGGAAACTGCCAGACAAGGATCGCCACGATCAGGCCGACGATCAACCCCGCAAGCGACGCCTGCCATGCCGGCCGGCGCGCCCAGCCAAGCAGAAGCAGCACGACGATGATCGGTAACGCCGCGACTAGAAACGATGGCAATAGCGAATTGCCGACCGGAGTGAGTAGTTGGTGAAACATCACGTCTCCTTCGTTGTTGTTCGGACTCGACGCGGCACTACGCACTACGGGACGCGTCGATCTGGCATGACGGATGGGCGTCCGCGGCACGTGTGAGCGGCCGGGATCGCTTATTTAAACAGGTACTGCGTGCGGCCTACCAAGCATAGAACCCAGTCGGGCCGCGTCAAGAAGGGAAACTACGGGCGATGCGGATGGGCGCTGGGAGCGCGTCTTGCGCGGGTTGGGCGGCGCGGCACGCACTGCGCGATGCCGTGCAGGCACCGCACGGCCGGAATCTGCCGTGCGAGCGCATCGAGTGAAGATCAGGAACCTGGACTGCGCCGGCGGGCGTCAATGCCAATGGCCGTGACCGCCCCATCCACCGTGGCCGCAACAGTAGCCACCGAAGCCGAAGCCGATCGAGACCGATGGTCCATACCAGCCCGGATAGCCGTAATAAGCGGGATAGACCGGCGGCGGGTAGTAGGCGGGATAAGGCGGCGCCACATAAACGGGCGGGGCGGCGACCGCGTAAGTCGGAGGCGGGCCTTGCTGGCCCGTCTGCGCCTGTTGTTGCTGCTGCTGTTGTTGCAGTTGTTGCGCGCCGGAGGAATCGTCTTGCCCGACCGGTACCGCCTGCTGGGTACCGGCTGCGGGCACCGTGGCGTAGTATGGATAAGCGCCGCCCGGATAGTAACCGTACGGGTAATAGCAACCGGACAAGGTGAGTACACAGACCGCGCCACCGAGCGCAATGCCTGTTTGCGAAAGACGCGGGAGAGACCTGGAAAAGCGCAGCGGCAACCGCTGGCCGATCGCGCACACCGTGTTGATGAGGCGGGACTTCATGACGCGCTCCTGGTTGAATCGAACGCCGCCATTAGGGGCGTCACGGCACCAGCTTACGCCGTCGCCGCGCCCAGAGGATTGCAAAACCGTAACGGCTTATTTCACCTCATTGCAGCGCGCTTCGCGATCCGAAGCGAGGGCGCGTCACTAGTGTTATCCGAGAGCGGCTGCGCGAGTTATTCGTGCGCCGGGCGTCGCACAACTCACGCTTGCCTCATACATAAACATAGCGCGATGACCCGCCGTACCCCTTACTTGCCCACCTCGTGTCCGATGACCCCGCCCGCCGCCGCGCCACCAATCGTCGACAGCGCATTGCCGCCGATCGCCGCGCCTGCCGCGCCACCCAAGCCCGCGCCGATTGCCGTATCGCGCCCCTGACGGCTCATGCCTTCGCATGCGGAAAGGCTCACCACGACTGCCACGATGGCCGCAAACGTACCGATTTGACGTATCGATTTCATGATGTCGACTCCAGTAGTTATGGTTGGAAGTAAACCCGTCCTTGCATTTGATGTTATCGCCGCATCCCGTATCCGGATGTATGCGCTTGTCAGCGAACCGACGGTTTCGTAATCAAATGTTTCCCTCCGTCCAGCATGCGGCGTGCCCGGACGCCATAGACGCAAAAGCCCGCCAGTGGCGGGCTTCGATGCTGCGACGCAGTGGTCTGGCGGATCGAGTGGCGTAACAACGACGCTCGATCCGCGCCCCGAACCTTACTGCCGCTGATAAATCTCAGCGCCTTTCTTCATGAACTCGATCGACTTCACTTCCATGCCTTTCTTCAGCGCTTCGTCGTCGGTGACGCCTTGTTGCGCGGCGAACTCGCGCACGTCCTGGGTGATCTTCATCGAGCAGAAGTGCGGGCCGCACATCGAGCAGAAATGCGCGACCTTGGCCGAGTCCTTCGGCAGCGTTTCGTCGTGGAATTCGCGCGCCTTGTCCGGATCGAGACCGAGGTTGAACTGGTCTTCCCAACGGAATTCGAAGCGCGCCTTGGAGAGCGCGTTGTCACGCACCTGCGCGCCCGGATGGCCCTTCGCCAGATCGGCGGCGTGCGCGGCGAGCTTGTAGGTGATGATGCCGGTCTTGACGTCGTCCTTGTTCGGCAGCCCGAGGTGTTCCTTCGGCGTGACGTAGCAGAGCATGGCCGTGCCGAACCAGCCGATCATCGCCGCGCCGATGCCCGACGTGATGTGGTCGTAGCCCGGCGCGATGTCGGTCGTCAACGGTCCGAGCGTGTAGAACGGCGCTTCGTCGCACCATTCCAGCTGCAGGTCCATGTTCTCCTTGATGAGCTGCATCGGCACGTGGCCGGGGCCTTCGATCATGGTCTGCACGTCGTGCTTCCACGCGATCTGCGTGAGTTCGCCGAGCGTCTTCAATTCGCCGAGCTGCGCTTCGTCGTTGGCGTCGTAGATCGAGCCGGGACGCAGGCCGTCGCCGAGCGAGAAGGCCACGTCATAGGCCTTCATGATTTCGCAGATGTCTTCGAAGTGCTCGTACAGGAAGCTTTCCTTGTGGTGAGCGAGGCACCACTTCGCCATGATCGAGCCGCCGCGCGAGACGATGCCCGTCATGCGCCTGGCCGTGAGCGGCACGTATTGCAGACGCACGCCCGCGTGAATCGTGAAGTAGTCGACGCCTTGCTCGGCCTGTTCGATCAGCGTGTCGCGGAAGATTTCCCACGTCAGGTCTTCGGCCTTGCCGTTGACCTTTTCGAGCGCCTGATAGATCGGCACCGTGCCGATCGGCACCGGCGAATTGCGGATGATCCACTCGCGCGTTTCGTGGATGTGCTTGCCGGTCGACAGATCCATCACCGTGTCGCCGCCCCAGCGGATCGCCCACGTCATCTTGTCGACTTCCTCGCCGATCGAGGACGTCACCGCCGAGTTGCCGATGTTGGCATTCACCTTCACGAGGAAGTTGCGGCCGATGATCATCGGCTCGCTTTCCGGGTGATTGATGTTGTTCGGGATGATTGCGCGGCCGCGCGCCACTTCCTCGCGCACGAACTCCGGCGTGATCGCCGTGAGGCCGTTCGGACCGAACGCGCTTGCGCCGAATGCCTGGCCCGGATGTTGGCGGCCCATCATCGCCGCGAGCTTTTCGCCGTTCGGGCCACTCGTCTTGAGGCTCTCCAGATACTCGGCGCGGCGCTGGTTCTCGCGAATCGCGATGTATTCCATTTCCGGCGTGATGATGCCTTGACGCGCGTAGTGCATCTGCGACACGTTCTTGCCGGCGATCGCGCGGCGCGGCGTACGGTGCAGGCCTTGGAAGCGCAGATCGGCGGTGGCCGTGTCGGCGGCGCGTTCGCGACTGAAGTCGCTCGACAGACCCGTCAGCGCTTCGGTGTCGCCGCGTTCTTCGATCCAGGCCTGGCGCAGTGCGGGCAGACCGGCGCGGATGTCGATTTTGGCTTCCGGATCCGAGTAGGGGCCCGACGTATCGTAGACATAGACCGGCGGATTCTTTTCGCCACCGAAGCTGTCGGGCGTGTCGGCCTGCGAGATCTCGCGCATCGGCACGCGGATATCGGCGCGCGAGCCAGTCACGTAGACCTTGCGGGAATTCGGCAGCGGCGCGACAGCGGCTTCATCGACGTGGGCGTCGGCGGAAAGGAACTTCGGATTGGCGTTCATCTATATCTCCTATGCAAAGCTATGTGGGGCCGCTAAGCAGGAGACGAGACGGAAGTAGTCGGAATTCGCGAGAGATGAGGCGATAGAGCCAGGGTGCGAAATCCGTACGCTTCCCTGCGCTGGCATTATCCAGATCAGGTTCAAAGGGTATTTCTCACCCACGCAGCACGGACCTCCAACCTCCGTGCGACGCAGGACCCCCGCGTTAGCAGCGCACACGATACACCGGCCGCCCGCTGCTTGGCAACCCATCTTGAAAAGTCGGATGATGGATATAACAGCGGGCCGCCACGCACTTTTCTTGAATTGACGGGGCAGCCGGAGATGCTGCGGCAAAAATTTTGCGTTGCGCGCGAGCGTTGCTTACAGCGTGAAATCGTCGGCGGCTTCGGGTTGAAACAGGATCTTTTCCAGCTTCAGCACTTTCTCCGTGCCGCTTGGCGGCGTGAAGCGGATGCGCTCGCCGCGTTTGGCGCCGAGCAAGGCGAGGCCGGCGGGCGAGAACACATTCAGGCGGCCGTGCGAGAAGTCCGCATTGGGCGGATAAACCACGGTCCAGGTCATGTGCTCGCCGCTGGTTTCGTCGACCAGCGTGGCTTGCGAATTCATCGTGACGACGTTGGCCGGTATCTCGCGCGACTCGACGATCACGGCGCGTTCCAGCACGTCGTCGAGCATGTCTTGCAAACGCGTGTCCGCGCCGGGCGCGGCGGCGTGTTTCTCGAGACGGGCGACGTCGAGTTCGGTGAGGTAACAGGTTTTGGTCTTTTTCACGAGGGGTACTCCAATTCGATCTGCATTTGAGGGGACAGCGTGCGGATGAGATCGGCCCGGAGCCCGACAACGCGGCTCAGGCAATGGAGCGAGCAGCGTTAGATCGGGCGCCGGGCGGCGTGGAGCGGGAGCGTTCGGGACGGCTCACCGGCGCGACGCGGCATGAGTTCCGCGCGCGCGCAACCGGTTGCGCGACGGGGGCGCAAGCGGAAGAAGGCACGGGAAGTCGGAAAGCGCATCAAGGTAGCCGGCAGGTAGCGAAAGAGAGTGAAGAGGGCGCCCCCATCAATCTGAATGGGCGCGATCGAAAGCTCAATGTTAGCACGGGGTCGTGCGTCCCTCGACTCGGTCGAGTTTCAAGAAAAAAGTTGGCAACGGACTGTCATAACCGGCCGTGCGATTCGACAAACGTGCGGATCCTGATCGGAGCACGTCATGCAAACCGCCGCACCCCGCCGAGACTGTCGGCGCTTCACCCGAATCATCGCGCTCGGCCTCGCGCTGACCATGCTCGCGGCCAGCGGCCTCGCGACCGCGGCCGGCGCCATCTGCAGCGCGCATAGCCCGGCGCATCGCGTGGCGCTGGTCGAGCTGTACAGCAGCGAAGGCTGCAACAGCTGCCCACCCGCCGATAACTGGCTGAGCCAATGGAAGAACAGCGGCGCGGCGCAAAGCGTGGTGCCGTTGGCGCTGCATGTGGACTATTGGAACAGCCTCGGCTGGACTGACCGCTTCTCGCAACATCGCTTTACTGAACGTCAGCAAACGCTCACCGATCTTGCCGGCGGCCACACCATTTACACGCCGGAAATCTTTGTCTCCGGACGCGAATTGCGCAGCTGGTCGCAACGCGACAGTTTTCAGAGCCGCGTCGGCAAGGTCGTCGCCGAGCCGGCGCAAGCGAATGTCGCGCTGGAGCTCAAAGGGCAGGCGCCGGGCGCGTTCAATGTCGCGGCGCAATTCACCAGCAAGGCAGCGGACACAGCGGGCCAACTGGACGCCTACCTCGCCGTTTATGAAAACTCGCTGAGCTCGCAAGTGGGCGCCGGCGAAAACAGCGGCGCCACCTTGCATCACGAACGAGTCGTGCGGCAATGGATCGGCCCGGTGCCGCTGGTCGCGGGCAGCGCGCAGATCCGCCGCGATATCCGCATCCAGGACACCGCCGCGGATGCCAACGTCAACGCGCCCGCCGACCGGTTCGGTGTGGTCGCCTTCGTCGAAAACGCGGCGACCGGCGAGGTCCTGCAGGCGGCCGAACTGGCCGCGTGCCCTTGATCGCCGCCTCTGCGCACACAGGAGATTCTCATGGCAACTCATCATGCTCTTCGCGACAGCGCGCCACCGGCCAAGCCGGAAAGCAGTGCGATCCATCCGCTGTGGGTGCGTCTCACGCATTGGCTCAACGCGCTCGCGGCCATCGTAATGATGCTTTCGGGCTGGCGCATCTACGACGCCTCGCCGATCTTCCCCGCGTTCCGTTTTCCTACCGACATCACGCTCGGCGGCTGGCTCGGCGGCGCGCTGCAATGGCATTTCGCGGCGATGTGGCTGCTGGTCTTCAACGGCTTGCTGTATCTCGCGTTGAACCTCGCAAGCGGGCGCTTCGTGCGCAAGTTCCTGCCGGTGTCGCCGCGCGCCGTGCTGCACGATTTCATCGCCGCGTTGACCGGCAAGCTGTCGCACGCTGACCTACGCGTCTATAACGCGGTGCAGAGATTCGCCTACCTGTTCGTGGTCTGCGATCTGATCGTGCTGGTGCTCTCGGGTCTCGCGATCTGGAAGTCGGTGCAGTTTCCGCTGCTGCGTGAACTGATGGGCGGCTACGACAACGCGCGCATCGTCCATTTCTGCGCGATGTCACTGATGGCCGCGTTCATCGCCGTGCATCTGGTGATGGTGGCGCTCGTGCCGCGCTCGCTGCTCGCCATGTTGCGCGGACGCTGAGCCATCTATCCGCGTAAGCGAACGTTACGGATACCGAATCATGAACAAACCCGCTCGAAACCCCACTCGCTCCATTGGCCAGAAACTCGACCGCGAATCGATCCTGATCGACGCCCGCCGCGAACTCGCGATGCCGTCGCGGCGCCTGTTCGGCAAACGGCTTCTGACGCTCGGCGGCCTGTCGATGCTGACCGGCTGCTCGCTCACCGACGACGACTCGGTCAACAAGTTTCTCACCGCCGTCTCACGCCTGAACGACCGCGCGCAGGCCGCACTGTTCGATCCGAAGCAACTCGCGCCGACCTACACCGAAGCGCAGATCACGCGGCCGTTTCCGTTCAACGCGTTCTACGGCATCGACGACGTGCCCGAGGTGAACGGTGCCGATTACCGGCTGAAGATCAGCGGGCTCGTGACCGGCCAGCGCGTCTGGTCCTTGCCCGAGCTGTACGCGCTGCCGCACGCCGAGCAGATCACGCGGCATATCTGCGTGGAAGGGTGGAGCGCGATCGGCCGCTGGGGCGGCACGCCGTTCAGCGACTTTCTGCGGCGCATCGGCGCGGACACCAGCGCGAAGTACGTCGGCTTCAAATGCGCCGACGACTACTACGAAAGCATCGACATGCCGACCGCCCTGCATCCGCAGACGCTGCTCACGTTTTCGTACGACGGTGAGCGTCTGCCCGCGAAATACGGCTTCCCGATGAAGCTGCGCATGCCGACCAAGCTCGGCTACAAGAATCCGAAGCACATCGTCGAGATGTTCGTCACTAATACGTTCCCTGGCGGCTATTGGGTCGACCAGGGCTACAACTGGTTCGGAGGCTCCTGACGCGCGCGGGTCGGCGCCGCTGAAACGGCTGCGCGACCCCAGGCGGCAGAAGCTTCGGAAATACGCCGGCTAGTGCTCTGGCCGGTTCTGATTCATCCACAACACTCGGAGTCATCTCATGAAAAAGTTTGCAATCGCAGCACTCGCCGTCGCTCTCCTGACCAGCGGCGGCGCCGCATTCGCCCAGGCAAGCGGCGCCATGTCCAACGAGGCGATGTCGAAGGACACCATGTCGAAAGATTCCATGTCCAAAGACAGCATGTCGAAGGACGGCATGAAGAAGAACACGATGAAGCACGACAAGATGAAAAAGGGCGACGCGATGGGCATGAAGCACGAAGCGTCGGGCGCGATGGCCAACTGAGCCATCCTGATAATGCGAGCTGCATAGCTCGAACGCGCCGTTGGCCTGCGCGACAGAAAAGCCGGGGCACGTCCCCGGCTTTTTGTTGCAAGTACGCCAAAAAGTTACGATTCTTTCAAGCGACGCCGTGGGCGCTTACTGCATAATGCGATGCGCGCCGACCATTCGGCGCGTGTTCGCCGTGGCCCGATTTCTACCGATCGCCGCGGCGTTGTGGCCCCATTGGCCATCTATCGTCCTTCCGTTCCACCGACATGTCCGCCAGCCTCGCCCGTCAGACCGCATCGCCGATGCGGTGTCCGCCATCCCGCAGCAGGGTCTTCAGCGGGGGCGCAGCACCTCGAGCGGCATGGGCGGGTTGAACGCATGTCGCTGCAACTCCCCAATCTTTTTTCGCGTGGTTTCCCGATCCGTTTGCCGCAGTCGCGCAACGGGCAGATCGCGCTCGCGCTCGCCGTCGTCTATCTCGTATGGGGTTCGACGTATCTCGCCGTGCACGTCGCGCTGGGTTCGTTTCCGCCGCTGCTGCTCTCGGGGCTGCGCAATCTGTTCGCCGGCATAGGGCTGTTCGTGTTCGCGGCGCGCCGCAAGCCAGTCTGGCCGAGCGCCGCCGAAATCCGCAATGCCGGCCTCGTCGGCACCATGCTGGTCGGTTTGTCGAGCGGCATGCTCGCCTATGGGATGCGCACCGTCGGCACCGGCACCGCGGCGGTCATGGTCGCGACCGTGCCGTTGTTCGCGACGGTGATTGCGGCGGTGGCGGGGCGCAAGATCGGCCGCGGCGAGTGGTTCGCGGTCGGCCTCGGTCTGGTCGGCATTGCGATTCTCAGCCACGGCGACAGCGCGCCCGGCTCGGCCGGCGGCAGTCTGGCGATCCTGTGCGGCGCGCTTTTCTGGGCGGGCGGTGCGCATCTGGCCGGGCGTCTGAAGCTGCCCTCTGACCTGTTTCTCTCGACGTCGCTGCAAATCGGCCTGGGCGGCGCGATGTCGACGCTGGTCGCATGGGTCTCGGGCGAGCGGATGCTCGAGGTGCATTTCCTGCCGGTGCTGGCGTTCATCTACCTGATGCTGATCGGGACGATGGCCGCCTACGTCGCGTACGGTTTTCTGATCCGGCACACCAGCCCGATCATCGCCAGCAGCTGCATGTACGTGAATCCGGTGGTGGCCGTAGCGCTCGGCGCGCTGTTGCTCGGCGAGCCGGTGACTCACTCCACGGTGATCGCGACCATTGTGATTCTGACGAGCGTGGGGCTGTCTTTCTGGCTCGATTACCGGAAGAAGGGACTCGCCTGAGTTTCGCTTGAAGCGGGCGACGGCCTGTTACAGCGCCGCCGCCACTTCCGCGCCTTCGCGAATCGCGCGCTTTGCGTCCAGTTCGGTCGCTACCTTCGCACCGCCGATCACGTGATAGCGCGGACCGTTACCCTGATCCGCCTTTCTCACCTTCGCGTCCGCTGCCGTCTGCGGATGCAGATCGCGCAGCGATTCCTGGCCCGCGCACACGACGATCGTGTCCACTTCCAGCCATTCCTCGACGCCTTTACGCGCGATCTTCAAGCCGCGCGCGCTGATCTCCCGATACGACACACCGTCGAGCATCTTCACACCGTTTCTCGCCAACGTCGCGCGATGCACCCAGCCGGAAGTCTTGCCGAGTCCCATACCAAGCTTGCCGGCCTTGCGCTGCAATAGCCAGATTTGCCGCGGCGGCTGGGTCGGCGCGGGCGGCTTGAGGCCACCGCGTTCCCGCACGGCCAGATCGACACCCCATTCGTCGAGCCACGCGTCACGGGGCATCGGCAGCGGCTCGCCCGCGCGATGCAGCAGAAACTCGCTGACGTCGAAGCCGATGCCGCCCGCGCCGATCACGGCGACGCGCTGGCCGACCGGCGCGCCGCGCAGCACGTCGACATAAGACAGCACGTTCGGCCCGTCGATGCCGGCAATCGCCGGCCGCCGCGGCACGATGCCGGTGGCGATGATCACGTCGTCGTAAGCGCCGGCGGCGAGCAGCGCGGGATCGACGCGCGTGTCGAGGCGCACGTCGACGCGGTGTCGCTGCAACTGGCTCTGAAAATAGCGGATCGTCTCGCTGAACTCTTCCTTGCCCGGCACGCGCATCGCCAGATTGAACTGGCCGCCGATCGTTGCGCTCGCATCGAACAGTGTCACGCGATGCCCACGCGCGGCCGCCACCGTCGCCGCAGACAATCCCGCCGGACCCGCGCCGACGACCGCGATCGAACGCGCGGCCCGCGTTCCGGCGACCGGCCGGTAGATCAGTTCGGTTTCGCACCCCGCGCGCGGATTGACGAGGCACGTCGCGCGCTGGTTCTTGAACGTGTGATCGAGACAGGCCTGATTACAGGCGATACAGGTGTTGATTTCATGCGTGCGTCCTTCGGCCGTCTTCACGACGAACTCGGGATCGGCCAAGAGCGGCCGCGCCATCGATACCAGATCGCCAGCGCCCTGTGCGAGCAGTGCTTCGGCGACGTCGGGCGTATTGATGCGGTTCGACACGATCACCGGCACCTTGACCGCGGCCTTCAATCGCGCGCTCAGCGTGGCGAAGGCGGCGCGCGGCACCGAGGTCACGATGGTCGGTACCCGCGCTTCGTGCCAGCCGATGCCGGTGTTGAACATCGTCACGCCGGCGGCTTCCAGCGCCTGGGCGACCTGTACGGTTTCGTCCCACGTATTGCCACCTTCCACCAGATCGATCAGCGAGATCCGGTACACGACGATAAAGCGTTCGCCGCACACCGCGCGCACCCGCTCGACGATCTCGCGCGCGAGCCGCATCCGGTTTTCGATGCTGCCGCCGTAGGCGTCGGTGCGCCGATTGGTGCGCGGGCAGAGGAACTGGTTGAGCAGATAGCCTTCGCTGCCCATGATCTCGATGCCGTCATAGCCCGCGCGTTGAGCGAGGCGCGCGCAGCGCGCGTAGTCGCGCACGGTCTTCGCAATGCCGGCGATGCTCAGCGCGCGCGGCTTGAACTTCGAGATCGGCGATTTGATCGCGGACGCGGATACGACGAACGGTTGATAGCCATAGCGGCCCGCATGCAGGATCTGTAGCGCGATCTTGCCGCCTTCGGCATGCACGGCCTCGGTCAACTTCCGGTGATTGCGCAGATCAAGCACGGAATTCAGCGTGCCGCCGAACGGCAACAGCCAACCCTCGCGATTCGGCGAGATGCCGCCGGTGACGATCAGGCCGACGCCGCCCTTCGCGCGCTCGCGGAAATACGCGGCCAGCTTCGGGTAATTCCAGAAGCGGTCCTCCATGCCGGTGTGCATCGAACCCATCACCACGCGGTTGCGCAAGCGAGTGAAGCCGAGGTCGAGTTCGGCGAGTAAGTGTTGGTAAGACATGCGGAGGACCATGTAAGTATTGGGCGCGCACGAACAATACACCGCCCGGCGTGCCATCCCTCCGAGGAAAAATTCTAATCCTCGCAACTCGTTGCTCCGTAAGACATTCTTCAGCCGCCACCAGCCATATCGAAGCCCGCGGCACACGCATTGCTCGAAGCGAACGTCCATCGACACGGACCGCGCCGTTCGGAAAAGTGGCGCGATGTGCAGCAGGGATAGGAGGGGTGCTCATTTCGCAGAGCTGGCCTGAACCGTTCGTATGACCAACGAACAAGGTGCCGGACGGCGTGTTGTGCGAAGCGGGACGTCCGCAAAATCAATGGGCCGCGAGCCCGACAAATCAATAAAGGTGAACATAATGAAACTGATCCGAACCATGGTGGCGATGGCTGCCGTTGCATCCGTTCTAAGCGCGTGCGGTGGCGGTTCTGACGACGTAGGCAAGGAGCTCGGGCTGACCAATCCGGAGATCCATTTCATCCATGCGATTCCCAGCGGCCCGGCAGTCGACTTTCTCGTGAATGGCACTGCGCCCTCGGGACAGACGAACATCAGCTATAAAGGTGTGACGAACCTCACCAATATCAACACGGGCGCGACCACGGTCGCTTACTCGGCGACCGGTACGACGACGGCGCTCGCGAGCGGCAGCTTTCCCGATGTCGCGAAGGGCCACGAATATACCGTGCTCGCATTGCCGGGTTTGGCTGCGCCGGACATCGGCCTGATCGACGATCCGTTCGACAAGGGTCTGCTCTCGAATAGCGCGCGTCTGCGCGGCTTCAACGCGTCGGCGAACGCGACCAACCTCGACCTGTATCTGGTCCAGTCCACTTCCACCGACATCGCCAACGTCTCGCCGACGATGGCCGGTGTGGCCTTCAAGAACGCGGTGCCGGCGAGCGGCCAGGATTCGATCTACGTGTCCGGCGGCACCTACGTGCTGATCGCGACCGCGGCGGGCAGCAAGACGCCGATCTTCCAGTCGCCGGCCTTCACGTTGTCGAACAATGCCGACTGGCTGGTGACGTCGGTGCCGATCGCCGGTGCGCTGAGCCAGCTCGTGCCGGGTCAGATCCATCTGCTGGTCGCGCAGAACGGCAACACGCAAACGCCGAGCGTCGAATTGACGAATACGCTGAACGGGCAATAAGGGCTGACGGAAGCGCGAACAGCCGCGCTAACAAAAGCGCACTCAATAGGCGGCAAGTCCTGGGGAGGACGGGGCGGCGATCCACGCGAGTGGGTCGCCGTTTTGTTTGCGGCTTTGGCAAACAGATGCGGCTTTGGCAATCAACCGTAGCTCAGACAAAGACCCGCGGCTTCAGCAAACTCCCGCGAGGAAACCAAGAAGAAACGCCAAAGCGAGCGCACAAAAAAACCCGCCACGGTTTCCCGCGACGGGCTCTCACAATCCTGCAATCCAGGCGCAGCAAAGCGTCCGGCGTCTGCTTGGTTTTTTACGCTGCTTACTTGGCCTTTTCAGCCGAGTTCGTGATGGCGTCGCCACCCTTCGAAATATCCTGCCCAGCCCCCGCCATCGTGTTGCAACCGGCGAGCGCAGCTGTCCCTGCAATGAGAAGCAAAGCGATCAGTCGATTCATGAAAGTTCTCCTTGTCGAGAATGCATTGGTTGACGTGCCCATGTTGTACGGCACGCGCCAGCTGAGCTAGCTGTCGTCCGACCGGGGCTTACGCCAGTCGATCCGGTCTGATTGCATGGTAAAAAAAGGGCGGGGGCGGCGCTGTCGGCTGGGCTGCGATTTTCTTGTAGGCGTGCTCCGGTGTTTGCGTCGGTGCACTCCTACAAGCCTGCCGGCAGCGTGCCGCAAGCCCGTCCTAGACGGAGGTGCGCGAAGGCGTCGCCGGCGGCAGATCGATCGAGGGCGTCGCGGTGCTGACGCTCGGCATCTCCACGTGGATGTCGGTGCCGTTCGGCACGCCGCGCCGGATATCGAAGCGCCCACCATGCGCGGCGACCCGCTGGCGCATGCCCAGCAGCCCGTGCGTGTGCGTGCGCTTCAGATCGGCCGGCATGATGCCGACGCCGTTATCGGCGATATGCAGCGCCACCTGGCCGTCGCCGACCTGCAAGGCGATCGATACCTTCGACGCTCGCGCGTACTTGGCGGCGTTCGTGAGCGACTCCTGCGCGACGCGGAACAGCGCGATCTCCGTTTGCTCGTCGAGCTTGATGTCGTCGGCGGGCAGATGCAGTTCGAGCGTCCAGTTGTTGCGCTGCGCGGCTTCGTCGGCGAGCGTGCGCAAGGCGGTGACGAGCCCGAAGTTGGCCAGCACCGTAGGCCGCATGTCTTCGATGATGCGGCGCTTGAGCGCAATGCCCTGGTCGAGATTGGCGAGTGCCCGCTTGAGTTTCTCGGAGATGTCCGGCTCGCTGTCCTTCAGCTTGCGGTTGGCCCACGCCACGTCCATTTTGCTCGCCGTCAGAATCGCGCCGAGTTCGTCGTGCAGCTCGCGCGCGAGCTGGGTTTTCTCGTTTTCGCTGACCGCCTGCAAGTGCCAGCCGAGCGCTTCGAGCTGCCGGGTGCGTTCGTTGACGAGCTGGTCGAGGCCTTCCTGTTGTGTGATCAATTGACGCTGCACGCGTGCCTGACGATCGATCTGAATGCCGAGATTGCGAAACAGCAGAATGAACAGCACGATGTTCAGCGCCGAGAGGCCCGCTGCGCACAGCGTGGAGATGCGCTGATCGCCGCGGCTCGCGGCCAGCGCGTGTTGCGCGCGGCGTTCCTCGTTGTCGCGCAGCAGCGAGAGCGTGCTGTCCACCAGCGACGCGTCGGCCGGACTGGCCTCGCTCGCGCTGCCACAGGCGGACAGATCGAGCGGATGCGGCGCCGCACGCTGCAGCGCGGACGCGCCCGCGCCGATACGCGCCTCGATCAGTCCAAGAATCTGCGTGAAGCTGGCGAGCTCGGCGCTGTCGGCTTTGCCGCCGCGGTAGAAGCGGTTCAACTGCTGTTCGCTCTGGCGGATGCGCACGGCGGTCGCACAGAACTCGTGCGCGGCGGCGTCCTGCTTCGTCAGAAGAAAATCGCTTTGCTGGGCGCTTAGGCGCGATAACTGGCTTGCGAGCGTGCTCAGTTGCACGGTGACGTCGCGCGCTTCGAGCGCGGTCTCGTACTCGGCGGCAATGCGCTGGCGCGCGGTCTCGAGAATCACGAGGCCGCCCACGGTAATCACGATCGCCACCGTCATGGCGATCGCCCAGCTGCGATTGCGCATCCAGTCGCTCAGCCGGGTGGCGGCCCCAGGATTGCCCGCGTCCGGCACGTTCTGCACATTTGGCACATTCGGCTCCTCTGATGGGGCATCAGTGTAACGTCCGCCGCGTTCGGCGACGGTGCCGCTCTCGCGCGGCCGTCGCGGCGCAGCACGCGGCGGTGGTGTGGTGGACACGCTCACCGTAACGCTGCCGTAATCCAATGTAAGCGGATTCTCACACGAAAACCGGCGTGCGTCGGAATGCGCCTCGCGTCGCTGATCGATAGGATGGACCTGATCGTTCAATCAATGTTTCGGGAGGAAGCCATCATGCTGAAATGGGCGTTGTTCTTCGCCGTCATCGCGGTGATCGCCGGTCTTCTCGGCTTTACCGGTGTAGCGGCGGGCGCGGCGGCGATCGCGAAGTTCCTGTTCATCGTGTTTGTGATTCTGTGCGTGGTGTTCCTCGTGCTGGGGTTCGTAGTGACGAAAAAGATCGTCGATTAGCGCTGCTCAAATGAGGAAGTCGCGAGCCGCGCCTTCGAAGCTTCGAGAACGGTTCGCCAGTCGACGTCGTACGCCAATGCCACGCAGATACAACAAGAAGGAGAGTCGCCATGCTTCACTATGCCATTGTCTTTTTCGTGATTGCGATCATCGCCGCCGTGTTCGGCTTTACCGGCATCGCGGCGGGTGCGGCCGAAATTGCAAAGATCCTGTTCTACATTTTCCTCGTCGTATTCGTGGTTACGCTGCTGCTCGGCGTATTCCGAACGTAGACGGGTGGTCATTCGCAGCAATGATCCCTTGTGCCGGCGCATCAGGCGCGATTCGTGCGTGATGCGCAGTTCCCCCAATACCGGATAAAGGAGAAATTCAATGTCGAAATCACCTGGCGCCCAGGGCGCGGCATCTCAATCTCGCGATCCGTTCGTGATGGACCTTAAAAAGATCCGCGAAGACGCACGCAAGCACATGTCCGACGGTCCGGTCACGCAAACCTATGGCGCGGATCGCGAGACGGTGCTGAAGCTGTGCAACGACGCTCTGGCCACCGAAATCGTCTGCGTGCTGCGCTACAAGCGGCACCACTTCATGGCGAAGGGCATCAACTCCGAGGCCGTGGCGGCGGAGTTCGCCCAACATGCCGCAGAGGAACAGCAACACGCCGACAGCATTGCCGAGCGGATCGTGCAACTCGGCGGCGAGCCGGATTTCGCGCCGGACGGTTTGAAGACGCGCTCGCATTCGGAATACAAGGAAGGCGACAATCTCACGGACATGATCAAGGAGAACCTGATCGCCGAGCGGATTGCGATCGACACGTACCGCGAGATCATTCGCTATCTCGGCGAGAAGGACGTGACCACGCGTCGTATGTTCGAAGATATTCTCGCCGTCGAAGAGGAGCATGCCGACGATATGGCGGATTTGCTGGCTGGCCGTGAGTAAGCGGCGGCGCAAAAAAACGTAGAAGCGAAGACCCTGCAGAAGGACCGTAACAAAACGGCGAGCGGCGGCTCCGTACATCACGGCCCGCTTAGCCGGCTCAGGCAGCGCGGCGGACGGCGCAGCGGACGCGGGTAGGTCTGGAAGTTTCCCGCGCCGGCATGCGCCGCCCGGTTTTCCAAATCCGGCAGACGCCATGCCGGAGATCATTACAATGTCTGCTTTGGAGCGATTCCATTGCACGGACACCTAAACCGATGATTCGAGTGTTGATAGCTGACGACCATGCGATCGTCCGAGGTGGCTTCAGACAGTTCGTCGCTGACGAGCCGGATATGTGCGTCGCGGCCGAAGCGGCCACCGGCGACGAAACCATCAGCCTCGTGCGCGAACAGGCCTTCGACGTGGTGCTGCTCGACATCGCGATGCCGGACAAGAACGGCATCGACACCTTGCGCGTGATCAAGCAGGTGCGCCCTGAACAGGGCGTGCTGATTCTGTCGGGCTACCCGGAGAGTCAGTACGCGATCAATTTGCTGCGCGCGGGCGCGAATGGTTATCTGAACAAGGACTGCGAGCCCGAGGAGATCGTGCGGGCGATTCGCGCGGTGGCGCGCGGGCATCGCTATCTCTCCGAGGCGGTCGCCGACACGCTCGCCGACAATCTCGACAAGCCGGCCGCGGGGCGTCCGCACGAAGCGCTCTCCGAGCGCGAATTCCAGATTTTCTGCAAGCTCGCGGCGGGGCAGATTCCCACCGAGATCGCGGAGGAATTGCATTTGTCCGTGAAGACGGTGAGCACTTACCGGGCTCGCGTGCTGGAGAAAATGCGGTTGGCGAACAATGCCGATCTGACTTATTACGCGATCAAGAACGGCTTGATCGAATAATGGACGATCGAGATATTCCGATGAACAGCGAATCGAACCCTGTTGCCGAGCCAGCCCAACACACGCCGTTGCGTGTGTTGCTGATCGAGGATTCGCCGCTGATCCGCAGAAGTCTCGTGGAAACGATCGACGCCTCCGGCCTGCTGAAAGTCGCCGCATACGCGGATTCCGCGGATCAGGCTATCGCCCTGTTGAGCGACGAATCTTTCGACGCGGTGATCGTCGACTTGCAGTTGAAGCAGGGCTCGGGCGTGCCGGTCCTCGCTTATTTGCAGCGTGAAGGATTGATCGACAAGGTGTTCGCCGCGGTGCTGACCAATCACGCGTTGCCCGCGTATCGTGAGCGCTGTGAGCAATATGGCGTGCGCCACTTTTACGACAAGTCGTTCGAATTCGACCGCGTAATCGACGCGTTGCACGAATACGCGTCCGCGCGAAGCAGCAAATAAGCGCTTCGCGCAACTGCCGCGTTAGCTGTTCGCGCGCGCGGGAAGCGCTAGATGATTCCACGCCGAGAGCCCCGCGAATACGATCCCGGCCACACTCACACCGATCCATCCAAACGCCGGCCAGACCGCTGCGCCGACGGCGGAGCCGAGTGCTCCGCCAATGAAATACGCCACCATGTACACCGTGTTCACGCGGCTGCGCGCGTCCGGCTTGAGTGCGTAGATGCGCGACTGATTGGAAATCTGCGCGGCCTGCACGCCGATATCGAGAATGATCACGCCGACTACGAGGCCCGCAATGCTCGTCGCCGATGCGCCGAATACGACGAACGAAATCGCCACCAGCACGATCGAAAGAGTGATGATCGCGCGCGGTCCGCGTCGATCGGAAAACTTGCCGGCGAGCGGGGCGGCCATCGCGCCGGCCGCGCCGACGATGCCGAATAGCCCGGCCGCCTGCGGCCCGAGATGAAACGGCGCGCCCGCCAATAGCAAGGCCAGCACCGACCAGAAGATGCTGAACGCCGCGAACAGGCCCGCGCCGGTGAGCGAAGCTTCGCGCAGTTCGCGAAGCTCGACGATCAGATGCCACATCGAGACCAGCAGCTTGCCATAGGGCAGCGTCGACGTCGGCTGGCTTTTCGGCAGACGCGCCATGATGACGGCCGCCAGCACCAGCAACGCGACCACGGACGCGCCGAAGACCGCGCGCCAGCCGAAATATTCGGCGATCACGCCCGAGGCCGTCCGCGCCAGGAGAATCCCCAGCAGCAAACCGCTCATCACCATGCCGACCGCGTGGCCGCGTTCGGACGGCGGCGCGATTTCCGCCGCGAACGGCACTGCTTGCTGCGCGATGGTGCCGAGCACGCCGATCGCCAGACTCGCGACGATCAGCACGGTCAGCGTCGGCGCCGCGGCTGCCACGACCAGCGCGACGCAAATGGCGGCGATCTGCAACAGGATCAGACGGCGCCGGTCGAAACGATCGCCGAGCGGCGCAAGCAGCAGCATGCCGGCCGCGTAGCCGAGTTGCGTGACGGCCGGTACCGCGCCGACCCACGACGCGCTGCGCGGGAATGATTGGCGGAAGTCGTCGAGCAGCGGCTGGTTGTAATAGATGTTCGCAACCGAGACACCGGCGATGGTGGCGAGCAGAAACAGCAGGCCGCGCAACGACCGGTCGGCGGAAGCGGGGGTGGACGCGTTGGAAGTGGACATGAGAGGGGACTGTCGACGGACCGGCCCATGCGCGGTCCTCAAGCGTGCCGATCATACCGGAGCACGGCGGATCGTGCTGACGGCGGCGGGCGGAGCGACAAGGCGGACACCGATCGCTTGAGAATGCCTTGCCGACAAAATGAGATGGTCGTTCGGCTTTCGTTCGTAGAATCGGCGCGCCTTTAACCGACCGACGACTACTAGAACGACTCCATGACCTCGATCACGAAACACGAACCTCGACGCATCGGCGGCTCGCTGCTCGTCGCCCTGATTTGCCTCGCGGCGTGGGCGCTCCATACGGCAATCGCGATGCGCGATCCGCTCAAACTCATGCTCGAATGGGAAGTGCTGGCCGTGTTCGCGCGGCCCGAAACGCACGGCTGGTATCGCACCGTGATCGCGATGGTGGGCTGCGACGTGCTCACGGGCGTGTTCGTCGTCGCGGGCATCGGCTGGCTGGCGCTGCTTGCGTGGCGCAAGTCGGCGCGTTTTACCGTGCATGTCCAGGCGTGGCTGCTGGCGATTGTCGTGTTGCGCACCGGTGCATATCTGCTCGGCGATTACATGACGCACGCAGCCGGCGTCGACATCACCATTCCATACGACGGCTTCATTCAGGCTCTCGTGGCGGCCGCGCTCGGGATTCCGTATTTCAGGTCGTCCCGGCGCGTGCATGAGACGTTTATCGGCGCGTGAGCCGTGCGCGTCAATCGATCAGATCGCCCTCGGGCTCGTAGAACGGATACGGGCCATCGGTTTTTTCCACATACGCGTGGTGCGTGACGATGCCGGTCGCCGTGTCGTAGCGATGCAGCGCGTACGCGGGCGGTTCCATCATGAACGCCGACGGCGCATCCTCGCGCAGATCGAGCGCGACCTGATGCGCGGGCGCCGGCACCGCGGACGCGATCGTGCCGCCGAAACGCACGAACATCGGCCGGTGCACATGCCCGCAGATCACCCGCTCCACGTTCGGATAACGCGCGATCAACGCCGCGAGTCTGTCGGCGGCGGTGGGATCGAGCCGCAAATCGTCCATGTGCCCGATGCCGCACGCAAACGGCGGATGATGCAACGCGACCACCGTTGGTTTGCCTTGGGCCGCGTCGAGTTGCGAGGCGAGCCACGCGAGCCGCGCGTCGCACAGCGTGCCGGCGCTTTGGCCCGGCACCATCGAATCGAGCGCAATGATTCGCAGCGGGCCGACATCGACCGCGTATTGCACGAACTCGCCGCCGCTCGCCAATTCCTTGCGATCGGGAAACGCGGCGCGCAGCGCAGCGCGTTCGTCGTGATTGCCGACCAGCATGAAATAGGGGATCTCCAGCGGCGCGAGCAGTGTTTTGAGGTGCTCGTACTGTTCCGGATCACCTTGATCGACGAGGTCGCCGGTCATGATCACCGCGTCGGGACGCGGTTCGAGCGCATTGAGGGCGGCGACGCAGCGCGCGAGATAGGCGCCGGTGTCGACGCGGCGGTAAGCGAGCGCACCGGGCCGTTTGATATGCAGGTCGCTAATTTGAGCCAGCAGCATGGGGATGTCCTTGTTATAGCGCGCCATTGAAACAGCGCGGCGTCATTACGATAGCGCAATCAGCGCGTCCTGCGCGATGGAAATGCCGACCGGCGTGCCGCGCGCCAATTCCACGCGACCGGCCACGTCGATCAGCAACGCATCCGGCGCGGCGCCGCCGACCGTCAGACGCGTGCGTTCGCCGAGAAACGCGGTGCTTTCGATGTGGCCGCGCAATTGCGCATGAGCCGGATCGGCAAGATAAGCGTCTTCCGGGCGGAAGAAAATCTCGTGCGCCGAGTTCGCGTGCGTCGAGCCCGCGGGCAGCGGCACGGCGCCGCCGGTGGTCGTCAGCATGCCGTCGCGCCGCTCGCCCGCAAGCCGGTTGATCGTGCCGACAAACTGCGCGACCGTCCGGTTGGCGGGGCGGTAGTAGATCTCACGCGGCGAGCCGATCTGCTCGATGCGCCCCGCGCTCATCACGACGATGCGGTCGCCCAGTTCCATCGCTTCGGCCTGATCGTGCGTGACGTAGACGGTCGTGATGCCCAACTCGCGCAGCAGCGTGTTCATCTCGCTGCGCAAGGCGTCGCGCAAACGGGCGTCGAGCGCCGTCAAAGGTTCGTCGAGCAGCAGCACGCGCGGCTGCACGGCGAGCGCGCGAGCGAGCGCCACACGCTGACGCTGGCCGCCGGAAAGCTGATCGATCGGTTTGTCGGCGTGAGCGGTGAGACGCATCATGCCGAGCAATTCGTCGACGCGTTGCCGCGCCGTCTCAGTGGGCACGCGTTTGATCTTCAAACCGTAGCCGATGTTGCCGCGTACCGTCAGATTCGGAAACAGCGCGTAGCTCTGGAACACCATGCCGACCTGGCGCTTTTCGATCGGCAGGGCAGTGACATCGTCGTCGCCGAACGCGATGCGGCCGCCGGCATCCGGTGTTTCCAGACCCGCTATCATGCGCAGCGTCGTGGTCTTGCCGCAGCCGGACGGGCCGAGCAGCACCAGCGTTTCGCCGGCGTCGATATGCAGGTCGAGCGGTTCGAGCACGCGCGTGCCGCGAAACGTTTTGGCGCACTGCGTCAGCGTGATGGGAACGGAAGCGAGTTTCATGGCGTGATGGACTTCGAAGGAGATGCAGCGGCGCGTTTTTTCGCCGCACTGCGCTGGCCGGTCGCATCGACGCCGAGCCATTGCATGGCGACGAGCAGAGGCATCGTCATGATGAAAAACAGAATCGTATAGGCGCTGCCGATCTCGATGCGCAACGACGCGTAGGTGTCGGCGAGACCGACCGGCAGCGTCTTGGTATCGGGCGTGTGCAGCATCCACGTGAGGTTGAACTCGCCGATCGAAAGCGTCAGCACCGCCAGCGCGCCGGCCACGATGCCGGGCCGCGCGTTCGGCAGCACGATCGTCACGAAGCGCTGCAGGAAGCTCGCGCCGAGACTCGCCGCGCCTTCCTCGAGCGTGCGCAGATCGCTGCTCGCGCACACCGCGGCGACTGCCCGCACCATGAACGGCAGTGTAAACACCACATGCCCGACGACGATGAACGCCACGCTCATGCGGAACATCGTGAAGCCGCCGTAGACCACCAGCAGTGCGAGCGCGGACGCGAGCCCGGGCAGCGCGATCGGCAGCACCAGAAACTCTTCGATGATGCGCGAGAGCCGCGTCTTGCTGCGCGCGAGCACGTAGCCCGCGGGCACGCCGGTCAGCAGCGTGATGAGCAGGGTCGCTGCGGCCACTTCGAGCGAGAGAAACACCGAGCCGTGATACTGCGTCCACACTTCGCCGAGCCAGCGCAGCGTGAGTCCGCTGGAGACGCCCTTGAAGTAGTTGACGGTCAGGCCCGCCATGATCGACATGACGACCGGCACGATCAGGAACGCGCACAGCAGCAGCGTGACGGCCCATTGACCGGCTGCGAGCCACGTCCTCGTATCCCACATCCGCAAGCGTGAGCGCGGCTTGGTGGACGGTTGCAGAGAGGCGGTGACGAAATTCATTGGAGCGTTATCCGGTTGCGAAACCCCAGGTTTTGAAACGCCGCTCATGCGCTTGCCGCCACGGCCGAACCGCTCACGCTGCGCGCCAACGCCAGCACGGCCCACGTCACGATGCCGAGCACGATGGAGAGGCCCGCGGCTGTCACCATGTTCGCGTTGAGGGTGAACTCGGTGTAGATGGTCATTGGCAGCACGTCGATGTCGGTGGCGAGCGTGAAGGCGGTGCCGAACGCGCCCATCGCGGTGGCGAAGCACACCGCGCCCGCCGCGATCAGCCCGGGCGACAACGCGGGCAACACGATGTCGCGCGTGATGCGCCACGGCGACGCGCCGAGCGAACGCGCGGCTTCTTCGAGCGACGCGTCGAGCTTGGTCGCCGAGGCCATCACGGTGACGATCACGCGCGGAATGGAGAAGTACAGGTAGCCGAGAAAAAGGCCGCTCATCGAATACGCGAACACCCAGCGGTCGCCCGTGAGTTTGAGCGAAAGCGCGCCGATCAGCCCCTGGCGTCCCGCCAGCATGATGACCATGAAGCCGACCACCACGCCGGGAAACGCCAGCGGAAAAGTAAGCAAGGCAAGCAGCGTGCGTTTCAAAGGAAACTCGCGACGCGCCAGCAGTAGACCCGCGATCACCGAGAGCACCAGCGTCGCCGCCGTGACCGCCGCGGACAACAGCACGGTCGCGCCGAGGCTCGACATGTAGCGCGGATTCATCAGCATCGCGCGATAGGTGGCGAACGCGTGGCCGTCGCCGCTCAGCTGGGCGAGCGCGCCCATGGGCAGCAGCCAGAAGGCGATGAACACCGCCAGCGCCGGCGCGATCAACGCGATGCGCCAGCGCAGCGGGAACGTGACGTCGTTCAATGCATCACCTGCAGATAACGCTCGCCGAAGCTCGACTGCTTCTCGGCCATCTTGCCGAAGTCCACCGGTTTGGCGCGCGCATAGTCGCTGGCCGGCAGGAATTTCGCGGCGGTTTCCGGGCTCATCGCGTTCGCGCGCACCGGACGCAGATAGGCTTCGGCCCACAGCTTCTGGCCTTCGTCGGAGAGCACGAAGTCGAGCACCTTCTTGCCGTTCGCTTCGTGCGGCGCACCCTTCACGAGACTCATCACGTACGGCACGGAGATCGTGCCTTCCTTCGGAATCACGAATTCGACATTCGCGTGATCCTTGTACTTCGCGCGATAGGCGTCGAAATCGTAGTCGAGCAGGATCGGAATTTCACCGGACATGACGCGCGCATAGGCGGTCTGCTTCGGCACGATCGGCGCGTTGGCCTTCAGCTTGCGAAACCAGTCGAGGCCCGGCTCGAAGTTATCGAGCGTGCCGCCGAGCGCCTGATTCACCGCGACCGCGCCCGCATAGCCGACGAACGCGCTCGACGGATCGAGGTAGCCGATCATGCCTTTGTACTCAGGCTTGAGCAGGTCGGCCCAGGAGCGCGGCACGGGCTTGCCTTCGAGCGCGTCCTTGTTGACGAAAAAGCCCAGCGTGCCCGAGTGGATCGAGAACCAGTAGCCTTGCGGGTCTTTCATGTTGGCGGGAATGTCGTCCCAATGCGCGGGCTTGTACGGCTGGATCACGCCCTTGTCCTTCGCCTGGAAGGCCGACGAGACGCCGAGATACACGACGTCGGCAACCGGGCTCTTCTGCTCGGCCATCAGTTGCGCGATCGACTGGCCGGAGTTCTTGTTGTCGAACGGCACGCGAATGCCGGTCTTTTGCTGGATCGCCTTGATCTGGCTCGCCCAGTCGGCCCATTCAGGCGGGCAGTTGTAGCAGATCGCGGTTTCGTCGGCGCGGGCGGCTTGCGGTGCGATTGCGGCGAACGCGGCGGCGACCATCATGCCAGCCGACAGCGCGGCAGCCGTGGAGCGCGCGAGGCGGCGCCAGAGCGGTTTGATTGGCGAAGCGAATGGTTTGGAATAGCGGATCACTGCGGGTCTCCAGGAGAAGAAGCGAGCGGGTGGTTCGGGTTTTGGGGTGGGTGACTCAAAGTCGTCTTGCGGGGCAGCGTGTTAATCGTTTTCATGTCGGCACGCGTTGGTGCATAGCACGCGCGTTAGCCAATGGCGCTTGTGTGGCGCTTCAGGCGAACGGCCGCTCGGCGGATGTTGATGCACGCACAGGCATTGCGTCGTTGCGGTTCGAAATCGCCGCGATGGTGGCGCCCTGGCGCAAGCTGTGCGGCAAAGTCAGCGTGAGCGACGTTTCATTCAAGGCTTCGTAAGTGCCGGTGACGCGCGCCAGCAAACGCTGCCAGGCCGCGCAGCCGATTTCGCGATTCGGCGCGCAGATGCTGGCGAGCGCTGGCGACAGCAGTTCGCCCATGGCGAGGCCATCGAAGCCGAGAATCGACATGTCGTGGGGAATCTGCAGACGTGCGCGGCGCCGGCCGCGCATGACCACCATCGCCAGCAGGTCGTTGCTGCAGAAGAGGGCGCTGGGGCGGTTTGGGCCGCTCGTCAGATGGGCGAGCACCGAGGGCGACAGTTCCTCGGCGTTGAAATCGACCTCGAGCGCGGGCGCCGGCGTGAGGCCGGCTTGCTGCATCGCCTGTGAATAGCCGAGATGCCGCTGACGGGCGCGGTCGGACGCGGCCAGCGTGCCGGCCAGCATGAGGATGCGGCGATGGCCGTGGGCGATCAGCATGCGCACGCCGTCGTAGGCGGCCAAACGATTGTCCACCGAGACCGACGGACGACGCACCGTGTCGTTATGCATCAGCACGTAGAGCAGTCCCGCGCGGTCGAGTTCGTCGAGCAGCGGGTGCGTGTCGGCATCGGCGACCGTCAGGATCAGGCCTTCCACGCGGTGTTCGCGCAGCGTTTCGATGGCGTGGCGTTCGCGGTCGGCGTCGTACTGCGTGGTCATCAGCATGAGCCGGTAGCCCTGCGCCGAGGCGAGTTCGTCGATGCCTTGCAGGCACTCGGCGAACACCGGATTGGCGAGCGTCGGCAGGATCACGCCGATCAGGCGCGTGCGTTCGCCGCGCAATTGCCGCCCGAGCGGGCTGGGGCGGAAGTTCAGGGCGTCGATGGACTGACGCACCTTGTCGAGCGTGACCGGGTTGACGGTGTGCGGCGCGTTGATTGCGCGCGACACCGTGGCGATGGAGAAGCCGGCGTGGGCAGCGACATCTTTGATCGTAGGGATCATGGGTTTGCGCTCGGGTTGTAAACGTTTTCGTGAGCGGATTATCGGGAAGGTTTGTGACTTACGGATGACGCCGGTATTTGCCGATGCGGCGTGTGGAATGGGAGTGTGCGGGGCGGCGCCTGGGCGGTTTGGTACGCCCGGCGGGCAATGGTAGAATTCGCGTCCACACGCGGTTCGACCCCTGCCGGGGTGATGAAATTGGTAAACATAGCGGACTTAAAATCCGCCGCCTAACGGCTTGCCGGTTCAAGTCCGGTCCCCGGCACCAGCAGTCCCCGCAAGGGTTTCGGCCTGTTTGTGGCTTGGCCACAAATCCTTAGGGTGTGAGTTTTTTTGCCTTAGGCCGGATTCCAGGGCATTACCTGTATCCATTCGCTGTGCTGTACCACCGTCTGGCGGAAAAAGACCACGTCGCGCGATCAGCACGCCGGAGACGGGCTAGGTTCTAGTTTCCTGCCATTGCTGCGGACTCCATTCGGTCAGCGGCTGATCGGCACGCACGTAGAGCGGGTGGCGCGGCGAGCCGTTCTTCGTCGTGCCAAGACACCACAGGCGCGCGCCGGCATCACGCATGATGCTGACGACACAAGCGGCCCGCTCGGGCCTGGCATTCGAGCCCCATGCGCAAACCACGTCGCCGTACTCGCGGGCGAAGGTCCACAGGCAGTCGTCGTTGTCGGGGCCGACCGGATCAGGATGGGACCAAAGGGCGGCCGGATCTGTCGAGCGCAGCGCGTACAGGTTGGCGACTGCCAGGCCATTACAATCCCAGAGCTTTGCGAAGCCGCGGCATCGGCGAATGGTCGGATCGTCGAGCTGCGCGTCAGCGGTGCTCGGATTGAGCATCACGAATAGCGCGGTCGATTTCTCGGGCGACAACGATTCGGCAGCACGCATCAGCCAATAGCGATAGGTGCCGCACGAGCTGATAAAGGCGTTCACGATTTCACCTCCTGATCCACCGCAAAAGATGCGGCGCATAATGACGAAATCCATTTGTCAGGGTGATGGAGGTAAATGTGACTACTTTTGCTATCGATGCCATTCGCATCAACCCGGCCAGCGACAGGATCACCCACGTGCGCTGGGCTCCCGTCGACCCGTCGACGCGTGACTGGTTATCCCCCACGTCGATTGTCGAGGTGGCCGAAGTCGTCGCCGCGATCCGCCGGGGAGACGCTGTTTGGTCCCTTTTTACGCTCGGCGGCACTCGGTTTCTGGGGCCAAAAATTGTGCCTGTCTCCCACACCGACGGCCGCGATGGGATTGACACTGACGTCCCCGGCGATCATGTCGAAAAATGCATCGACGACCTGCCGCACGTTTGACCGCCTAGCTTAGGCCATCGACGATCAGCGTGCGCATTGCAGGAGCGCTTTTCTGCAATGGCCCGTTTCCGGGAGGCTCTGATGCGAGCCTCACTGTTCGATTTCGGTGACATTGATGCGATCACCTATATCGTGCAGGTGTCGCGGCTGGCTGAACGCATGCATACGCGCATTGACCTCGGGCATCTGCAGCCTTGGGGCGAGGACAGCATTGCCGTGATCAAAAGGGCGCTCGTGAGGGGGCCCATAGGGATACGGCGCAAGCATCCGACAACGTGCGATGCTGACGACGTCTACCAACTTGCGTTTCCCACCAAAACAACCCAACTCCATCGGAGAAGAATGATGGGCAATGAAAAATCGAAGCGCGCACGCCGCGCCGCCGAAAGCCTCTTCGGGGATTTGCCGACCAGCAGCAACACCACGGCCAGCCGGTCCTCGAATCCCTTCGGCAACGACCCCTTCGACAATCCCGCCAGCGTGACGCCGACAGGGAACGAACTCGTCGTGCTGCCGGCCCAGTTCGAACTGCCGCCCGGCTATGAAGACGCGGCGGCCATGCGCGATGCGCTCGCCCGCATCTGGCGCATGGACTGGATCAAGGTCGGGAAAGACGAATGCGTGGTCAGACTGCCAGTGGGTTGGCGCGCGGACAAGTCGGTGGACGGTGTTCTGCGAATCGAATCGGCGAGCGTCGTTCGTGCGCAGGGCCGCATCGTGGAGGGCGCCGCATTGCAGATCCTTCCGCGCTACTACCTGAAGGCGGAATTCCACGAGGCGAACGACCACTGCCGGATCGTCGTGCGGGATCGCGGCCGTAACAACAGCGTCCTGAAGGATTCGTTCTGGGATACGCGCAGTGGCCCGAACCATCCTCAGTGGAAGATCCTGTCCGACTGGCTGGACAAGGAATACCCGGATCATCGCGATCCGCTTCGGTATTGGGAAGATTGCGAAGACAATCGCCGCGGTGTTTGAGTAGGTGCCGACCAGAACCATGTCCCACCTGAAATACCTGAGCGGCTACCCTCCCGCGCTGCAAGAGAAAGTCAAGAAGCTGATCGCCGAAGATCAACTCGGCTCCTATCTCACGGCGCGCTATCCCAACACGCACGACGTGCAAACAGACAGAGCGCTGTACGCCTACTGCGCCGACCTGAAACGCGAGCACCTGCGCAGCGCGGACCAGATCGACAAGGTCACCTACGACAGCAAACTCGACGTCGTACGCCACGCACTAGGTCTGCATACGAGCATTTCCCGCGTGCAAGGCGGCAAGCTGAAGGCGAAGAAGGAAATCCGCATCGCCTCGCTGTTCAAATCGGCGGCGCCGGAATTTCTGAAAATGATCGTGGTGCACGAACTCGCTCATCTGAAGGAAAGCGACCACAACAAGGCCTTTTACCGACTCTGCGAGTTCATGCAACCGGGTTACCACCAGATCGAATTCGACTTGCGTCTTTACCTGACGCATCGCGCATTGGCGAAAAGCCAGACCTGATCGTCAAGCGTCACGCGGCAACCGCTTCAATCCCGGAAGCCTTCAACAAAACCGGAATCGACTTAGACGTCGGCGTTCCCGCGCCATCGGCGACCGACGACAGCGGCACGAGCGGATTCGTCTCCGGATAATAAGCGCCGAGACAACCGCGCGGAATGTCGTACTCCACGAGCAGAAAACCTTCGGCGTGACGCTCGATGCCGTCGGCCCACACGCTCGTGATATCCACGCGCTGTCCCGCCACGAAGCCGAGCATCGCGAGGTCGTCCTTGTTGGCGAACAAAACGCGACGCTGCCCATACACACCGCGATAGCGGTCGTCCAGACCGTAGATCGTCGTGTTGTACTGATCGTGCGAGCGCGTCGTCATCAACGTCATCAGCCGCTCGCCGTGTTCTTTGCGCGCTTGATGAATCGGCGTAGCCATATCGATCGCGTGCACCAGGAACTGCGCCTTGCCGCTCGGCGTCTTCCAGATCCGCTCGCGCGACGCCACGCCGAGGTGGAAGCCGCCAGGATTCTTCAACCGCTCGTTGTAGTCCGTGAAGCCCTCGATCACCTGCGCGATGCCGTCGCGGATCAGCGAGTAGTCCGCGGCCTGCGCAAGCCAATCCACTTTCTCGCTGCCGAGCGTCGCATGCGCCATGCGCGCCACGATCGCGATTTCCGACAGCAGATTCTCCGACGCCGGTTTGTTCATGCCGTACGAGATATGCACCATGCTCATCGAATCCTCGACGCTCACACCTTGCGCCACGCCGTTCTGCAGGTCGATTTCGGTGCGGCCGAGCGTCGGCAGAATCAGCGCGTCGCGTCCATGCACGAGGTGGCTGCGATTCAGCTTGGTCGTGATGTGCACGGTGAGGTCGCACGAACGCATCGCTTCCCATGTGCGCGGCGTATCGGGCGTCGCGATCGAGAAATTGCCGCCCAGGCCGATGAACACTTTCACCTTGCCGTCGAGCATCGCCTGAATCGTATTGACGACGTCGAGTCCGTGTTCGCGCGGCGGCTCGAAATCGTAGACTTCGCCGAGCCGGTCGAGAAACGCCTGGGTCGGCCTTTCTTCAATGCCGACCGTGCGGTCGCCTTGCACGTTCGAGTGCCCGCGCACCGGGCACAGGCCCGCGCCGCGCCGGCCGATGTTGCCGCGCATCATCATCAGGTTCGACAGGATCTGCACCGTCGGCACCGAATTCTTGTGCTGCGTGAGGCCCATGCCCCACGTCGAGATCACGGCGCGCCCCTTCACGTAGATGTCGGCGAGCTTCAGCACGTCTTCGAACGGCACGCCCGCTTCGGCGACGATCGTGTCCCAGTTTTCGGCGCGCAGGTCATCGGCGAACGCCTCGAAGCCCACGGTATGTTCGGCGATGAACGCGACGTCGAGCACGCGCTCAAGACCCGACGCCACAGCCTCATCGTCGAGTTCGATCACGCGCTTGGCGACGCCCTTGATCAGCGCGAAATCGCCGCCGACCTTCGGCCGGATGAACACGGAGCTGATCTTGGTGCTGCCCATCGTCAGCATTTCCACCGGATGCTGCGGGCTCGCAAAGCGCTCGAGGCCGCGTTCCTTCAGCGGATTGATCGACACGATGGTCGCGCCGCGTTTGGCGCACTCGCGCAATTCGCCGAGCATCCGCGGATGGTTGGTGGCCGGATTCTGGCCGAAGATCAGGAGCGTATCGGCGTGTTCGAAGTCGTCGAGCGTCACCGTGCCTTTGCCGATGCCGACCGTATGCGGCAAGCCGCGGCTGGTCGCCTCGTGGCACATGTTCGAGCAGTCGGGGAAGTTGTTGGTGCCGTACATGCGCACGAACAGCTGGTACAGGAACGCGGCTTCGTTGCTGGCGCGGCCCGAGGTGTAGAAGGCGGCGCGGTCCGGATCGTCGAGGCGCTTCAGGTGATCGGCGATCAGGTCGAACGCTTCGTCCCAGCCGATCGGCACGTAGCGGTCGCGCACGGCGTCGTAGACGAGCGGGTCGGTCAGGCGGCCGTGCTGTTCGAGTTCGAAGTCCGATTGCGTCATCAGTTCGGCAATGGTGTGTTGCTCGAAGAACGCCGGCGTCACGCGCTTGCTGGTCGCTTCGGCGGCCACGGCCTTCACGCCGTTTTCACAGAACTCGAAGGTGGATGCATGCTCGCGATCCGGCCACGCGCAGCCGGGGCAGTCGAAGCCGTCCGGCTGATTCTGCTTGAACAGCATGCGGTAGTCGCCGCCCGTCACCTTTTCCTTGATCAGGTTGATGGCGACGTACTTGAGCGCGCCCCAGCCTGCGGCAGGGTGCGTATAGGGTTCGATGCGAGCTTCGGGTTTCTTCATGATGTTGCCGCCGGATCGGGCTTGAACGAGGCTGTTGAGCCGATAGGTGCAAGCCTACTGTGTTCCAAAAAGGGCGCAGCATACAGAAAATTGGAAAGAGAAGGGATACAGTTGCGAGACTTTTGTCATAGACTGGCGTTCCAGCCCACGCTTCGGTTTGACTCAGGTCCTTGAAACTGTACGAAAAACTCGCCGATGAAATGACCGAAGCCGTGCGCCGCGGGGTGTTCGCGGCGGGCGAGCGGATTCCGTCGGTGCGCCAGGCGAGCCAGCAGCACGGCGTCAGCATCAAGACGGTGTTGCACGCATACGCGTTGCTGGAAAGCCGTGGGATTGTCGAGACCCGTCCGCAGTCGGGCTATTTCGTGCGCGACGCCGCAGCGCGGGCAGTAGCGCTCGACGAACCGCGGCCCGGCCGCCTGTCAACACCGCAGACGCCGCCGGTGGCCGCCGCGGTGGACGTGAGCCGCCTCGTGCTGTCGACGTTGCGCAGCATCCGCGCGCACGACGCCGTGCCGTTCGGCTCGCCGTATCCGGATCCGTCGCTGTTCCCGTGGCGGCGCATCAACCAGTACGCGAACGCGATCGCGCGACGCCACGCGAGTTGGAACCTGATTGACGACCTTCCGCCGGGCAACCCCGAACTGATCCGGCAGATCGCCAGGCGCTACGCCGAGAACGGCGTGCCGGTCGATCCCGACGAAATCGTCATCACGCTCGGCGCGACCGAAGCGATCAACCTGAGCTTGCAGGCGGTCGCCAAACCCGGCGACACGGTGGCCGTCGAATCGCCGACTTATTACGCGATGCTGCATGCCATCGAGCGTCTGGGCATGCGCGCGATCGAGGTGTCCACGCATCCGGTGCACGGCATCGATATCGAGGCGCTCGCGCAGGTGATCGCCGAACAGAAGATCGCGGCGTGCATGGTGATGCCGAACTTCCAGAATCCGCTCGGTTTCCAGATGCCCGACACGCGCAAGCGGCAACTGGTCGAACTGCTCGCCGCGCACGAGATACCGGTGATCGAGAACGATGTCTATCAGGAGCTGTACTTCGGCGAGACGCGGCCGTCAACCTTGAAGAACTTCGACAAGAAAGGACTGGTGCTGCACTGCGCGTCGTTTTCGAAGAGCCTGACCGCGTCGTACCGGATCGGTTGGGCGCTGCCGGGACGCTATCGCGCGCAGGTCGAGAAGCTGAAGTTTCTCAATACGCTGACCACGCCGTCGGTGCCGCAAGTCGCGGTCGCGGATTATTTGCGGCAGGACGGCTACGACCGGCATCTGCGGCACGTGCGCAAGGTCTACCGGCAGCAGGCGAGCATCATGATGGCGATGGTGCAGCGGTTTTTTCCGGTCGGCACGCGTATGTCGACGCCGCAGGGCGGATACGTGCTGTGGGTGGAACTGCCCGAGCGCGTCGATTCGATGCGGCTTTACCAGGCGGCGCTTGCGCGCAGCATCACGGTCGGGCCGGGCATGATGTTTTCGACGCGCAACGATTTCCGCCACTTCATCCGGCTCAACTACAGCTATCCGTGGACGGCGCAGACCGAAGCGGCTTTGAAGACGTTGGGTGAACTGGTCACACAGATGGCATAAGAGAACGAGGAGACATTCACCATGGAAGACGACGAACTCGATCCGGTGCTGGCCGCCGTGCTGACGCAACTGTGGCGCGCGCATCGGGAAACGCCGGGCGGCGCGTGGTCGCTCGCCAAACTGTCGAAGCAGGCGGGCGTGCCGATGAGCGGCTTGCGGCGGCACTTGACGGCGCTCGTCGACGGCGGTCTGGTGGACACCACCTTCAACGAAGAAGGTACAGGCACGGCGCGCCTGAGCGAACTCGGCGAAAGTCTATGTGCCGACTTGTTCGGCGATGGCGAGTTGCCCGATGACGACGAGGCGGATCCGTCGCCGAAGCTTCACTGAAGCGCGTCGCGCGTGACTGGGCGACAGATCGGCGAGCCGCGTGCGCGGCTCGCCTGAGCGCGAGCTTAAAGCTGGCTCATACCGCCATCGGCGATGATTTCCGTGCCGACGATGAACGCCGATTCCGGCGCCGAAAGATGCAGCACGGTCGAGGCGATTTCTTCCGGCGTGCCGAAGCGGCCGACCGGCACCTGGCCGAGAATCTGCGCGGCGGTGGCTTCGAGCGCGGCGGCGTCGAGACCGAGCTTGCCGTACAGCGGCGTTTGCACCGGGCCGGGGCTCACCACATTGACGCGCACGCCTTGCGGCAGCAATTCCGACGACAGCGTCTTCGCCAGCGAAATCACGGCGGCCTTGCTCGCCGCATACACGGACGACGCCGGCATACCGATATGCGCATTGATCGATCCGTTGATCACGATCGAGGCGCCGCGATTGAGCAACGGCAACAGTGCCTGAATCTGGAAGTAGGCGCCCTTGACGTTGGTGTTGAACATCGCGTCCCAGAAGGCTTCGTCGACATCCGGGAACGGCGCGAATTTCGCGGTGCCGGCGTTGACGAACACCGCGTCGAGCCGGATGCCGGCGGCGCTGATCGCGGCGGCCAGTTCACGCGCCGACGCCACCGAGCCGGCGTCGTTGCGCACCGCGACGGCGTCGGCGCCGAGCGCCAGTCTGGCCGTTTCGAGCGCATCGGCGTCGCGGCCGGTGATGACCACACGGGCGCCTTCGTGGGCGAATGCCTTGGCGGCTGCGAAGCCGATGCCGCTGCTGCCGCCGGTGACGAGAACCGACTTACTTTGGAAGCGAGTCATTTTGAATCTCCGAAAGAGTGTTGCGGGTTGGTGAGAGTCATAGTGCGCCTGTGCGAGATGCTTGCCGTACCACTTCTCCGATGCACTCGTTCGAAGTCATCGAACATGTTTCCTGGGCACCCAGAATACTCGATTCGTTATAGACGAGATAACGAATAATAATTTTTCCGCTGAAATTGACCTTCGAATATGGCCCCCTATGCTGGAGCCTTGCCCGGGTTATCCCGAGCGCTGGGGCAGGCACCTTCAACCATCTTCGGAGAATCCATGAAAACAACGCTGGCGCGAGCGCTGCATCATTCACTGCGCATCAAAACCGTCCGAACCGTCCGCACGCTCATTTCAGCGACGCTTGGCGCGAGCCTGGCATTCAGTGCCGCGGGGGCGTCGGCCGCCGCCACGCAGCCGATCGGCATTGCCTTCGTCTATCTCGGCAATCCCGGCGACGCCGGCTGGACCTACGCGCACGAACAGGGCGTGAAAGCGCTCGAAGCGAAATTCGGCGACAAGGTCAAGGTGACGCGCGTCGAGAACGTGCCGGAGTCGGCGGATTCGGAGCGCGTGTTCCGCGATCTGGCGTCCAAGGGCAACAAGATCGTGGTGGGTTCGAGCTTCGGCTTCCAGGATTTCGAACTGAAGGTCGCGAAGGACTTCCCGGACGCCGTGTTCGAACATGCCACCGGCTACAAGAAGGCCGCCAACTTCGCCACCTACGACGTGCGCACCTATCAGAGCGCTTACCTGGCAGGTCTCGTCGCGGGCTATACGACCAAGTCGAATACACTCGGCTTTGTCGGCTCCGTGCCGGTGCCCGAAGTCGTGCGCAACATCAACGCGTTCACGATGGGCGCACGCTCGGTCAATCCGAATGCGCGCGTGAAGGTGGTATGGATCAACAGCTGGTTCGATCCGGGCCGCGAAAAGCAGGCTGCCGAAACGCTGATCGGCCAAGGCGCCGACGTGCTGATCCAGAACACCGATTCGACGGCGACCATGCAGACCGCCGAGCAGAAGAAGGTGCATGCGTTCGGCTGGGACTCGGATATGAAGAAGTTCGGGCCGAACGCGCAACTCGGCGCATGCGTGAGCAACTGGGGCGTGTACTACACGCATCTGGTGGATCAGGTGATGGCGGGCACATGGAACAACTCGCCGGTGTGGTGGGGGCTGAAAGAGAAAGCGATCGATCTCGCCGACATCAACACCGACGCCGTATCGCCGGCCGCACAAAAGGCCTTGAGCCAGAAGCGCGACGACATTATCTCCGGCAAGTTCAATCCGTTTGCCGGTCCGATCATGGATCAGTCCGGCGCGGTGAAGGTCGCCGCCGGCAAGTCGCTGAGCGATCCGGAACTGCTGCGTTTGAACTGGTTCGTGCAAGGCGTAGATGGCTCGCTGCCCAAGTAGAAATTTACTTCGCTAATCTAACTACTATTCAAGGAGATCGCCAGTGAGTCTGACCGTTTCGACGGAGGCCGCCGCCGCGGCCGCGAACTATCCGCCGCAGGGTTTGACGCCCACGCACGAACAGATCGTGCGGCATCTGCGGCATTCGAGCCGGGTGGCCGAGCGGGCGACGCTGCTAGGACATCATCCGTTCGGCGCGGTGCTGGTCGGGCCGGACCAGGAGACCGTGCTGATGGAGCAGGGCAACGTCGACACGGTGAATCACGCCGAGTCGGTGCTGGCGCGCGTGGCGGCGTTGAACTTCACGCCCGAGTATTTGTGGAGTTGCACGCTGTACACGTCGGTCGAACCTTGCTGCATGTGCGCCGGGACGATGTATTGGGCCAACATCGGCCGGGTCGTGTTCGGCATGACCGAGAAGCGCTTGCTGGAAGCAACCGGCGATCACGCCGAGAATCCGACCATGAGCGTGGACTGCCGGTATGTCTTCGATCATTGCCAGAAACCAGTCGAGGTGGTCGGGCCGGTGCCCGAGGTGGAAGCCGAGGTGATGGAAGTTCAGCGCAGATTCTGGAGCGGCCGGTAGCAGTGCTTTTCCCCCTTCGCGGGAGAACGACCACCTTGCACGCATGCTGGCGTGGCGGCGCTCCGCCAGCATGCGCATCACCTTTCTCATTGCGCGGCGTCCGCCTGCATCTCCGCCGGTGCGAGCATCGCGACGCCGCAGAACCAGTCGCCGCCACGCGCTTGATGTTTCCACTGACCGCTGGTCTCCCTGAGCACGGTGGAACACTGCTCGTTCACCACGATCCCCGGATTCGCTGCCGTGCACTGACGCATCGCCACCTCGGTGGGCTGCGCGGGCGCCATGAGCGGCCTGCGCCGCGTGTCCGGTTCAACCGGCGTAGCGGACGGCGGCGGCGTTCCGGCTTGCATGCTGTCGATCAGTTTCCGCAGTTCTTCGATACGCGTCGCGTACCACGTCCCCAGACACGCCGCATCGCGGCAGTTCGCTTCACGCCATGCCCACTTGCTGTCGCTGTCGGTGAGAAAGGCCCGCCGGTTGGTGACCCGACGACGCGCTTTCCAGTACAGTTGCCCCAGCGTGTCGTCGAGCTTCGAGAGCGCGGGGTCGTTGCAGATCATCTTCTCCGTTAGCGAGCGCCCCCTGTTGCAGTCGAAGCTGGTGGCGTGGGCGAATGGCTGCGCGAGCATCAGCGCGGCGATCAGAAGTGGGCGGATTCTTGTCATGGCGGTCCCGGCAGTGCATGGCTTTTTCATGCAATGGATGATCAGCCGAGTCGCCGGAATACGGACGACCGAAAAACGCGTGAGTTCACGTGGGTGGTTACCAAATCTTGCCTCACCGGGACGGCAGGAATCGACGCGAGAGGTTGACCAAACGCTTTCAGGCATGTGCCGTGCAACTCGCCTGTGAGCCGACGCACCGCGCATGGCAATGCGGCGTGCGTTGCAGGGACCGGAAGCAGGACTCACCACAAGCAGGACAGGCCGCCAACACCTGGCAACACCAACGCGGCCCTTGAAACGGGAGAAAGAATGAAACAACAACTCGTTCGTTGTCTGTATGCGGCGGCCGGCGTGCTTGCGTTGCCCGCTGTAGCTGGCGCGCAGTCGCAGGCTTATACCAACACTACCGTCAACGTTCGCGCGGGTCCGGCGCCGGATTACCCGATCGTGGTGCAATTGCCGCGCGGTGTGCCATTGAGCGTCATGGGCTGCATCAGCAACTATCAATGGTGCGATGTCGCCGCGCCGAACTTGCGCGGCTGGGTCTATGCAGGGTCGCTCAGTTATCCCTACCAGGGCGCCAACGTACCGGTGATGAACTACGGCACGGTGATCGGGCTGCCGATCGTGACGTTCTCGATCGGTACGTACTGGGGCAACTATTATCGCGGCCGGCCCTGGTACGGCCAGCAATCGCGCTGGGCGCATCATTCGCCGCCACCTCCGCCGCGGCCCGGCGCGGGACGGCCACCGGGGCACGGCGGAGGAAGGCCACCGGGCGGACCGCCACCCGGGCACGGCGGAGGAAGACCGCCGGGTGGGCCGCCACCGGGGCACGACGGAGGAAGACCGCCGGGCGGGTCGTCACCGGGGCATGGCGGAGGAAGGCCATCGGGTGGTCAGCCACCGGGGCATGGCGGAGGAAAGCCATCGGGTGGCCAGCCGCCGGGGAATGTTGGCGGGCGGCCACCGGGTGGCCAACCGCAGGGCAATGCCGGTGGCCGGCCTCAAAGCGGTCATTCTAAAGGTGGCGGAGACAGGCCGCCGGGCGGCGGCAACGGCGGTAACGGTGGCGGAGGACACGGAGGCGGCGGAGGCGGCGGTGGTGGTGGCGGAGGCGGCGGCCGTCCACCGGATCAGCATAGCTGATCGCGCTCATGCGCAAGTCGCCGCAGCGTGTTCCAGCGCGATTCGGGTTCCGCCTGCGCCACAGGCGGTAGAGGAGCCCGAAACCCGGCCCGCGCGGCGCCCGCCCACGGCGTCATCACCCGCTCCAGCATGGCCATTGGGCCGTTTGACCCAGCGATCAACCGGCCCAATTAGCCAACCCGTCTGCGACACGCGACGAATTAAATTCGCCGGCCTCGCGTAAACCCCCGTGTGCCGCGTACACTAACTTGCCGATGTCGGGTTAGGGGGCGCACATATGACTTGCGAAGCGACATCAGAAAACACGCTGGGAGCAGCGCCTGAAGGCCGCTATGGATCGAATCTCGCCGAAGGGGTGCTGGCGTCGGAGCGCACGGTGTTGCGGTTGATCACCCGCAACACGCCGCTGCCGGAATTGCTTGACGAAGTATGCCGCCGCGCGGAAGCGCTGCTGGGGGAAGGCGCGTCCTGTTCAATCCTGTTGCTCGACCCCGACGGCGTGCACACCAGAGTGGGCGGCGCGCCGTCGCTGCCGGCGCACTTCAGCGCGGCGATCGACGGCGCCGCGATCGGCCCACGGGTGGGCTCGTGCGGCACCGCGATGTACGAGCGGCGTCTCGTCGTCGTCGAGGATATCGAAACCGATCCGCTGTGGGCCGACTTCCGGCACCTCGCGTTGCCGCTCGGCCTGCGGGCCTGCTGGTCGGTGCCCTTTGAAAACGATTCCGGCGTGGTGCTCGGCGCCTTCGCGGTGTACTACCGCGTGCCGCGCCGTCCGAGCGCCGAGGAAGAGGCGATGCTGCGCGACATCGGTCACAGCGTCGGTCTCGCCGTGCATCAGGACACCATGGTTCAGCGCCTCGCGCACAGCGAGGAGCATCACCGGCTGGTGGTCGATCACCTGATCGAAGGGATCGTGGTGCAGTCGCGCGGGGGTATCGTGCTCGCCTGCAATCCGAGCGCGCAGCGCATTTTGCGCGCGACCCCGCAGATCGTCGGCCGTAGTATTCATACGGTGATGGTGCGCGCGTATCACGAGGACGGCTCGCTCGTCGCCGATACGGCTCGCCCGACCGCCCAGGTGCTGGCAACCGGCAAACCCGTGCTCGGCGTCACGATCGGCGTGGAGCTGATCGGCGGCGACATCGTCTGGATCACCGAGAACGTCGTGCCGATCATCAAGCCGGGCGAGAGCGAACCCAGCTCGGTGCTGATTTCGTTCACCGACATCGGACCCGTGCGCGAGGCGCAGCGCCAACTCAAGTTCCTCGCCACCCGTGATTCGCTCACCGGCCTCTACAACCGCGCCTATCTCACCGAGCGGATGCGCGATCTGTTCACGCCGGACATGTCGTCCGGCATGGGCGAGCTGGCGAGCGTCGCCGTGCTGTTCGTCGATCTGGACGGCTTCAAGAAAGTCAACGACACCGCCGGTCACGAGGCCGGCGACTCGCTCCTGTGCAGCGTGGCGGAGCGCCTCTCGGCGTGCATCTCGGCCGAGGACACGCTCGCGCGCGTGGGCGGCGACGAGTTCGTGATCGTGGTCAGCGCGTATGAAAACACCGGGCATCTGATCGGCCTCGCGCGCCGCATCCTCGACATGATCGCGGTGCCGTTCGCGGTGGCGGACAACGAGTACTACCTGGGCGCGTCGATCGGCATCAGCCGCTTTCCCGAAGACGGCCAGGACGTCGCCACGCTCATGCGCAACGCCGATTCGGCGATGTATCACGCCAAGCAGCGCGGCCGCAACAACTTCCAGTTCTTCACCGCCGAGCTGAATCAGCATCTGCAGCGCCGCTTCACGATCGAGCAATCGCTGCGGCGCGCGCTCGCCGCCAACGAACTGAGCCTCGTGTACCAGCCGATCGTCGATAGCCACGACGGCCGCACGATCGGCGCGGAGGCGCTCCTGCGCTGGTACAACAGCGAGCTGGGCAACGTGTCGCCGGGGGAATTCATCCCGGTGGCCGAAGATGCCGGGCTGATCGTCGAGATCGGCGACTTCGTGCTGGCGCGGGCCTGCGAGCAGGTGGCGCAATGGCGCCGCACGCTGGCGCCGGAGCTGATTGTCGCGGTGAATCTGTCGCCGCGGCAATTCAACGACGGCCTGGTGGAGCGGATCGAACGCTGTCTCGCGCAGTCCGGGCTCGAACCGACGGCGCTGGAGCTGGAGATCACGGAGCGGCTGCTGATGAGCGACAGCGAAACCGTCCTGCCGATGCTGAGCGCACTGAACGCCATGGGCGTGCGCATTTCCGTCGACGATTTCGGCACCGGCTATTCATCGTTGTCGTATCTGAAGCGCTTCCCGCTGCATAACCTGAAAATCGACCGCTCGTTTGTCGCGGGGCTGCCGGATCATCGCGATTCGATTGCGATTACGCAGGCGGTGGTGGCGATGGCGCACTCCCTCGGCATGAACGTCACTGCCGAAGGGGTGGAAACCGCCGAACAGGCGGCGTTCCTGCGCGCGATCGATTGCGACAAGCAGCAGGGCTATCTTTACAGCCGTCCGGTCGGGGCAAGCGCGTATGCCCGCGCTTTGTGGGACGCGCAACTCAACGTGGCCGACGCCTCCTGAATCCGGCTGCGACCCGCATGCAAGCCCGGACGCCTTGCCGGGCCTGCGAATGCGGGCTTTCGCCGGGTGCGGCCGTGGGCAGCCGGATTCGATTGTTCGGTTTGACAAACAAGTGACTTCGCGTTCCCGGTATTTATCCGCGAGGTCGGTCTCCCTAAAATGCTCCCATCGAAAGGTAAATTGAGTGCGATGCCGAATCGGCATCGTGCGATGGGAGTTGTCATGCCAGCTTTAATCAGAGACCAGCTTTATCGGCCGTCGGTGGTCTTACCGATGGTCGCCCTCATGCAGGTGATGGTGTCGCAGGATTTCAATCTCGGCCAGGTCGGCTGGGTAATGGCGTCCCGCGGCGCGCAGGCCGCGCTGCAACGTTCGCGCGAATTGATCTGCGCCGTGCATTGCCACGCCTGAGCAAAACAGACGGAAAACAGCAGTCATCCGCAACAATCCGCGGCAGTAGTGAGCGGCACAACATGGTGATTCCAAGGGCGAAGGGTAAGATGCTACGACCAGCACCCCAGCCTCGGGAGAGTTGCCATGCCACAGCACTTCGACGCAGTTGTGATCGGTACGGGACAAGGCGGCTCACCGCTCGCCGTGCGTCTCGGTCAAAGCGGCCGCAAAACCGCGGTCATTGAACGGGCTGCCTTTGGCGGCACCTGTGTGAACGTCGGCTGCACGCCGACCAAATCCTATGTGGCGAGCGCCCGCGCGGCGCATGTCGCGCGTCATTGCGCGGAACTCGGCGTGCAGGTGGGCGGCGCGATCAGCGTCGACCTGGCCGCGGTCAAGGCGCGCAAGGACGAGATCATCGGGCAGTCGCGCGACGGCGTCGAGAAATGGCTGCGCGGCACGAAGAACGTGAGCGTGTTCAAAGGCCACGCGCGCTTCACCGAACCGCATGCGCTCGCTATCAGCGGGCCTGACGGCAACCTGCTCGACGAGATCAGCGCCGACGAAATCTTCATCAATACAGGCACGCGCGCCGTCGTGCCGCCGCTCGACGGGCTCGAGCGGATTCGCTACTACACCAACTCCAATTTGCTCGACCTGACCGAATTGCCGAGTCATCTGGTGATCGTCGGCGCGAGTTATATCGCGCTCGAATTCGCGCAGATTTTTCGCCGCTTCGGCAGCCAGGTGACCGTGCTGGTGCGCGGCGAGCGCCTGCTCACCCGCGAGGACGCCGATTTCGCCGATTCCGTGCACAAGGTGCTGGCCCGCGAGGGCGTGGAGTTCCGCTTCGGCGTGCAGCCTTCACGGGTCGAGCCGCATCCGCATCGCGAGAACGAAGTGTGCATCGGCTTCGAGCAGAACATCCCCGCGCTCGAAGCGTCGCACCTGCTGTTCGCGACCGGCCGCGAGCCGAATACCGACGACCTCGGCCTCGCGGCCGCCGGCATCACGACGGACAAACACGGCACGATTCCGGTCGATGGCCAGTTGCGCACCAACGTGCCGGGCGTCTGGGCGATCGGCGACGTCAACGGGCGCGGCGCGTTCACCCACACCTCCTACGACGACTATCAGATCGTCGCGGCCAATCTGCTCGACGGCGGCTCGCGCAGCGTCGATACGCGGATCATGACGTATGCGGTATTCGTCGACCCGCCGCTCGCACGTGTCGGCGCCTCGGAGGCCGAGGTGCGCAAGGCGGGCCGCGACGCGCTGATCGCCACCATGCCGATGACGCGAGTGGGCCGCGCGCGCGAACGCGGCGAGACCGACGGCTTCATGAAGGTGATGGTCGACAAGGAGAGCAAGCAGATTCTCGGGGCGGCGATTCACGGCATTGAAGGCGATGAGGCGCTGCACACGTTCATCGACATCATGACGGCGGGCGCGCCGTATCCGACGCTGGAGTATGCGATGCATATCCACCCGACCATCAGCGAACTGGTGCCGACCTTGCTCGATGGACTCAAGCCCATGAAGTGAGCGGCGCACACAAGCGGAGCACACACGGTGCAGCGCGCAATCAGAAGCGGCAATCTGTTCGACGACCGGGCATCAGCGGGTGCGGACGAGCAGGTCGACACGTTCGTGGAGCAGGGCGGCGTGAGCATCGAGCGGATCGTCTCGATGGGGCATGCCAGCCCGCCGGGCTTCTGGTACGACAGTCCGCGCGCCGAGTGGGTCGTGCTGCTGAGCGGCGCGGCGGCGCTCGAATTCGAAGGCGAGGCCGAGCCGCATCGGATGAAGGCCGGCGATCACGTGCTGATCGACGCGCATTGCCGGCATCGGGTGGCATGGACGAGCGATCAGGAGCCCAGCGTGTGGCTCGCCGTCTACTACCCGGACGGCGCTTCAGCCTGAGCGCGGCACGCTGGCGATCGATCAGGCGCATCGACAAAGCGTTGGGCCATCGCGGATAATCGGCAACGGCGCGGGTCGTCTGCGGAATGCGGGCGAACGGTGCGCGCAACCGCATTCATCATCAGGAATCCAACCGATGGGCAAGGGACGTGTCGAAGCCTTCAGCGATGGCGTGATCGCCATCATCATCACGATCATGGTGCTCGAGTTGAAGGTGCCGGAAGGCTTCGATCTCGCCGCGCTGCGTCCGGTGCTCCCCGTGTTCTGCGCGTACGTGCTGAGCTTCATCTACGTCGGCATCTACTGGAACAATCATCATCACATGTTCCATGCCGTGCAGAAGGTCAACGGCGCGGTGCTGTGGGCCAATCTGCATCTGCTGTTCTGGCTGTCGCTGCTGCCGGCCGTCACGCATTGGGCCGGCGAAAACCATCTGGCCTCCTGGCCGACCGCGATGTACGGCGTCGTGCTGTTCATGTCGTCGATCGCGTATTTCATTCTGACGGGCGTGCTGATCCGCGAGCACGGCGGGGACTCGACCCTCGCCAAAGCGGTCGGCAACGACTTCAAGGGCAAGGTCTCGGTCGTGATTTATCTGGCGGGCATTGCGCTGGCGTTTGTCGCGCCGTGGGTTTCGGCCGCGCTCTATACGCTGGCTGCCGCGTGGTGGCTGGTTCCGGACCGGCGCATCGAACACCTGCTGGAATCGTAAGCTTGCTGCTCGCGCTCAAAGTCGTACTGGTGCCCGCGTTTCTCGCTGCGCTGACCGTTGCGGGGCGCGTGTGGGGGCCGTCAGTGGCGGGGTGGCTCGCGGGGCTGCCGGTAGTCGCCGGGCCGATCGTGTTGCTGCTCGCGCTGGAGCGCGGTCCGTCGTTCGCGGCGCAGGCGTCGGTGGCCTCGATCGCGGCGATTGCCGCGTCGGAAGCCTTCAATTTTGCGTATGCGTGGGCTTGCCGGCGTGTCGCGTGGCCGCTCGCGCTGGTCGTCGGCATGGTGGGCTGGGTCGGCGTGGCCATTCTGCTCACGCAGCTTCCGGCCGGACTTGCATGGGCGGTGGCGGCGGCCTGTGTCGCCGTGGCGGTGTCGCAAAGCGGCTTGCCGCGCGTGACTGGTCACGTGCCGGCGGCGCGCCTCGGACTCGGCGACCTCGCCGTGCGCATGCTCGCCGGCGCATTGCTGACGGTCGCGGTGACCACGCTGTCCGCGTCGCTGGGCGCGACCTGGAGCGGACTGCTGTCGGTGTTTCCCTTGCTCGGCATCGTGCTCGCGGTGTCGGCGCAGCGCGCGCACGGCGCGGACTTCGTCGCTTTGCTGATGCGCGGCATGGTGACCGGCCGCGCCTCGTTCGCGGCGTTCTTCGCCGTGACCGCTACGATGCTGCCGCGGTATGGCGTGTGGCTGAGCTTCGCATGCGCGGCGCTGGTCTCGATCGTCGTGCAGGGCGCGACGCGGCGGATGCTCAACGCGGAGCGGCCGGTGCAGCGCGTGCCGCATGAGCTCGCGGAGCAGCAGTCGGCGGATTGAGCGCACCGGTTCAACGCAGTTCGAAGCACGCGGAACACTTGCTCATGCGAAACGACAGCGCACGCCGTCCGCTCATTTGCCCGATACTTCCAACATGACTTTGCGCACCCCACAATCCACACACACCCGAATCGGCCTGATCTCCGACACGCACAATCTCGTGCGTCCCGAGGCCTTGCAGTACCTCGCCGGTTGCGACGCGATCATTCACGCGGGCGATATCTGCAACGAGGCGGTGCTCGAAGCGCTCAGGCGGATTGCACCGCTCACGGCAGTGCGCGGCAACAACGACACCGGCGACTGGGCCGCGTCGCTGCCGACACACACCACGCTGACCGTGCAGCAAGTGACGATTCTCGTCGTGCACGACATCGCCGACGTGGGCGCCGATCCGCGCAGCCAGGGCATCAACGTGGTGGTGACGGGCCATTCGCACAAGCCATTGATCAGCGAGCGCGACGGCGTGCTGTTCGTCAATCCGGGCAGTGCCGGGCCGCGGCGCTTCAAGCTGCCGATTTCGGCGGGCATCTTGATCGTCGAAGGCGCTCACGCCAGCGCGAGCTTCGATTCGCTGGTGCCATAAAAAAACGGGCCGGCAATTTTGCCGGCCCGTTCTCTAACAACTCGCACTAACAGTCGAACAACTCGCCCTTAGGCGCGCGCCGTAGCCGTTGCCGCATAGCCTTCGTCCATCTCTTCGGCTTCACGCTCGCCGCGCAGCACGGCATGCGCTTCCGCGCGCGTGGCCACGCACGGGCCCGAGCCGAGCAGCGGCTTGCGGGCGGTTTCGCGCAGCGCCATCACCGAGACGATGCCAATCAGCGACGCGCCCATCAGATAGTACGCGGGCATCATCAGATTGCCGGTACGGTCGACCAGCCATGCCGTCACGAGCGGCGTCGTACCGCCGAACAGCGATACCGAGATATTGAAGCCGATCGCGAGCGCGCCATAGCGGATCCGGGTCGGGAACAGCGCAGGCAGCGCCGACGGCATCACGCCGGTAAAGCACGACAGCAGCACGCCGAGAATCATCAGGCCGCCGAACACCGGCAGCACCGTGCCCATGCGGATCAGCAGCAGGGCGGGAATCGACAGTGCGAACAGACCCACGCAACCGAACAGCATCACGGGCTTGCGGCCGATCGTGTCGGACAGACGGCCGGCCGCGAGCGTCATCGGCATCATCAGCACCATCACGAGCAACACGAGGAACAGGCCGTGCGTTTCGTTGAAGTGCAGCGTGGCCGACAGATAGCTCGGCAGATACGAGAGCGCCATGTAGTCGGTGACGTTGAAGATCAGCACGAGGCCGACGCACAGCAAGAGCGGCTTCCATTGCTGCATGAGCAACTCGCGGAACGACTGCTTCGGCACGGCCTTGTCTTCAGCTTCGCGTTGCTCGGCCTGCTTCTTGAACGCGGGTGTTTCTTCGAGCTTCATCCGGATATACAGACCCACCAGACCCAGCGGGCCGGCGATCAGGAACGGCACACGCCAGCCCCACGAAAGCAGCGCATCGTTCGAGAGCGTCGCGGTCAGCACGGCCACCGTACCCGCGCCGAGCACATAGCCGATCAGCGTGCCGAATTCGAGGAAGCTGCCCATGAAGCCGCGGCGCTTGTCGGTCGAGAATTCGGCAATGAAGGTCGCCGCGCCGCCGTACTCGCCGCCAGTCGAGAAACCTTGCACCAGACGCGCAACCAGCAGCAGCACCGGCGCGAAAATGCCGATCGTCGTGTAGCTCGGGATCAGACCGATCGCGAAGGTGCCAAGCGCCATCATGATCATGGTCATGGCGAGCACGCGCTGTCGGCCGATACGGTCGCCGAGCGGCCCGAACACCATGCCGCCGACCGGCCGCACGAGGAACGCCGCGGCAAACGTGCCGAACGTGGCGATCAACTGCGCAGCCGGACTGGCGGACGGGAAGAACACTTTGCCGAGCGTGACAGCGATGTAGCTGTACACGCCGAAATCGAACCATTCCATCGCGTTGCCGAGCGCCATGGCGCCGACGGCACGCTTGAGGAGAGATTTGTCGACGACGGTGATGTCGTCGAGAGAGAGGCGTTGTTCTTCTTTGTGGTGTCGCCAGAAGCCGTTGCTGGAAGCGGTCAAGGTGAAAACTCCAATGACTGCGACGAAACTCATGATGCGCATGAACGTTCCGCCACGGTTGCTGGGAGTGCAGTTTCGCGAGCAAGGCGAAAAGCGTCTCCGTCGCCGCTGAGGGCGATGGAGCTGGGCGCGATGGAAAGCAGAACGCCCGTGCCTCGCGAGACAGGTCGCGAAAAAACACTCGTCTAGATTGTGCTGACTGTTGCACCTGCGTGGCCGTGGAAGGGGGGCAGGTGCATGAGGACGCTGGGGTGGCTGAAAGCTGGCCCATGCGCCGCTGGAAGGCTTGAAACGAAAAAGGCCGGTGCTTTTATTCGCCGCTCATGTGGCCCACGAGGGGGCGCATGACACGGGGAAGCGACCGACGAGCCTTCTTGTATAAAAACTGTTCAGTTCGGGATGGCACACGCACTGCGCGCCAGATTGAAGAGAACGTGAATGAAGGTGAAATGCTGTTGGAACGAGGCACATGATAGCACGATAGCAGAGGATCGTGCAAACCCGATGTTCGGCGGGGGCCTTGGCGGGGGCGCTCAATCCCTTGCGGGGCGGGGGGTTGAGCGGATCCTGGCGGTCTGGAAAAGGGGCTTAAAACGGCGGGAAAATGTACCGTTTGGAGAATTCTTTCGGCGCTGCCGGGGCCGCGAATCTGGCAGCGTCGCCCCGGTCAATCTGGCGGCGTGTAGACGCGAAAAAAATCCGCGCACGCGGCGCGGATTTCGGTGATGCAGCCTGAAGCGCGAAAGCGTTCAGTTAAGCCGATGGCGGCACATAACCCTGCGCGGTGTCCGCGCCTTCGCCGAAGAAGAACTTTTCGGTCTGCTTCATCAGGTATTGGCGTGCGCGCGGATCAGCCATGTTCAGGCGGTTTTCGTTGATCAGCATGGTCTGCTGCTTCAACCAGGCCTGCCAGGCTTCCTTCGAGATGCTTTCGTAGATCCGCTTGCCGAGTTCGCCCGGCAGCGGCGGGAAATCGAGGCCTTCGGCTTCCTTGCCGAGCTTCGCGCATTGAACCATACGAGTCATGCTGTGCTTCTCCTAAAATCGGTGTGGGGGCGGGCAGTCGCTATATATATATAGGGCCGCTCAGAGCTGTTTCATCAGCACGAGCGACTTGCGCTGCCAGTTATAGAGTCGGCGGCGGTCTTCCGGCAGGTCGTCGACCGTGACTTTGACAAAGCCGCGTTTGAGGAACCAGTGTTCGGTACGCGTGGTGAGCACGAAAATGCGCGTCAGGCCGCGCGCCCGCGCGCGCTGCTCGATGCGCTTCAACAGTCGCTCGCCGTCGCCGGTGCCTTGCGCTTCGGGCGCGACCGTCAGGCACGCCATTTCGCCGATGCGCTCCTGCGTGTACGGATACAGCGCCGCGCAACCGAACAGCACGCCATCGTGCTCGATCACCGAGAAGTGGTCGATGTCGCGTTCGATCTGGTGACGGCCGCGCCGCACCAGCGTGCCGTCCGATTCGAGCGGCTCGATCAGCGCAAGAATGCCGCCGACGTCGTCCGGCGTGGCTTCGCGCAGGCTTTCGAGGTTCTCGTACGAGATCATCGTGCCCACGCCGTCGTGCAGGAACAGTTCGAGCAGCAGGCTGCCGTCGAGCGCGTAGGGGATGATGTGCGCCCGCGCCACGCCGCCGCGGCAGGCGCGGATCGAGTGCTTCAGATAGAAACCCGCGTCGCCGGTGACCTCGCCGCTTTCGTGCAGCTTGTAGGCGTCGTCGAGCGACAGTTCGCGCACCAGTTCGGGGCCGTTTTCGCCGGCTTCCATCAGGCCCGGCGTTTCGGTCAGGAACACGATCTTGTCGGCGCGCAGCGCGATCGCGGCCGCGGACGCCACGTCTTCCATGGCCAGATTGAAGGCCTCGCCGGTGGGCGAGAAGCCGAGCGGCGAGAGCAGCACCAGCTTGCGGCTCGCGAGCGAGTGGCGGATCGAATCGGCGTCGATCTTGCGCACCACGCCGGTGTGAGCGAAATCGACCCCGTCGAGAATGCCGACCGGCCGCGCCGTCACGAAGTTGCCCGACACCACGCTGATGTGCGCGTGCGCCATCGGCGTATTCGGCAAACCCTGGCTGATGGCGGCCTCGATATCCAGACGCACTTCGCCGGCCGCTTCTTTTGCGGACTCGAGCGCGCGCGCATCCGTAATTCGCATGCCGTGCGAAAACTCGGACTCCACGCCGTGCAGGCTCATCTGCTCCTCGACCTGCGGACGCGAGCCGTGCACCAGCACGATCTGGATGCCCATGGCCTGCAAGAGCGCGATGTCGGACACGAGCGCGTTCAGGAGCCCCTGATGCACCACCTCGCCGCCGAACCCGACGACGAACGTCTTGTTACGGAATGCATGGATGTAAGGGGCGACTGAACGCATCCAGTCGACGAATTGCGCGTGCTGGGCGAGATCTTCCGTTGCTCCGGCGGGGGCCGGAGCGCTCGCGGGCGCGGGGACGAGGTCGGTTTGGGAATTCATGCCGGGGATTATAATGCGCCCCCATGTCGAATGTACCCAAAAGTCCCGCTGCGGCGAACGAGAATCCGGCGCCGGCCGCCGATCAGGTGAAGGCCGGCGACGCGAAGCGCCGCGATGCGCAGGACGCCGAACGCAACGCGCCGCACACGGCGCGCGAGCCGCGGCGCGCCGCGGAAAATGCGCAGGCGTCGGCGCAGAGAAATAATCCGGGCCGTGAAGCCCGCGGTCAGGAAAGTGGCGACGTGGCGAAACACGCCGGAAGTGGCGAGTCGCAGCCGCCTCACGGCAAGGAAGGTCGAGGCCCGGGCCACAACCCGGGGCGTCCGCAGAAACAGAATGCGCCGCACGGCCAGCAGACGCAGCGAAGTGGCGATCGGCGTGCTCAGCCCGCGAATGTGCCGGGCGCGAATCAGCAGAAAGGCGGCGGTCGTGGCGATCAGCCGCGGCACGCATCGGCGCAAGGCGCGGAGCCGCGCCGCGAGTCCGGCGGCGCGCCCGCGCAAAAATCGCCAGCGGCGAGCGAAGCCGAGCGCAGCGCCGGCCGCCGCGAGCAGCAGCCGCCGCGCGAACCACGGCCGCCGCGCGCTCCACGTGTGGTCGAGCCCAATCCGATTCCGCCGATTACCTATCCTGAAGCGCTGCCCGTGTCGGGCCGTCGCGAGGAAATCGCCAAAGCCATCGCCCAGAATCAGGTGGTGATCGTCTGCGGCGAGACGGGCTCCGGCAAAACCACCCAGCTGCCGAAAATCTGCCTCGAACTCGGGCGCGGGCTCGGCGCGGGCGGCTCCGGTCTGATCGGCCACACGCAGCCGCGCCGGATCGCCGCGTCGGCGACGGGCCGCCGCATCGCCGAGGAACTCGGCACGCCGTTCGGCGAAGTGGTCGGCTACAAGGTGCGCTTCACCGACAATCTGTCGCCGGGCGCCTCCGTCAAGCTGATGACCGACGGTATCCTGCTCGCCGAAACGCAGACCGATCCTCTGCTGAAAGCGTACGACACGCTGATCATCGACGAGGCGCACGAGCGCAGCCTGAACATCGACTTTCTGCTCGGCTATCTGAAGGAAATTCTCGTCAAGCGCCCCGATCTGAAGCTGATCGTGACCTCGGCGACGATCGACGCGGACCGTTTCGCGCGCCACTTCGGCAGCGAAGAAAAGCCCGCGCCGGTGATCGAGGTGAGCGGGCGGCTTTATCCGGTCGAGGTGCGCTACCGGCCGGTCGCGGAAGACAGCCCGGCCGTGAAGGCCGCGGAAGGCAATGCGTCGTCCGCGCCGCGTGGCGACCGGCCGAAAAGCCAGCGCGAAACCGATCGCGATCTGATGGACGCGATCGTCGACGCCGTCGACGAACTCTGCCGCGAAGGCCCCGGCGACGTGCTCGTGTTCCTGCCCGGCGAGCGCGAAATCCGCGACGCCGCCGAGGCGCTGCGCAAGCACCATCCGCCGCACACGGAAATCCTGCCGCTGTTCGCGCGTCTTTCCGCGGCCGAACAGGAGCGCGTGTTCCGCACCTCGAACGCGCGCCGGATTGTGCTGGCCACCAACGTCGCCGAAACCTCGCTGACGGTGCCGGGCATTCGCTACGTGGTCGATACCGGCCTCGCGCGCGTAAAGCGCTACTCGTATCGCAACAAGGTCGAGCAGTTGCAGGTCGAATCGATTTCGCAGGCCGCCGCGAATCAGCGGGCCGGGCGTTGCGGGCGCGTGGCCGATGGCATCTGCATTCGCCTGTACGAGGAAAGCGACTACCAGGGCCGCGTGCGTTTTACCGATCCGGAAATTCTGCGCTCGTCGCTGGCGTCGGTGATTCTGCGCATGAAGTCGCTGCATCTGACGGCGATCGAGACCTTCCCGTTCATCGAGCCGCCGCCGGGCCGCGCGATCGCCGACGGCTATCAGCTGCTCAACGAACTGGGCGCCGTCGACGACGACAACCAGCTCACGCCGCTCGGCCGCGAACTCGCACGCCTGCCGCTCGACCCGCGCGTCGGACGGATGATTCTGGCCGCGCGCGACCAGCAGGCGCTCAAGGAAGTGCTGATCATCGCGAGCGCCTTGTCCGTGCAGGATCCGCGCGACCGGCCGATCGAAGCGCAGGAGCAGGCCGATCAGGCGCATCGCCGTTTCGCCGACGAGCGCTCCGAATTCCTGCAGTGGCTGAAAATCTGGAACTGGTTCGAAGAAGCGATTGCGCACAAGAAGTCGAACAAGCAGTTGCACGAGGAGTGCCGCAAGAACTTCCTGTCGCAACTGCGCCTGCGCGAATGGCGCGACGTGCACTCGCAACTGCTGACGGTGGTGCGCGAGCACGGCTGGCGGTTGAACGAAGCGGAAGCGACTTTCGAGCAGATCCATCTTGCGCTGCTGACGGGCTTGCTCGGCAATATCGGTCTCAAGGCCGACGACGAGCCGTATTACCTCGGCGCGCGCGGCATCAAGTTCTATTTGTGGCCGGGCTCGGCGCTGGTGAAGAAAGCCGGCAAGTGGGCGATGGCCGCCGAACTGGTCGAGACGAGCCGCCTGTACGCGCGTTGCATCGCGAAGATCGAGCCGGAGTGGATCGAGAAGATCGGCGCGCATCTGTTGAAGAAGTCGCTTTCCGAGCCGCATTGGGAAAAGCGCGCGGCGCAGGTCTCGGCGTTCGAACGCGCGGTGCTGTACGGCCTGCCGATCTATCACCGGCGGCGCGTGAGCTTCGGCAAACAGGATCCGGCGCGCGCCCGCGAGCTGTTCATTCGCGGCGCGCTGGTGGAAGGCGAGTTCGATACGAAGCTCGCATTCTTCGCGCACAACCGCAAGCTGCTCGCCGATATCGAGCAGCTCGAACACAAGTCGCGCCGCCAGGACGTGCTGGTCGACGACGAGCTGATTTTTGCCTACTACGATCAGGCGCTGCCGAAGGGCATTTACACCGGCGCGTCGTTCGAACGCTGGTATCGCGACGAGGTGAAAAAGAGCGGCCAGCCGGAAGACAAGCTGCGCCTGCTGTATCTGTCGCGTGATGATTTGATGCGGCACGAAGCCGCCGGCGTGACCACCGATCTGTTCCCGAAACGGATGACGATGGCGGGCGTCGAAATGGCGCTTACCTATCACTTCGAGCCGGGTTCGCCGCGCGACGGCGTGACGCTCGCGGTGCCGCTGTATGCGCTGAATCAGGTCGACGCGCGGCGCTGCGAATGGCTCGTGCCCGGCATGCTGAAAGAGAAGACGCAACTGCTCTTGAAGTCCTTGCCGCAGAAGCTGCGCCGTCATTGCGTGCCGCTGCCCGAGTACGCGGCGGGTTTCGTCGACCGGCATAGCGGTCCGCGTTTCGGGGCGGGCGGTTTGCTCGAGTCGCTGATCGCCGATATTCGCGAGCAGACCCAGGTCGCGATGAAGCAGTCGGACTTCAAGCTCGAGACCTTGCCGCCGCATCTGTTCATGAACTTCAAGGTCGTCGACGAGCATGGGCGTCAGCTAGCGATGGGCCGCAATCTGTCGCAACTGCGTGCCGAACTCGGCGGCCAGGCGCAGCAGCATTTCCAGAAGATCGCGTCGAGTGCGGCGGGCGCAGCGTTGGCGGACGCGGGCGGCGGCGGTGTCGCGACGCCGTCGCAAGCGTCCGGTGCGGCCGGTGGAGCGGCGCAGCGAGGCAAGGGCGCTGCCGCCCCAGGTCCGCAGACCGCGCCGCAAGCCGGCACTCAAGGCACGGCGCTGTATGAAAAGCTGACGACGTGGAACTTCGGCAAGCTCCCCGAGTTGCTCGAAATCCGCCGGGGCGGGCAGACGCTGTTTGGTTATCCGGCGCTGGTGGATCGCGGCACGCACTGCGACGTCGAAGTGTTCGATTCACCGGACGAAGCCGCGCGGATTCATCGCGCGGGATTGCGCCGGCTGTTCGCGTTGCAGCTGAAGGAGCCGATCAAGTATCTGGAAAAGAATCTGCCGGGCTTGCGCGAAATGGCGATGCAGTTCATGCCGCGCGGCACGCAGGAAGAGTTGCGCGACCAACTGATTGACACCGCGCTCGACCGCGCCTGTCTGCAAGACCCGTTGCCCGACGACGACGCCAGTTTCCACACGCGCCGCGACGAAGGCCGTAGCCGCCTGACGTTACTGGCTCAGGAAATTGCCCGGCTGGTCGGGCAAATTCTGAGCGAATACGCGACGGTCGCGAAGAAGCTGGTGCAGGCGAAGTCGTTCACGGCGGCGCACGCCGATCTGCAGAACCAGCTCGACGGACTGATCGGCAAGCGCTTCGTGGTCGACACGCCGTACGCGCAACTGGCGCATTTCCCGCGCTATCTGAAAGGGATCGCGCTGCGCATCGACAAGCTGAAGGCGGACCCCGCGCGCGACGCGCGGCAGTTCGCCGAATTCCAGCCGCTGCTGCAGAACTATCAGCGCGCGGTGGCGCAACGCGGCGGCGTGCTCGATCCGCGCTTGTCGGAGTTCCGCTGGCTGCTGGAGGAGTTGCGGATCTCGCTGTTTGCGCAGGAGTTGCGTACGCCGATGCCCGTTTCGGTGAAGCGGCTTTACAAGGTGTGGGAGTCGATGCAGCGCTGATCGACGTGAGGGGCGAGGGCGCGCTGTGCGCTGCCGCCTCATGCGGGTGGCTTCGGTTATGGCCCGGCTGCCCTTCGCGGCGCGGATAAAAACGCGCGCGCCGCCATGCCTTGTGGGAATGACGGCGCGCGCAGAACGGCGCGGGGCTTTTGTCGGTCCCGCGCTCGTCGCACCTGCAACGTCGATGGCCAGGCGATTGCTCGTGACTCGGCTTGGCCCGGCCTGTCCTGCCAGTTCCGCCTACCAGTGCATGCCGGCGCCGATCGACGCGCCGAACTGGCCGCGCGAATCCGTGGTGCCTTGCAGCTTGTAGACCCACTTACCCGTTTCCGAAAGCTGCGATACGCCGATGGCCAACGCCGACTGGCCGGCGTACGTGCCACCGGCCATTGCGACCATGCCGTGACCCGGCATGACGGCCTGCGGCAGACCGGCCATTGCCATCGCGGATGCCGTGCCGCCGTAGCTGTCGCGACGGGCTGAGCGGATCTGGTCGTCCGTATAGCTGTTCGCCTGGCTCACTGCTCCGCTGACGCTTTGCTGCAACTGGTTGACGTTGACGGCATCGGCGCCTTGCACGCCGGCTGCGACGTTGGTGATCTGGCGTTCCTGGCCCGCTGCGCCGACGGATACGCTGTTTGCCCGGTCCGCGATCGAGCCTTGGCCTAATGCGACGGAATTGTCAGCGCTGGCGTTTGCTGCTGCGCCGAGCGCGGTGGCGTTGGCGCCGCTGGCGACGGAGTTTGCGCCGAGTGACGTGGCGTTTGCGCCGCTCGCCAGCGAATTCGCGCCGATGGCCGTAGCGTTGGTGCCGGTGGCCTGCGCGTTGGCGCCCGCGGCGACGGAGCGGGTGCCGGAGGACACGGCGCCTTCGCTATCGCGGTTGCCTTCCGCGCTGAAGAACGGATTGGCGGTATTGACCACGACGTTGCTGACGGCGCCGTCGATGGCGGCGTTCAGTTGAGCGACGTTGACCGCGTCGGTTGCGTCCACGCCTGCCGCGACGTTGTGGATGACCGTGCCGCCGTTCGCCGCGTCGCCGCCGAGTGTGACGCTGTTCTTGTTGATGGTGCCGTCGGCGTTCTGGTCATACATGACCGCACCGTCGAGCTTCGCGGCATTGGCGGCGCCTTGGTCGCTCACGGCTTTCAACTGCGCGACGTTGACGGCGTCGGTGTCGGCGGTGCCGGCCGCGACGTTCGTGATCTGGCGTTCCTGGCCCGCTGCGCCGACGGACACGCTGTTCGCCCGGTCCGCGACCGAGCCTTGGCCGAGTGCGACGGAGTTGGCGGCTGCAGCGCTGGCTTGATATCCGAGCGCGGTCGAATTCGCGCCCGCTGCGCTGGCCACATAGCCGAGAGCGGTTGAACCGTCACCTTCAGCGATTGCGAAGCTGCCGACTGCCGTGCCGAAATTGCCGTTCGCCTGCGAACTCGTGCCGGCGGCAAATCCGGCTTGCCCCGCAGCGAGCGCTGAACTGCCGATGGCCACCGCGTTGCTACCGGTGGCCGACGCGTCGTCGGTGCCGTCGTTGAGTCCGTTCGCCTTGAAATAGCGCGAGGCGTTCGCGCTGGCGGCTTGCAACTGACTGAGATTGACGGCGTCGGTCGCGTTGGTACCGGCTGCGACATTCGTGATCTGCCGTTCCTGCCCCGCCGAGCCTACCGACACCGTGTTCACGCGGTCGGCCACCGAATTCTGGCCGAGGGCCACGGAGCCATCCGAACTCGCTGTGGCCATGTAGCCGAGCGCGACGCTCCCGACGCCCGTCACGCTCGAATACGCACCGACCGTCGTGGCGCCGACGCTGCTGGCAACGGACGAGCCGCCGATCGAGGTTGAGCCCGGTGCGTTGGCCGCAGCGCTCGCGCCTAGCGCTGTAGAACCGACGCTGCGGGCAGCGGCGTTCGAGCCGAGTGCGACCGCATCGGCACCGGTCGCGCTTGCGCCTACGCCAGCCGCGACCGCATGTGTGCCGCTTGCCACTGCATCGTCAGAACCGTCGGCGACGCCATCGGCCTTGAAGTAGTGCTGGGTGCCGCTCTGCGCAATGGTGTCGACCTTGCCATCGACCGCACGCAACTGGCTCACGTTGACCGCATCGGTCGCCGCCGCGCCCGCTGCCACGTTCGTCAGGCGGCGCTCCTGGTTCGCTGAACCGAGCGACACTTCGCCCGCCGGGGTGGACGCCGCGATCGCCGTTGCGCCCGATCCAGCCGGTGCAAAAGCTGTCTGGGACAGGTCCGCTGCGGTGGAGGAATTCGCGCCCAATGCGACGCTGTTGGCCGAGGTGGCAGCCGCATTGTTGCCGAGCGCCACAGCGCCCGCCGCGCCGGCCGTTGCCGCGTAGCCAAGAGCAGTGGCATTGACGCCGGTCGCCTGCGCGAATCCGCCGAATGCCATCGCCCCCACCTCGCTGACAGCGGCCTGATTGCCGATCGCGATACTGTAGTCGGCCGCCGCCAGAGCTGAATCGCCGCCAGCGAAAGAGCCCGTGCCGCCTGCGGCAGACTGATGACCGATCGCGGCAGCATTCGTACCGGCCGCTTTCGCTTGCGCGCCTGCGGCCACTGAGTTGTCGCCCTTCGCATAGGAACTGACGCCAATCGCGGTCGAGCTATTGCCCAGCGCGCTCGCTTGCACACCCGTTGCAATCGAGCCGTATTTTTGCGCGGTCGATTGCACGCCCGTCGCAATCGAAAACGTGCCTGACGCCGTTGCCTGAAAGCCCGTCGCAATCGCGCCATCGCTGAGCGCGCCTGATTGCTTGCCCAACGCCATGGAATACAGGCCTACCGCGTTCGCTTGCATGCCGAGCGCAATTGAATAGGGGCCCGCCGCTTGTGCCGCGATGCCTGCTGCAATCGAGCCAACGCCCGTGGCGAGCGCATCCGCGTCCAAGCCGGGATTAACCGGGGCTCCCGCAAAAAATACGGTGGCGTGTGCCACCGACACCCCCCAGGACAATGCCGCCAGAACCAGTACCGCTTGGGCGATGGCTTTCTTGCGAGTCGTCGTGCGCTTTGCCGTTGATCTTGCCGTCGTCGGCGATGCCAGCCAGGTTTCCGGCGTTTCACACCAAACCAATGGGTTATTGCTTTTCATTGTTTTAGAAACTCCGCGGTATTGCGTGCGTGGACGGTGCATGAGCGCGGGTAAGCCGGCAAGGATTTCATCGCCCTGATAAATTGCGCAAAAATGAAAGTCGGCAGCCGTTGGTTTAGCTGCGTTAGCGCCTTGGCGGTCTTTTTTTGCTCGTGCGAAACACCCGCGTCATGCCCGTTCACCCACAAGATTGATAGGTGGGCGATGAGGCGGCAGGATTGTCCGATTTGGCGGCGGGACGGGGATATCAGTTAAATCTGCAACGAGTGTGGAAAAATCATTTTATGTGGGCGTGTCTTAGTTTGCAGGAGCGTAAATAGAATTAAATAAAGAGCATTCGAAGATTTTTCTGAAAATGAATCATTTAATCTGAGTGTGTTCTTGTATCTATGAGCTTTCAGTGAGATTCGACATGTCAAGCGTGATACATATTGCCGGCGTTTCAAAAAAGAGGTGATCGCACGTTGCCCCGCGCGGCTCGCCATCCAGCCGCCACGGCCCATCGTGTCCCTCATTTCTCCTGCCCCGCAGACCGATCTGCGTCAACCGCTGGCCCCGGCAAACGTTCTACAATGATGGTTGTTCTCCGAAGTGAGTTTTCATGCGTAAATTTTTTCTTCCCAGCTTGACTGCCACGGTCGCTGCGGGCGCGCTGCTGGTCGCCGCCACAGGCTTTTTTTCTCCGGCGGCCCACGCCAACAACGTGATCGTGCTCAATTCCGGCGAAGCCACGCTGAGCCTGATCGACGAGGCGACCCGCCAGGTCGTCGGCACGGTGCCCACGGGCAAGGAACCGCACCACCTGATGGCCACGCCGGACAATTCGTCGTTGATCGTCGCGAATTCGGTGTCGAACAATCTGATGTTCGTCGACCCGAAAACGGGCCAGGTGCAGCGCTGGGTCGAGAACATCGAAGATCCGTACCAGATCGGTTTTTCGCCTGACCGCAAATGGCTGGTCACCACCGGCCTGCGTCTGGACCGTCTGGACATCTATCACTACGACGGCCAGAAGAACCAGATGACGCTGGCCTCGCGCTTGCCGCTCGCGGTCATGCCGAGCCACATGGCGTTCACGAACGACAGCAAGACGGTATTCGTCACGCTGCAGGTGTCGGGCGAACTGGCCGCGATCGACCTGGCCACGCAAACCGTCAAGTGGAAGATGAAGGTTGGCAAGGTGCCGGCGGGCCTGTGGATGACGCCGGGCGAGAAATACCTGCTGGTCGGCATGACCGGCGCCGACTACGTCGCGGTGGTCGACTGGCGCAACCAGAAGATCGTCAAGACGATCCACACCGGCAACGGCGCGCACAACTTCCGTTCGCTGGCTGACGGCAAGCACGTCGCGGTGTCGAACCGCGTGGCGAGCACGATCAGCATCATCGACGAGGACACGCTCACCAACGTCGGCGACATCACCGGTTTGATGCCGGGACCGGACGACATGGAACTTTCCGCCGACAAACGCTATCTGTGGGTTACGTTCCGCTTCGCGAAGCACGTCGGCATCATCGACCTGACAACGCGTAAGCTGATCCAGACGATCGCTGTCGGCCGTTCGCCGCACGGCATCTATTTCTTCAATCGCGCGCCGGTCACGGCGCCGAACGGCGCTTGATGCAGGGGCCCATGCCGCACCACGCGAACCGTCACGGATGAAGTAACCAGACCAGCACCATGTTCCATCTGATTTTTTCTTCCCTCGACAACTTCGTCTCCGCCGTGCAGACGTTGTTGTACGTCGACGTGGTACAGCCGCTGCTGTTCCGCTTCGATCTGATGGATTACGACGAAGACACCTACGACAGCCTGTACTGGGTGATCGTGGGCGTCGTCGAAGTACTGGCCATGTACGCGGTTCTGCGCCCGCTCGAAGCGCTGCGTCCGGTAGAGAAGTGGGAGACCCGCAAGGCGGTGCGCGTCGACGTGATCTACACGTGGATCGCCAAGCTCGGCATTCTGAACCTGTTCTTTTTCTTCGCGCTCCAGCCATTCTTCGACACCGTGCAGGCGTGGCTGCGACTGCACAACATTTCGAATATCGAGTTCGACAATCTGTGGCCGGGCGTGACCACGCAGCCGCTCGTCACGTTCGTGATGTATCTGCTGGTGCTTGATTTCGCCGGTTACTGGTATCACCGCTGGGAACATCGGATCGGCGTGTGGTGGGAACTGCACGCGGTGCATCACAGCCAGCAGCAGATGTCGCTCTGGTCCGACGACCGCAACCATCTGCTCGACGATCTGCTGCAAGCCTCGTTCTTCGCGGTGATCGCGCTGGTGATCGGTGTGCCGCCGTCGCAGTTCGTCGTGCTGGTCGCCATCACGAATCTCGCGCAGAGTGTCCAGCACGCGAACATCCGCCTGTACTTCGGCTGGCTGGGCGAGCGCCTGCTGGTCAGTCCGACCTTCCATCGCCGTCACCACGCCATTGGTTATGGCCACGAAGGGCTGAAATACGGTTGCAACTTCGGCGTGCTGTTTCCGTGGTGGGACATGCTGTTCCGCAGCGTGTCATGGAGCCGCGAGATGGAGCCGACCGGCATCAGCGATCAACTCGAAGGCCGCCGTTACGGCGACGGTTTCTGGGCGCAGCACTGGCTTGCTTTCGTACGTATCGCCGGCCGTCTTTCGCCGAAACGCCGCACCGAAAGCAACGACGCCGCCGCCGTTTGAGCGCGCTTCCTCCCACGCCGCCGGTTTCCCCGGCGCCGCGTCACGTGGTTTATCCTGTTCACGTTTGCGACCCTTCGCCGGGCTGCCCGGCGGGTTTGTCGCGCGGTTCACTCCATTCCATCGTTTCGTTCACCGGCACTGGCTCGCATGAATGACCTGTTGCGCTCGTTCGGGCGCGCGCTCACGAGCGCGCTCCACCCGCGCATGCTCTGGCTGACCTTCATGCCGTTTCTCGCGGCAACGGTCGGGTGGGGCGTGATCCTGTGGTTTTCCTGGCAGACGCTGATCGGTGCGACCCGCAGCTGGCTCGAGGGCTGGTCGTTCACGCTCACGCTTTATCATCTGTTCGACTGGCTCGGTTTTTCAGCGCTGCATGCGGCGATCGCGCCGTTTATGGTGATCGCGATGACGATTCCGCTGATCGTCGTCACGGTGCTGCTGCTGATCGCCACGCTGTCGATGCCCGCGGTGATCCGCTTCCTGTCGGCAAGGCAATTCCCGAGCCTGGAAATGCGCCGCGGCGGAACGTGGTACGGTAGCCTCGGACAGGCGTTGTGGACCACGCTGGTGTGTCTGGTGCTGCTGATCGTCACGTTGCCGCTCTGGCTCGTGCCGCCGTTCTTCGCGCTGATTCCGCCGCTGCTGTGGGGCTGGCTGACGTATCGTGTGATGAGCTACGACGCGCTCGCGCTGCATGCCACGCGTGACGAGCGGCGCGCGCTGGTGCGGCGTTTCCGTTTGCCGCTGTTGTTGATCGGCATCGCGAGCGGCTTGCTGGGTTCGCTGCCTACGCTGTTGTGGGCGTCGTCGGTCTGGCTGATCGTGCTGTTCCCGGTGGTCACGGCCGTGACGATCTGGATCTATGCGTTCATCCTCGTGTTCTCGGCGTTATGGTTCGGCTACTACTGTTTGCGCGCGTTGCAACGCATGCGCGCGGATGAGCACGGCGGCGTGCGGCACGCGGCGCCGCTTCCCTACTGATGAATTACTGACTAAGCGAAAAAGAGGCGGCAATGGCATTTGGCGTCATCATCATCGGCGATGAAATCCTGTCGGGCAGGCGTATCGACAAGCATCTGCCGAAGGTCATCGAATTGCTGGGCGCGCGTGGGCTGTCGCTCGGCTGGGCGGAGTATATCGGCGACGATCCGGAGCGCATCACCGCGACGCTGCGGCGCACGTTCGCCTCGGGCGACATCGTGTTTTCCACGGGCGGCATCGGCGCGACGCCGGACGACCACACGCGCCAATGCGCGGCGGCCGCGCTCGGCGTGCCGCTCGAACTGCATCCGGAAGCCGCGAAGCTGATTCAGGAGCGCATCCGCGACATGCATCCGGCGAACGCGGCCACGCCGCTCGATCTGGAGTCGCCGGAGAACCGGCATCGCCTGAATATGGGCACGTATCCGCAGGGCGCGTCGATCATTCCGAACGGCTACAACAAGATTCCGGGCTTTTCGATCAGGCAGCATCACTTCGTGCCGGGTTTCCCGGTGATGGCGTGGCCGATGATCGAGTGGGTGCTGGATACGCAATACGCGCATCTGCATCACGCCATGCCGCACGCGGAGAAGTCGCTGCTGGTGTTCGAGTTGCCGGAGTCGCGCCTCACGCCGCTGATGGAAAAAATCGAACGCGATTTTCCGGGCGTGCGGGTCTTCAGTCTGCCGAGCGTGGGCGATGCGGAACGCGGCGGCGTGTACGCGCGGCATCACATCGATCTGGGCGTGAAGGGCGAGCCCGAAGCGGTGGCGGCGGCCTTCGTCAAGCTGCGGGAAGGCGTGCACCTGCTGGGCGGCGATATCGTCGAGCCCGAGGCGGCGGCTGCGGCGGCGAAGCCGCGCGGCTGATTCGCGCGACATACGCTTGTCTTGATTCGGGCGCTGCGGCGCCCGTTTTTCATCGCGCTCGTCGCCGATTCTGAGCGCGGCAGAGGCGGATCATCGGCCTGTCACATTCGGCGCCGACGATGTGCCTGTCCTCACGTGCGCGCCTCAATGGACGGTTTTGAGGCGGCGTCGACGAGCCGCGGCGACAAGCAAATATCACGCAGCGGTCGCGCAGCGATCAGGTGACCGCAAGGCAACCGCGCGCCACACAACCGCCGCACTCACGCGCCGATCCACGGCAACCCGCGAAAGCACCAGCCCGACACCGTCTTCCGATGCCCTTGGCCGTCCTTGTCGCCTTCGAAGCCTTCCAGCAGGTCATACGCCTTCGTGAAACCGGCCTGCGTGGCGGCGATCGCGGCGAGCTTCGAGCGCGCGGCGCTGCGGCACAGGAACAGCACGGGCGTATCCGGCGTGGCGACCTGCTTCAACTGCGCGAGAAATTCCTGATTCGGCACCGCGCCCGGATAGCGCGTCCATTCCACGTGCGCGTATTGTCCGTCGCCGATCACCGGCCGGCCGACCCAATCGAGTTCGGCGCGGGTGCGCACATCCACGAGACGCGTGCGCGGATCGAGCTGCAGCAGTTCGAACGCTTCGGCGGGCGATATCGCGCCCGCGTACGGCAACTGATTCTCGGTGCGGCGTTTGTCCGCGCTGGCGTACAACTGTTCGAGCGTGCTCATGAGCGCAAATCTCCTTCGGACCAAATGATCATTCTAGCGCGCGGCGCGAGGCGTGCACGTGTGGCGCGAGCGGCCGCGAACGGGCGTGCGCCGCGATCCGGCGAATGCGCAAACATGGTGCAAGTTTCGTGAAATGCACCAAAATAGAAATGTTGGCCGTTGCCGATTTGGCGAATGCACGTATTTGGTGCGACGTATCGTCCAAAGATTTCGGGGCTGCATGCCGTTCGGTGCGCCCATTCCCCGCAAACGCGCGCGCACTGTGGTTCTGCTCCGGGTTGGCGCATACGTGGCACAGAAGCTGCTTTATTGGTGCCGATCGATTTGTCCAGGCAGACTTTTATGTTCCTCCTCAACGATTGAGGGTGGACGCGCCGGGACGGGTCAGCTAGATTGGGCGGCGGCTGAATCCGCCGAATTCGTTAATCAGGAGAAAAGGTTATGAGTAAATCCGTGGCCGACGTCGTGCAACTCGTCAAAGACGAAGACGTCAAGTTTGTCGACTTTCGTTTCACCGACACGCGCGGCAAAGAGCAACACGTTTCGGTGCCGGTGTCGGCATTCGATGAAGACAAGTTCGAAAGCGGCCATGCGTTTGACGGTTCTTCGATTGCCGGCTGGAAGGGCATCGAAGCCTCGGACATGTTGCTGGTCCCGGATGCGAACACGGCCTTCATCGACCCGTTCTACGAAGAATCCACCCTCGTGCTGACCTGCGACGTCGTCGAACCGGCGGACGGCAAGGGCTACGAGCGCGACCCGCGCTCGCTGGCAAAGCGCGCTGAAGCCTACCTGAAGAGCACGGGCCTCGGCGACACGGCATTCTTCGGTCCGGAACCGGAATTCTTCATTTTCGATTCGGTCCAGTGGAACACGGATCAATCGGGCTGCTTCATCAAGATCGGTTCGGAAGAAGCACCGTGGTCGTCGGCGAAGGAATTCGAAGGCGGCAACACCGGCCACCGTCCGGGCACGAAGGGCGGCTATTTCCCGGTCGCACCGGTCGACACGTTCCAGGACATCCGTTCGGAAATGTGTCTGTTGCTCGAACAGATCGGCATTCCGGTCGAAGTGCACCACCACGAAGTCGCGGGCCAAGGCCAGAACGAGATCGGCACCAAGTTCTCGACGCTGGTGCAACGCGCCGACTGGCTGCAGCAAATGAAGTACATCATCCACAACGTCGCGCACACGTACGGCAAGACGGCAACGTTCATGCCGAAGCCGGTGGTCGGCGATAACGGTTCGGGCATGCACGTTCACCAGTCGATCTGGAAAGACGGCACGAACCTGTTCGCAGGCAACGGTTACGCAGGTCTGTCGGAATTCGCGCTGTTCTACATCGGCGGCATCATCAAGCATGCTCGCGCGCTGAACGCGATCACGAACCCGTCGACGAACTCGTACAAGCGCCTCGTGCCGCACTTCGAAGCACCGGTCAAGCTGGCTTACTCGGCTCGCAACCGTTCGGCATCGATCCGTATTCCGCACGTGTCGAACCCGAAGGGCCGCCGTATCGAAACGCGCTTCCCGGATCCGATGGCGAATCCGTACCTGTGCTTCTCCGCGCTGATGATGGCGGGTCTGGACGGCGTGCAGAACAAGATTCACCCGGGCGAAGCTGCCGACAAGAACCTGTACGACCTGCCGCCGGAAGAGGATGCAAAGATCCCGACCGTGTGCGCCGGCCTCGACCAGGCGCTGGACGCGCTGGACGCTGACCGCGAATTCCTGACGCGCGGTGGCGTGTTCACGGATTCGATGCTCGACGCGTACATCGAACTGAAGACGGGCGAGCTGCAACGCTATCGTCAGTCGGTGCACCCGATCGAATTCGAAATGTACTACTCGCTGTAAGCGGCAATGGCGCTTCGCCCTTCACACGGCGAAGTGCTTTGCCCGACGCTCGCGATCGGTCACGAAGGGACGGCGGCGCCGTCCCTTTTTCGTTAGACCGCGCACAACGTTTGCGGCTCGCGGGCAATGGGCAAAGAGCAACACAAAAAAGCGCATCACCGGTTTATCACCATCTCCTATCGGCCAGACTGCAAGATGGTTCTCAAGAATCTGATCAAGGCAAGGAAAGGGCACGAGCAGGCGCTCTCGGACGACGCTCAGCTCGTCAGTTCCGGTTTACTGCCGGGCTTCGAGGCGTTGCCGACGGTCGTGCTGGTGCTCGAAAAGCGCACGCTGCGCGTCGCCTTTGCGAACCCGTCGGCGGAGTCGATGCTGGACCTCTCGCGCCGGCAACTGACGCAGATGGCATGGCCGGACATCTTCTCGAATGCCGACGAACTGGTCGCGACCATTTCCGCGATCGCCGCCCACCGTTTTCACGCGACTCATCTGGACGCCGTGCTCGAACGTCCGGGCCACGAGCCGCTGCATGTGCATGCGATCGTCGGTTTCCTGGAAGGCGCGCAAGACTACGTGCTGCTCGAACTGTTCGAAAACGAGCGGCATTTACGCACCGACCGCGAGGAGCGCATCAACGACCTCACGGCGGTCAACAAGCAACTGATCCGCAATCTCGCGCACGAGATCAAGAATCCGCTCGGCGGGATTCGCGGCGCGGCGCAACTGCTCGAGTTCGAACTCGGCGAGCGTCAGCGCGACGAGTTGCGCGAGTACACGCAGGTCATCATCAAGGAATCGGACCGGCTGCAAACGCTGGTCGACCGGCTGCTCGAGCCGCACCGCCATCCGCATATCGTCGGCGACGTGAATATCCACGAAGTGTGCGAGCGCGTGCGCCAGGTGATTCTCGCGGAGTTTCCGCGCGGCCTCACCATCGAACGCGATTACGACGTGAGCGTGCCGGACCTGCGCGGCGACAAGGAGCAGTTGATTCAGGCGCTCCTGAACATCGTGCGCAACGCGGCTGAAGCGTTGCGCGAACGTATTTCTCAAGGCGATGCGCGGATCGAATTGCGCACTCGCATCGCGCGCAAGATTACGGTGTCGAAACGCTTATGTAAGCTGGCACTGGACTTGCATATCACTGACAACGGCCCAGGCATTCCCGAAGAAATCCGTGACCGCATTTTCTATCCGCTCGTGTCGGGGCGCGAGGACGGTAGTGGTCTCGGACTGACGCTCGCGCAGACTTTCGTGCAACAGCACGACGGTTTGATCGAAGTGGATAGCCGCCCGGGCCACACCGAGTTTCAGATTCTGCTGCCGCTCGACTGCTAACACCAATGCCTCGTGAGAAAACGCCGGGCCGCCCACGTTTTCTCACTCCCCTTCGGGGGGCCTGCCGCGAAGCGACAGGTTTGGGGGCACTCTTGAGACTTCTGACCGACCCATATGAAGCCGATCTGGATAGTAGACGACGATCAATCGATTCGCTGGGTGCTCGAAAAAGCACTGGCCCGCGAAAACTTCGCGACCCGCAGCTTCGCGAACGTGCGCGAGGCGTCGGCCGCGCTCGACCACGACAGCCCGCAGGTGCTGGTGTCCGACATCAGGATGCCCGGCGGCTCCGGCCTCGAACTGCTGCAAACCGTACGTGACAAGGTGCCGGGCTTGCCCGTCATCATCATGACGGCGTTCTCGGATCTGGATAGCGCGGTCGCCGCATTCCAGGGCGGCGCGTTCGAATACCTCGCCAAGCCGTTCGACGTCGACAAGGCGGTCGAACTGATTCGCCGTGCCGTGGACGAAAGCATGCGCGGCGAACAGACGTGGGACGAACGCGTTACCGAAGCACCGGAAATGCTCGGCCAGGCGCCGGCGATGCAGGACATGTTCCGCGCGATCGGCCGCTTGTCCCATTCCGCGGCAACCGTGCTCATTACCGGCGAATCAGGCACCGGGAAGGAACTGGTCGCGCGTGCGTTGCACCGACATAGCCCACGCGCGAACGGTCCCTTCATCGCGCTGAACACCGCGGCGATTCCGAAGGATCTGTTGGAATCCGAATTGTTCGGCCACGAGCGGGGTGCGTTTACCGGCGCGCAGGCCATGCGCCAGGGCCGCTTCGAACAGGCCGAGAACGGCACGCTGTTTCTCGACGAAATCGGCGACATGCCGTTCGATTTGCAGACGCGTCTGTTGCGCGTGCTGTCGGACGGGCAGTTCTATCGCGTCGGTGGCCACAATCCGTTGCGCGCCAATGTGCGCGTGATCGCGGCGACGCACCAGAATCTCGAATCGCGCGTGCGTCAGGGTCTGTTCCGCGAGGACTTGTATCACCGGCTCAATGTGATCCGCCTGCGCTTGCCGGCCTTGCGCGAGCGCAGTGAGGACATTCCGCTGCTCACGCGGCACTTCCTGCAAAAGAGTGCGCGCGACCTCGGTGTCGAGCCGAAGCGCGTGTCTGAAGAAGCGCTGGCTTATCTCGCGTCGTTGCCGTTTCCGGGCAATGTGCGTCAGTTGGAGAACCTCGCCAACTGGCTCACGGTGATGGCGCCGGCGCAGACCATCGAGATCAAGGACTTGCCGCCTGATCTCGGCCCCGCGCAAGCCGGCGTGACCGATCTGGCCGGCGGTGGCGGTGCGATCGGAACGGGAGATGCGGGCCTCGCAGGTGGCGCGCCGGTCAACGGCACGAGCGCCGCGGCGCATCCGGCCGCGGCGGGCGGCATGCCGGTCGCGAACACCGTCAGCGCCTGGGAAGGCGGCTTGCGCACCGAAGTCGCGCGGATGTTGCGCGAGAATGCGGCGGACGTCATGGACGAACTCGCGCGCCGGTTCGAAGCCGCCGTGATTCGCGAAGCGCTCGACTTCACGCGTGGACGCAAGGTCGAAGCAGCGGAGCGTCTCGGCATTGGCCGTAATACGATTACGCGCAAGATTCAGGAACTCAACCTCGAGCCTTGAGTATCGCGTTGTAGAGCGGGGCGGCGCGCGCGTCGCTCCGCTCATTCGCCTGTAAAACGAGTCACGGGCTCCCACAAGGCATAATCGACGCTGTTTTCATTCGACAGCTGACGATGCCCGCTTCTCCCGCTCCTTTCTCCTGGCCGCTTTCTCCCGATCCCTTCCTGTCGCTCGAAGCGCTCCACGACCCTGACGCGCTCGCGTGGGTCGAACAGCAGAACGCCCGCACGCGCGCCGCGTGGTGCAACAGCGCGGAATTCGAGTCGCTCAGGCAACGGCTTGCCGACGCCTATCTGCCGCGCGAGCGTCCGGTGATTCCCGATCGCTGGAAGGAGTGGGCTTACGACCTGTGGCAGGACGAGCGCAATCCCAAGGGCATCTGGCGGCGCACGACGTGGGCGGCATGGCGCGGCGGCAAACCGGAGTGGCAGAACCTGCTCGACTTCGACGCGCTCGGTGCTGCCGAGGGCACGCCTTGGGTCTGCGTCGAACTCGACATTCTCTATCCCGATGGCGACCGCGCGCTGATCACACTGTCGCCCGGTGGTTCGGATGCGCTCGTGGTGCGCGAATTCGACATCGACGCGCGACGTTTTGTCGACGACGGCTTCGTGATTGCGAAGGCCGGCAAGCACACGGCGTCTTGGATCGATCGGGACACGCTTTACGTCGGCTGGGATAACGGCCGCAAGACGTTGACGCGCTCCGGTTATCCCCGCGAAGTGCGGCGCTGGACGCGCGGCATCGCGCTCGCCGACGCGCCGGTGGTGTTCAAGGGCGCGTTCGGCGACATCGGCGTGGAAGGGCACTACGATCCGGTCGAGCAACGGCACACGGTGGTGAGCAGCGTCGATTTTTTTGATTCGCAGACGTATTACCTCGATGATGCCGATGGTGCCGTCGACGCATGGCGCCGCTACGAGGTGCCGTCGCATGTCGCGGTGAGCGGCTGGCAAGACTGGCTGTTGCTCGAACCGCGGCTCGATTGGGACTGCAATGGCGTGCACTTTCCGGGCGGCGCATTGCTGGCGATCCGCGAAGACGCGTTCCTGCGCGGCGAGCGCGACGTGCAGCCGCTATTCACTCCGACGCCGCAAACCTCGGCCTGCGAGTGGACGCATACGCGCAACCACCTGATCGTGTCGTACCTCGAAGACGTGCAGAACAAGACCTTGCTGTTGACGCCGTCGCAAGGCGACGATCAGGCGTGGCATTGGCAGCAACGCGTCTTTCCAACGCGCGAGGATGCGCAAGCCGACGTCTCGCCGGTGGAGCCGACGCTCGACGACGAAGTGTTCGTCGATACCGACGACTATCTGCAGCCGCCTGCGTACTGGCTCGCCGACCTCGCCCGTGACGATCTGAGCGAATGGGAGTTGCTTGACCGCTGGCCGACGCAATTCGACGCAACGCAGTTCGCCGTCACGCGTGGCTACGCAGTTTCCGCGGACGGCACGCGCGTGCCGTACACGGTGATCGGCCCGCGCGCCGAGCAACAACACGCGCGTCCATGCCTGCTCAACGGTTACGGCGGCTTTGCCATTCCGTTGCTGCCGAGCTATCTGACGGGGCAGGGCATCGGCTGGCTGGCGCGCGGCGGCGTGTACGTGGTCGCGCATATTCGCGGCGGCGGCGAGTTCGGCACGCGCTGGCATATGGCGGCACAGGGCGAGCATCGCCAGCGCGCGTTCGACGATTTCATCGCGGTGGCCGAGGCGCTCACCGAGACGGGCGTGACGAGCGCCGCGCAACTCGGTATTCAGGGTGGCAGCAATGGCGGTTTGCTGGTGGCGGCGTGCATGGTGCAGCGCCCCGAGCTGTTCGGCGCCGTGGTGTGCGAGGTGCCCTTGCTCGACATGAGCCGCTATCACTTGCTGCACGCGGGCGCGTCATGGATCGACGAATACGGCGATCCTGACGAACCCGATGAAGCGGGCATGCTGGCCGCTTACTCGCCGTATCACCGCGTGTCGGCGAACGTTGCGTATCCGCCTGTGCTGTTCACCACATCGACGGCCGACGACCGTGTGCATCCCGGCCACGCGCGCAAGATGGCCGCGCGCATGCAGGCGCTGGGTGCCGACCACGTCTGGTATCGGGAGAACACCGAAGGCGGGCACGGCGGCTCCGATGAGCTGGAGCAGGCCGAGCATGATGCGATGGTGTTCGAGTTCCTGTGGCGTACGCTGAACCGGTCGACGCAGGCCTGACGTCGTGAGGAAGGATCAGCCGAGCTGCGCGACGACCGGCGCGTGGTCCGACGGCTGGTCCCACTTGCGCGGCGCCTTGTCGACGTCGCACGACGAACATACGTCAGCCAGCGCCTTCGACAGCAGGATATGGTCGATGCGCAGCCCCGCGTTGCGACGGAACGCCATCATCCGGTAGTCCCACCACGAGTAGATCTTTTCCGGCTGCTCGAACTGGCGGAATGCATCGACGAGACCGAGTTCGACCAGCCGCACGAACTCCGCGCGTTCTTCGGGCGACACCAGATTCTGGCCTTCCCACGCTTTCGGATCGTGCACGTCGCGGTCTTCTGGCGCGATGTTGTAGTCGCCGAGCAGTGCAAGCTTCGGATGTACAGCCATCTCGCTCGCGATCCAGTCGTGCAGCGCAGCAAGCCAGCGCAGTTTGTACGCGAACTTGTCGGTGCCCGGCGCCTGGCCGTTGGGGAAATACGCGGAGATGATGCGCACGCCTTCGATGGTCGCGGCAATCACGCGTTGCTGCGGATCTTCAAAGCCCGGAATATTCCGCACGATGCTGCCTTCGTCGACCGTCAGGCCGCCGCGCACCAGAATGCCGACGCCGTTATAAGTCTTCTGGCCGGCGAACCAGCTGCGGTAGCCTTTCTCTTCGAGTTCGGCGCGCGGGAATTTTTCGTCCGGCAGCTTCAGTTCCTGGAGGCACAGTACATCGGTGCCGCTGGTTTCGAGCCAGTCGACCACATGCTGTTGGCGGACTTTGAGGGAGTTGACGTTCCAGGTGGCGATTTTCATGACATTCTCACAAGCTTGCGTGATTCCGATAGTCCCGCATCTTATCGCGCGGGCGAGCGGACGGTGAAAATGGCCCCGCCGCGGCACCGAAAATAAAAGCGCGAGCCGGTCATGTCGCGGCGTATAGTGAGATCACTCACACTCGCGCTTTTGCGCATCGGGGAGGCATCATGGCCGAACTTTACCCAGCCCTTTATAAGGACTTCGAAGTGCATCCGCTGGTATTTTCGCGGGCGTTCGACAAGTTCGACGGTCACAAGCGCCACTCCGAAGGCTACGACGTCGCGGTGCGCGTCTGCCGGCCGGGAGCAATCAGCGGCTCGAAGGCGAGCCGCGTATTTCGTCTCGTGCTGCCGCTCACGTTCTCCGATTTCGGCGTGGCCAAACGCAGTGCGAGCCAGTACGGCGCGGACATCATCGACGGTAAGGTGGAAGGCGCGACGGTCCAGGATCTGTGAGTCGCGTGTGCGTCATTTCACGAGCGTGAAATAATTCGCGCGATTGTTTGACGTCTTGCGAACATCTCTATACAATCCGTTTTCTCTGACGCGGGGTGGAGCAGTCTGGCAGCTCGTCGGGCTCATAACCCGAAGGTCGTAGGTTCAAATCCTACCCCCGCAACCAAGCATTGTTGAAAGCCCGCTGGCGCAAGCCACGCGGGCTTTTTAACTTCTGCGGCATCCGTGCGCATACGGGTTGAAGCGCGTGCGCGCACCCACCTTCACTCCGAATCAATCGCCCATTCCACCGCCGCTTGCGCATGCAATGCGGTCGTGTCGAACACGGGTAACGCGGAATCTTCTGGCTTGATCAGCAACGTGATCTCGGTGCAGCCGAGAATCACTGCCTGCGCGCCACGAGCGGCCAGCGCTTCGATCACACGCTGATACACCGCGCGCGAAGCGTCGTTCACTTTGCCGTGGCACAACTCATCGTAAATGATGCGGTGCACGTCCGCGCGTTCGGCTTCATCGGGAATCACTGTGTCGAGGCCGTAGCGCTCACGCAGGCGTCCCGTGTAGAAAGTTTGCTCCATCGTATAGCGCGTGCCCAGCAAGCCCACTCGCTCGATGCCTGCCGCGCGCAGTGCGCTGCCGGTCGGATCGGCGATATGCAGGAAGGGCACGTCGATCGCCGCTTCGATCGATTCATACACGCGATGCATCGTATTGGTCGCGAGCATCACCAGATCGGCGCCGCCCCGTTCGAGTTGGCGCGCGGCGTCGGCCATCTGCTGGCCGAGCGCGTTCCAGTCGCCCGCGCGCTGGTTCGCTTCGATCGGCGCGAAGTCGACGGTGAGCATCAGGCTGCGGGCGTTGTGGTGGCCGCCCAGGCGCGCTTTGGCGTGGCGGTTGAGCAGCTTGTAATACTCGGTGGACGATTCCCAGCTCATTCCGCCGATCACGCCGATGGTCTTCATGTGCTTGCTCCGTGAGTGGATGACGGCGCGGCATCGCATCGACCGTCTGTCTGGCGAGTATAGGCGGGCGGCGCGATGCACTGCCGGTACGGATCGCGCGCCGCTCGCCGGTACGGCCAGATGAAAAAAGCGTCGAACAAAAACGCCGCCACGCGCTTTCTGACGCCGATAGAATCGTAGTCAATCAGGACGGGGTCAAAGGGAGCGATAGATGGATCTGATCATCCGCCGCGCGATGCTGCCACCGGGCGCCGCGCCGCAATACAAAGAGCCGGTCGACATCGGCATCGAAGCGGGCCGCATCGTCGCCGTCGAGCCGAAGCTGGCCGCCAGCGCGCGCGAAGAAATCGATGCCGCGGGTTCACTCGTCACACCGCCGTTCGTCGATCCGCATTTCCATATGGACGCGACGCTCTCGTACGGTTTGCCGCGCGTGAACGCGTCGGGCACGCTGCTCGAAGGCATCGCGTTATGGGGCGAACTGAAGCCGGACCTGACGCAGGAGGCGCTGATCGAGCGGGCGCTGCAATATTGCGATTGGGCCGTCGCGCGCGGACTGCTTGCTATCCGCAGCCACGTGGATGTGTGCGATCCGCGTCTGCTCGCGGTCGAGGCGCTGGTCGAAGTGAAGCGCCGCGTCGCACCGTATCTCGATCTGCAACTGGTGGCCTTTCCGCAAGACGGCGTGTTGCGCAGCCCGGGCGCGTTCGAGAATCTCAAGCGCTCGATCGCGATGGGTGTGGACGTGGTCGGCGGCATTCCGCATTTCGAGCGCACCAAGGCCGACGGCGCGCAGTCGGTGCGCCTCTTGTGCGAGTACGCGGCGGAGCAGGGCTTGCGCGTCGACATGCATTGCGATGAATCGGACGATCCGATGTCGCGGCACATCGAGACGCTCGCGGCCGAAACGCACCGGCTCGGTTTGCACGGGCGTGTCACCGGCTCGCATCTGACCTCGATGCATTCCATGGACAACTACTACGTCAGCAAGCTCCTGCCGCTGATGCGCGAGTCGGGCGTCGCGGCGATCGCGAATCCGCTGATCAACATCACGCTGCAGGGGCGCAGCGACACGTATCCGAAACGCCGCGGCATGACGCGCGTGCCGGAGATGATGGCGGCCGGCATCAACGTCGCGTTCGGCCACGATTGCGTGATGGACCCGTGGTACAGCCTCGGCTCGGGCGACATGCTCGAAGTCGCGCACATGGGCTTGCATGTGGCGCAGATGACGGGCGTCGACGGCATGCGCGCCTGTTTCGACGCGGTGACGGTGAACGCCGCGCGCATTCTCGGTCTGGAAGGCTACGGCATCGCGCCGGGATGCACGGCCAATCTGGTGCTGCTCGACGCGCGCGATCCGGTGGAAGCGATCCGCTTGCGCGCCGCGCGCCTCGCGGTAGTGAGCCGCGGCAAGGTGGTGAGCCGCGCGCCGGCTGCGCGCGCGGCGCTGTCGCTCGTAGGCCGTCCAGCGCAAGTGGACTTCAAATTGCATCGCGATTGATTGCGGCTTGATGCTTCGCGCGAAACAAAAAAACCGGTGCCTGCTTACGCAGGTCACCGGTTTTCTATCGGCGCGAAGCAAAGCGCCGACGCTTGCCTCAACCCATCAATGCGCCGCGCCCGGCGACATGCCATTGTGGCGCAGCAATGCGTCGATATTCGGCTCGCGGCCGCGGAACGCCTTGAACGACTCCATTGCCGGACGGCTGCCGCCCACTTCCAGAATCTCCTTGCGATAGCGCATGCCGGTCGCCTGATCGAGCACGCTGCCGCTCGCCGCTTGCGCCGCTTCTTCGAATGCCGCGTAGGCATCCGCGGAGAGCACTTCAGCCCACTTGTAGCTGTAGTAGCCCGCCGCGTAACCGCCCGCGAAAATATGGCTGAACGTATTCGGCCAACGCGAGAACGGTGCCTGCGGCACGACATGGAAGCGCTCGTTGATTTCGCTCGCGAGTTCGGTGGCGTTCTTCGTGCCCGAAGCATCGAAGCCGGTATGCAGTTGCATGTCGAACATCGAGAACACGATCTGGCGCAGCGTGCCCAATCCGCTCTGGAAGTTCTTCGCGGCGAGCATCTTGTCGAACAGATCGCGCGGCAACGGCTTGGCCGTTTCGACGTGCGAGGTCATGTCGCTCAGCACGTCCCACTCCCAGCAGAAGTTCTCCATGAATTGCGACGGCAGTTCGACCGCGTCCCACTCGACGCCGTTGATGCCCGACACGCCCAGTTCATCGACACGCGTGAGCATGTGATGCAGACCGTGGCCGAACTCGTGGAACAGCGTGATGACTTCGTCGTGCGTGAAGCAGGCGGGCTTGCCGCCGACCGGCGCCGAGAAGTTGCAGGTCAGATACGCGACCGGCGTTTGCACGCTGCCGTGCGTGTGCTTGTGACGGCCGCGTGCATCGTCCATCCAGGCGCCGCCGCGTTTGCCTTCGCGCGCATACAGATCGAGGTAGAACTGCGCGACGAGGCCGCCGTCCTGATTCTCGACGCGGAAAAAGCGCACGTCCGGATGCCACACGGCCGCGTCGTCGCGACGGATACGCACGCCGAAGAGCGTTTCAGTGACCTTGAACAGACCCTTGAACACGGCGTCTTCCGGGAAGTACTGTTTGACTTCGTTCTCAGAGAACGAGTAGCGCTTCTGACGCAGACGCTCCGCGGCAAACGTCATGTCCCATGGTTGCAACTCGCTCATGCCGAGTTCGTTTGCGGCGAATTCGCGCAGTTCCTTCCAGTCCTGCTCGGCATGCGGACGCGCACGCGTGGCGAGGTCTTCGAGGAAGCTCATCACCTGAGCAGGAGACTCGGCCATTTTCGGCGCGAGCGAGACTTCGGCGAAGTTGTTGAAGCCGAGCATGTGCGCTTCTTCGGCGCGTAGTTTCAACTGGTCGGCGAGCACCGCGGTGTTGTCCCACTCGGGCCTGCCGTTGCCGTATTGCGAGCCGAGTTCCGAGGCACGCGTGACATACGCGCGATACATCGCTTCGCGCATCGGACGATTTTCCGAGTACTGCATCACCGGGAAATACGACGGGAAGTGCAGCGTGAACTTGTAGCCGGTTTTGCCTTCGCGTTCGGCCGCTTCCTTCGCGGCTTCGACAACATCTTCCGGCAGGCCGACCAATTGCGCTTCATCGCCGGCTTCGACGACATAGGCATAGGCGTTGGTCGCATCGAGCACGTGATCGGAAAACGCTTTCGAGAGCGCCGCCTGGCGTTCCTGCAATTCGGCGAAATGCGGCTTCTGGTCCTCCGGCAATTCCGCGCCGGACAGGCGGAAATCGCGCAGCGCGTTGCCGAGGATCTTCTTGCGCTCGTCGGTCAGCGAGGCGAAATCGCTGCTCGCGTTCAACGCCTTGTACTTCTCGTACAGCGCGAGATTCTGTCCGACGCTCGACCAGAATTCGGTGACGCGCGGCAGATTTTCGCCATACACGGCGCGCAACTCGGGCGTATCGGCGACGGCGTTCAGATGGCCGACCACGCTCCAGGCGCGCGACAGCGGTTCGGTGGCGCGCTCGACTGGTTCGACCACGTCGGCCCACGAAGCGGGGGTGATCGGCTGGGCAGCGCGTTCGACGGCGGCGGCCGCATCGGCGAGCAGCACATCGAGGGCTGGCGTGACGTGTTCGGGGCGGATTTCGCCAAAGCGCGGCAGGTCGGAGAAATCGAGGAGCGGATTGTCGTGATTCGAGGCGGTAGTGGACATGAGGCTTCCTGTCTGACGCGGGTGAACGGGTAATCGGTGCATCGACGGGCGTCCCACAAGGGGACTTCCTTCGGAGCGCGTGCAATGACGCCCCATAACGGCCGATACAGACATTATTGGGGCAGGGCGCGCCGATTCCAATCCGTCGGCAGACAAATTATCAGATGTCGCGGCCTTGTGCGCGTGCCGGATAGGCCGGGCGGCGCCGCGCGCGGCAATAACGCGCCGCTGTGCTTTGTGCGAAAGCGCACGGTCCCGATTGCTGCTATGCGGCAAGGTGGAGCGTCGCTACCGGTCAGCGGCGTTTTTTGCAAAGAGGTATCAATGAATCCGCTTTCGGACGCTCTATCGCACAAGGGCAACAATTTTGATCTCGTGCGACTGCTGGCCGCCATTGCCGTCGTGTATGGCCATTCGTACGTGCTCCAGGCTCCCGACGGCAGCACCGATTGGGTCCAGAACGCGCTGGGTTTCGACGGTTTCGGCGCGCTGGGCGTCTACGCCTTCTTCCTGCTGAGCGGCATGCTGGTGACCGCCAGTTTCGACCGGCAACGCTCGGTGCCGCGCTTCGCCGTGTTGCGCATCGCGCGCCTGTGGCCGGCGGTGGCGGCCGGGTCGCTGGTGACGGTGTTCATCGTCGGTCCGCTCTTTACGACGCTGACGCTGCGCGAGTATTTTGCCTCCGGCATGACTTGGGCCAACCTCGACAACTTCTCGACCATCGTGCGGTCGGCCGGCTGGGCGCTGCCCGGCGTGTTCGAGCACAACCGCTATCCCGTCGACATCTGTGGACCGCTCTGGACGCTGCCGGTCGAAGTGCGCTGCTATCTGCTCGTGCTCGTGACCGGCATGGTGGGTTTGCTGTCCAACTCGCGTGGCGTGGTGCTCGCGGCCGCGCTCGGCTGCGCCACATTCATGCTGAACGTGGATCACGCGCATTGGCAGATCGGCTTGCGCGATTTCAGCGAAACGCCCGACGGCTATTCGTTCTGGCCGCAGCCGTTTTTCATGCTGGGCATGCTGCTGTATGGCTGGCGTGAGCGGATCGACATCAACGGCTTGGCGGCGCTGGCGTTCGCGATGGTGTTCCTGGTGTTCCGCGACACCGCCGGCGCGCAGCCGCTGTTCTATCTGGCCTTCGTGTACGGCGTGCTGTGGGTGGGGACGACACCGCTTCTGCGGCGCTTCGTGCCGCGTCATGATTACTCGTACGGCATCTATCTGTACGGCTTCATGGTGCAGCAATGCGTCGCGAACATCGCGCCGCAGTTGAGCCATGTGGCGGCGGTGTCGATTGCCGCGCCGTTTATTCTTTTGTGCGCGGCGCTGTCGTGGCACTTCGTGGAACGGCCGGTGCTGAAGTGGTGCCGCGGGCGTCTCGCGCGGCCGTCGACGCAGGTAGCCGCGGGCATGCCGGCTGGCGATCAGGCGGTGCGCTGAGATGTGCTGAGTATGAGGTCCGCGGGCGGTGCCGATTGACTTGGAGAGTTTGGCAAGACGCCGCCAGGGCCGCTAGGTCCTGAAGCCGGCGAAGGTGCTTCGCCCGCGTTCAGGCGATCGAGCTGAGCGCTGAGAAGTGTGGCACGCGTTCGGCGCCGATGGATGTCGATGCCCCGGCGCGACGCCAGGGCCGTCAAGTCCCGAAGCCGGCGAAGATGCTCCGCTGGCTTTCTCCCGCCGTTTACGCGTTCGCTGCCGCTTCGCGCTCGGCGGCTTCGATCGTGTTGACGAGCAGCATGGTGATGGTCATCGGGCCGACGCCGCCCGGCACCGGCGTGATGTAGCCCGCCACTTCCTTGACGCCCGCAAAATCCACGTCGCCGCACAGCTTGCCGGCTTCGTCGCGATTCATGCCGACGTCGATCACCGCCGCGCCCGGTTTCACCATCTGCGCCGTGAGGATGTTGCGCAAGCCGGTGGCGGCGACCACCACGTCGGCGTTGCGCGTATGAGCGGCCAGGTCGCGCGTCTTGCTGTGGCAGATCGTGACGGTCGCGCCCGCTTCGAGCAGCAGCAGCGCCATCGGCTTGCCGACGATGTTCGAGCGGCCGATCACCACCGCGTTCGCGCCTTGCAGCGGAATCTCGTAGGCGGCGAGCATTTTCATGACGCCGTACGGCGTGCACGGGCGGAACAGCGGCCGGCCAGTCATCAGCGCGCCGGCGTTGGCAACGTGAAAGCCGTCGACGTCCTTTTCCGGCGCAATCGCTTCGATCACCTTGTGGCTGTCGATATGCGGCGGCAGCGGCAGTTGCACCAGAATGCCGTGAATGCGCGGGTCGCGGTTCAGTTCGTCGATGCGTGCGAGCAGCTCGGCTTCCGGCAGGTCGGCCGGATAACGGTCGAACGACGAGCCGAGGCCGTTGTCGTTACACGCCTTCACTTTGTTGCGCACGTAGACTTCGCTGGCCGGATTGTCGCCGACCAGCACCACCGCGAGGCCCGGCTGATGGCCGCGAGCGGTGAGGGCGGCGGCGCGCGCGGCGACGTCGGCGCGCAGGGTCTTGGAAAGGGCTAGGCCGTCGATCAGTTTGGCAGTCATGGTCGGGTCGAGATGGGCAGTTTGGAAAGCGGGGCAGGGCGCAGACGCTTGTGCGTGCCGCGCGCGATGGCGCTTTTCAACGGGAATGGGTCGGCACGTGAAAAGCGCGCGGCGCGAATCGGGGTTAAGCAGCGCTGCAAAGTGCGACATTATACCGGCCCTGCCAGGTGCGCCGCGTACGGATTCCAGGCTGTGCGGCAGCGCTACGGATGTCGGCCGCGCTTGCCTCACGTGGTGGGACGGATGCCCGGTTCGAACGGTGGCGGCAGCGGGTGCGCCGCCAGGCGCGTGTTCGGGGTCGCGCCTGCCACCTGGTGCGGCGGGCGGAGGCAAAGCTGTCAAACGCGACTTGCTATGGCTGGACCGCCTGCCAACCCGCGCCTGGCTCGAACGATGTGATCGCCGCCGCCGCGCGTGCGGTTCGCGGCCCGAGGTTCTTCTGATACACCTGTCCGTCCTGATTAACGATGAAACTCATCACGCCGGTCTTGCCATAGTCGGCCGGCGATGCGATCAGTCCGAACCCCTTGCTCAGCACGCCATTGTCGACGTAGTTCCGCGCGCCACCCTTCGCGTGAGCCCCTTGTGCCGTGAGAATGCGGAAGTGATAGCCGTGATACGCCTCTTCAGGCTGCGTGCCGTCGGGCATCGTGGCAGCGAGCGGCCCAAGCGGACTTTCCGCTTCGCCGGGCGCCGTCGTCCAGTACAGGCCGTCGTGCTGTCCCGGCGTACTGACGAAGCGCTGTGCATAGTGCTGGGTCAGGTTGCGATAGTCGTACTGCGCATCGAGGTAGGCGAGCGAGGTCAGGATCGCGGCGTGTTCATTGCGGCCGATGCGCCGTGTCAGCATCTCGTCGCGTCCCGCCGGCGGATCGAAACGCCAGCCGGTGCCCGACTGCACGAGCGGAATCGGCAGGGTCCAGCCACTGTAGCCGACCGTCAGATGCGCGGTGGCGCGCCCCTTGTCCATGACGGGGTCCTCGACGATCTGATGGTTTTTCGACCATTCGCCGAGGAACTGATAGATGTCATCCTCGCCGATGCCTTCGGTTGGAATGAAGCGATGAAAATCGCCGCCGAGCACGCGCTTGAGGGCATCGTCGTCGTTGCGGGCGAGGGCTTCGACGAAGGCATTGGCGGCGTCGTCCGCGCTGGGATAGATCGCCTGGGCATGAGCGGGGATCGCGCTGATTAGCAGCGCCGGCGCCAGCAGCAGTGCGCCGGTGCTGCCGAGCGCGATAGCAAGTATCAGGACCTGGGCACGCAGCCTGCCCCGAGAGAATGGACGCATCATCAGACTTCTCCTTTTTCTGTTCAACGGTTGCGGCCGAAGTGATGTTCACCTGCTCCGCCGCTGCCTAGGCCGCCACCGCCACCGCCCAAGCCGCCGCCCACACCGGCGGTACCGCCGTTACGCTGGACACCGCCGCTGTTCGCGCCGGGACTTCCGCTCATGTGTTGCTGGCCGCCGCCATTGGCGACGAGACCTTCGCTTGTGCGCTGCAGGCCGCTGGCATTTGCGCCGGTCGTGCCGCCCGCATGCTGCTGACCACCGCGTCCGGCGAGCGCATCACGGCTTGCCTGGCCGCGTTGCGTGTCCTGCCGCGCGGCTTTGCCGTCGCCGGCACCGCGCAGCGCGTTGTCGCGATTGACGTTCTGCGCGCGGTTCTGCAACTTGGGGTTCGCCGTGCCGCCGTGATGAATGCCTTGCACACGCTGGCTCGCGCTGCCACCCAGATTCTGGCCAGTGCGGTTTTGCAGCGTCTGCTGCGCCCGGGCGCGGGCGTCGTCGCGGCCGCGATACACATCGCGCTGCGCGCCGCCGCCGCCGTTATTGTTCAAGCCGCGATTGACATTCGTGTTGCCGACGTTGCGATTGACGTTGGTGTTGCGGTTCCAGTTCGTCGTGCTGCCATTCACGTTGATCCGGTTGTTCACATTGATAGTGTTGTACCGGTTCACGTTGATGTTGACGTCATGCGAATTCCAGTCGAAGCCGCCCCACAGCGCGTTCGCCACCGCGACGCCGGTGCCGAACGCGAGGCCCGCGACGAAACTGGTGCCGATCACATAACCAGGCGGCGGCGGTACATACACCGGCGGATACGCGGGATAAGGCCACACGCCGTAGACCACGGTCGGGTTGTAGGTCGGCACGTACACCACTTGCGGATTGGCGGGCACGATCTGAATCGTGCTCTGTTCGACCACGACCGTTTGCTGCGACGTCGTCTTCAGATTGCCCGCCGCCTGTGCCTGCCTGCGCAGACGCTGCACGGAGTCCATCACGTCGTTGGGCTGGGCGAGAAACGCGCTACCGAGTTGCGTCACCCAATCCGCTTTCGAGGCCATGGTGGCGAGCACCTGCGGGAAGGCAACGAGCGACTGCACGCTCGGATCCCACGGCTCGGACGCGACAGCCTTGACGGCGCTGTCGCCTTGCAGCGTCGAGTTGACTCTGGACCATATGGCCGCCGCCTGCACGTCTTGCGGAAACGTCGAGGCCATCAGCACCTGGGCGAGCAGGGCGTCCGGATAAAGGGCAATCGGCGCGGCCAGCGAATCGAGTTGCTGATTCGACATTTTCGCGGTGCCTTGCGCATGGACGAAGTCCGGCGCGGCAAGTCCGACGAATAGCGGCGCTCCCGCAAGAACGGCGCAAACAAGCATCACACGCGAGCGGTGTGCTCCGGATCGTTTCACGATGAATTCCTCCCGGTGGGGTTTATACGACGAGATGTCGGTGCGCAGCACGGGCTGCGTCGCTTCGCCGCGATGGAATACGGCGAGGAAATGGCGAGTCGGGCCGGTGTCCGGTGGGTGGTCGGACGGCTCGATCGGCACGGCACGATGCCGCGTAAAGGCGCTCGAACCGCTCCAATTGTTTCGCATCACCAGGCGATGCCGCATGCGGCGTTTCGCAGCAAGTCACTCCCGCGTCGATCGTCGCATCGGCGCTGTCTGCTAAGGAGTTCTGCGTAAATTAAGGGGCGCGTCCGAATCCGTCAATCTTGTCTGAGGAAAGAACCTGTTGCGGATTAGCGTAAGTAATTGCTGAGCAATGCATATTATTTTGCACGCGCGGGGTGCGTCGAAATCACGCGCTTCGTCGTGATTGCCGTGCGATAGAGGGGAGGGAAATGAGGAGGGAAAAAGAGGACGAAACAGGCCGGACTCTTCTATAGTCCGGCCGTTGGCACGCAGTCACTTCTGGTGTGGCGGCGCTTACCCCAAAGGGCCCTCCTTCGGGGTAAGCGCCGCCGTGCGAGGCTTATTGCGCCGGTTGCGGCTTGTTCGACAGCGCCAGTCGCAGCAGATCGGCGACCGTGTTGACGTTGAGCTTTTCCATGATGTTCGCGCGGTGCGCTTCGACCGTCTTGATGCTGATGCCGAGGTCGTCGGCGATCTGCTTGTTCAGGCGGCCGGCGATGATGCGCTCGAGCACCTGATGCTCACGCGCGGTCAGCTTGCCGAGACGTTCTGCCGCGGCGCGCTGCTGCTGCACGCTGGTGCTTTCGCTGCGCGCCTTGTCGAGCATGCGCTCGACCAGCTTGCGCAACTCGGCTTCGTCGAACGGCTTTTCGATGAAGTCCATCGCGCCTTTTTTCATCGTGGACACGGCCATCGGCACATCGCCGTGGCCCGTCACGAAAATGATCGGCAGCGATGCGTTGTCGGCGATCAGGCGTTCCTGCAACTCGAGCCCGCTCATGCCGGACATCCGCACATCGAGAATCAGGCACGCGATCTGGCCCGGATGCTGATGCGGCTGCCATGCGTCGATGAACTGCTCGGCGCTGGAGAAGCATTGCACGCGGTAGCCGTTCGCCTCCAGCAGCCAGCGCAGCGAATCTCGCACGGCCTCGTCGTCATCGACGACAAAGACAGTTTCCTGTGTGGTGACTGGGCTGTTCATAGCTCTCCCGTAACGGTTTGTGGTGTCGGCGCCTGTGTCCCGCCGTTGCTCGGGCCATCAGGCTCTCCAATAGGCAGACTGCAATGGAACGTGGCGCCTGTGATGTGGCCGTCAGATTCGACGTTGTTGACCACCCACAGACGGCCGCGGTGCGATTCGATAATCGAACGGCAAATGTTCAGCCCCATGCCCATACCATCGGACTTGGTGCTGTAAAACGGTTCGAACAGCCGCTCGGCTGTCGCTTCGTCGACGCCGGGTCCCTGGTCGACGACGCTGATGCAGACAAACCCGCTCTCCAGCCGCACGACCACGCGGATCACCGGATCGACCGCATTCGGACGGGCTTCGGCCATCGCTTCGGCGGCGTTCTTCAGCAGGTTGACCAGCACCTGCTCGATCAGCACCGGGTCGACGTAGATCACCGGCAGGCGCGAGCGCAGATCCGTGACGATGCGAATGCGGCGCTTGCGCGCCTCGATTTCGGCCAGACCCACGGCGTCGGCGACGATATCGGCCACGCGCGTGGCTTGCCGCTTCGGCTCGCTGCGCTTCACGAACTCGCGGATGCGCTTGATGATCATGCCCGCGCGCACCGCCTGCTGGGCGGTCTTTTCGAGCACTGGCAGCAGATTGTCAGGTGTCGTCCGACCGGATTTAACCAGTGCCACGGTTCCGGAGCAATAGTTATTGATCGCGGCGAGCGGTTGGTTCAGTTCGTGCGCGAGCGACGAGGCCATTTCGCCCATCGTCATCAGACGGCTGGTGAACTGCAGCTTCTCGTCTTGCTGGCGCGATAGTTCCTGGGCCTGCTTGCGAGTCGTGATGTCGGTTGCGATCTGCATCTGCGCGAGGTGGCCGTCCACCCACTGAATGTACTGGCGGCGCACTTCGAACCACTTCTGGATACTTTGCACGTAGATTTCCTGCGCATCGGCGGTGCTTTCGGTCAACGCGGCGGCGGGTAGGCCGGCGTAGGTATCCACCATATCGATCGAATCGGACGACGCCTGTGCGCTATCGAACCCGCCGCCCGCCAATTCCAGATGACCGTCCGGGCGAATGCCGAACAGATGCCGGTAATAGCGGTTGGCGAACAGGAGTTCGGCTTCGTCCGCGGCCAGCACGGAGACGGCGGCGTCGAGACTTTCGAGCACCGTGGTGAAGCGTTCGTGCGCGGCGGCGAGTTCTTCGCGCGCGCGCTTCGGCTCGGTGATGTCGGTCATCGACGACATCCAGCCGGTCTGGCGGCCCGAACTGTCGATCAGCGGCGACACGTACAGACGCGCATGGAACAGCGAGCCATCCTTGCGGCGTACCCGTAATTCGAAGCCGGAAGAGGGCGCCTTGCCGCGCAGCGTCATGTCGAGCTGGCGCTGCATTTCGGGGTAAGCGTCGCGCGGCCAGTAGGCGAACGGCGCGTTCTTGCCGACCAGATCGCTTTCGTCCCAGCCGGTCATGCGGCAAAACGCCGGATTGACGTGGGTGATGCGCCCATGCATGTCGAGCACGCGCATGCCGATCAGCACGGAGTTTTCCATCGCGCGACGGAAGAACGCTTCGGCGTACAGCGCCTGCTGCGCCTCGAAGCGTTGGCGCGTGTGTTTCCACAGGCTCCACAGGCTCCACAACACGAAACAGGAGAGACCCGCCACCAGCCATACCAGCGTGTTGTTGGTGAAGTTGGTCATCTGCGGGAACGCGTAGACGCGCACCGAGACACCTTGGCCCGGCGGGTCGAGCGGCAGATCGTAGAACATGTCGCGCGGCAGGCGCGGGCGGGTCGACGTGGTGGTCAACTCGCGGTTGTTCACGTCGATGATCGAGATTTTGTACTTGGCGGACAGCTCAGGCGGAATGTCGTGCTTGAGGATGCCTTCCACCGAGAAGACGGCGGCGATCGTGCCGAGGAAGTCGCGGTCGCGGAACACCGGCGTTTGCAGCGTGATGTAGCCGTTGCCGAGGTCGTCGTAGATGAGCGGCGAATACACCTGGCGGCGCGTGTTGCGCGCCTCGGCGAAGGCCGCTTTGACGGCTTCGTCCATCTGCGTGTCGTTCGGCTTGGCCAGACGCTGGCCGAACACCGGCAGCGCGGTATTGGGCCAGCGCGGCTGCTGCTGGCTCGTGTACCAGTTCATGTAGAGGATCTCGGGATGCCCCTGCATGATGTCCGTGGTGGACACCTGGAACGAATGCGGATCGGCGTGGCCGGCGACCAGATCGCGCGCGAGCGCCTGGATCTGCTCCTGCGCGCCGGTCATGGACAGGCGGATCTGCTGCTGCGCCCACGCGACATTACGGTAAAGCGTGTCTTCCTGCTGTTGCTGTTCGCGCCGGTTCAGGCTCCACAAAATCAGACTCATGACGACCAGGAAGACCAGGATCGACAGGAGCGGCGTGAGCAAATAGGAATTGGACCACCACGGTCCGTGGTGCCAGCGGGAGGACGGCGTCGAATCCGCGGGCGAACCGGCGGTGCGCGCCGAGCGTGCGAAAAGCCGTTCGGTCAACATGCGTGGCATTGTAGCGCAGCGTGAAGCTAGCAAATGGCGCAAAAAAGCGCGGAAAGGACCATTAATCGGCGCAAACTAGCCAACGTATCCGTCGATCGGCAGTCAAATCAGGTTGCGCCGCAACAATTTTTCGCATTATGAGATTCGATCTCGTAATTCGAAAATTTTGTTGCGTGGACGTCGGGACCCTTATTACAATCGGCCGAAGCTGCCGCGGCCGTGCTTCGTCCGCGTCGTCTGTTCAAAGAGCGTTCCTCTACATCCAGGAGACGAGCATGTCCGCTGTACCCGACGAAGTCATGAAATATGTCGCTGCTGAAAAAGACGACGATCCCCAGGAAACCGGCGAATGGCTTGAAGCGCTGGATGGCGTGATTTCTGCTGTGGGCCCAGATCGCGCTCACTACCTGATCGAGAAACAGATTGAATTCGCCCGCGTGCATGGCGAACATTTGCCGTTCTCGGCCAACACGCCTTACATCAATACGATCCCGGTTTCGCGTCAGGCGAAGATCCCCGGCGATCAGGACATCGAACACCGTATCCGCTCGTACACGCGCTGGAACGCCATCGCGATGGTGCTGCGCGCCGGCAAGGACACCAACGTCGGCGGCCACATCGCCTCGTTCGCTTCCGCCGCCACGTTGTACGACGTCGGCTACAACCACTTCTGGCATGCGCCGTCGGCCGAACATGGCGGCGATCTCGTGTTCGTGCAGGGCCACTCGTCGCCGGGCGTCTACTCGCGCGCGTTCCTGCTGGGCCGTCTGACCGAGAACCAGCTCGACAACTTCCGTCAGGAAGTGGGCGGCGAGGGCATCTCGTCGTACCCGCACCCGTGGCTGATGCCGGACTTCTGGCAATTCCCGACCGTCTCGATGGGCCTCGGCCCGATCATGGCGATCTATCAGGCGCGCTTCATGAAGTACATGCAGGCGCGCGGCATTGCGAAGACCGACGGCCGCAAGGTCTGGGCCTTCCTCGGCGACGGCGAAACGGATGAGCCGGAATCGCTCGGTGCGATCGGCATGGCCGGCCGCGAACGGCTCGACAACCTCGTGTTCGTGATCAACTGCAACCTGCAGCGCCTCGACGGTCCGGTGCGCGGTAACGGCAAGATCATCCAGGAACTGGAAAGCGAATTCCGCGGCGCCGGCTGGAACGTCATCAAGGTCATCTGGGGTAGCCGCTGGGACGCGCTGTTCCAACGCGACAAGTCGGGCGCGCTGATGCGCCGCATGATGGATGTGGTCGACGGCGAGTACCAGACGTACAAGTCGGAGTCGGGCGCGTATGTGCGCGAACACTTCTTCAACACGCCGGAACTGAAGGCGCTGGTCGCCGAATGGTCCGACGAGGAAATCTGGAATCTGAACCGCGGCGGCCACGATCCGCACAAGATCTACGCAGCGTTCCAGGAAGCGTCGAATTCGCAGGGCCAGCCGACCGTCATTCTCGCGAAGACGATCAAGGGCTACGGCATGGGCGAAGCCGGCCAGGCGATGAACATCACCCACCAGCAGAAGAAGCTGCACGTGGATCAGCTGAAGAAATTCCGCGACCAGTTCCGCCTGCCGATCGCCGACGAAGACCTCGTCAACGTGCCGTACCTCAAGTTCGAAGAAGGTTCGAAGGAACTGGAGTACATGCGTGCTCGCCGTCAGGACCTCGGCGGCTATCTGCCGGCGCGTCGCCAGAAGGCCGAGTCGCTGCCGGTGCCGGAACTGTCGGCATTCGAGCCGCTGTTGAAGGGCACGGGCGAAGGCCGCGAGATCTCCACGACCATGGCGTTCGTGCGGATCCTGAACATCCTGCTGAAAGACAAGGCGCTGGGCAAGCGCATCGTGCCGATCGTGCCGGACGAGTCGCGTACCTTCGGTATGGAAGGTTTGTTCCGCCAGATCGGTATCTGGAATCAGGAAGGCCAGAAGTACGTGCCGGAAGATTCCGACCAGTTGATGTTCTACCGTGAGTCGGAAACCGGTCAGATTCTGCAGGAGGGCATCAACGAAGCCGGTGGTATGGCCGACTGGATCGCAGCCGCGACGTCTTACTCGACGCACGGCGAGATCATGATTCCGTTCTACATCTTCTACTCGATGTTCGGCTTCCAGCGCATCGGCGATCTGGCATGGGCGGCGGGCGACATGCGTTCGCGCGGCTTCCTGCTGGGTGGCACGGCCGGCCGCACGACGCTGAACGGCGAAGGCCTGCAACACGAAGACGGCCACTCGCTGCTGTGGGCGGCTTCGGTGCCGAACTGCATCAGCTACGATCCGACGTTCGGTTACGAACTCGCGGTCATCATGCAGGACGGCCTGCGCCGCATGGTCGCGGATCAGGAAGACGTGTACTACTACGTCACGGTGATGAACGAGAACTACGAGCACCCGGCGATTCCGCAGGGCGAATCTGTAGCGGCCGACATCATCAAGGGCATGTACTCGTTCCGTAAGGCCGAAGCCGACAAGAAGGCGCCGCGCGTGCAACTGATGGGCGCGGGCACGATCTTCAACGAAGTGATCGCCGCCGCCGATCTGCTGAAGAACGACTGGGGTGTCGCCGCCGATCTGTGGAGCGTGCCGAGCTTCACCGAACTGGCTCGCGAAGGCCACGAAGTGCAGCGCTGGAACCTGCTGCACCCTACCGAAGAAAAGAAGCTCTCGCACGTCGAGAAGCTGCTCAAGGACGCACAAGGTCCGGTCATCGCCTCGACCGACTATGTGCGCGCGCTGACCGAACAGATCCGCGCGTTCGTGCCGCAGAAGTTCGTCGTGCTGGGCACGGATGGCTACGGCCGTTCGGACACGCGCGAAAAGCTGCGCCACTTCTTCGAAGTCGACCGCTACTGGGTCACGGTTGCCGCGTTGAATGCACTCGCAGATGAAGGCACGATCGAACGCAAGGTAGTCGCCGAGGCGCTCAAGAAGTACAACCTTGATCCCGCCAAACCCAACCCGATGACCGTCTAAGGCATCATTCCCCGTGTGCCATGGCGTGCGCGCCCGCCCCTGATCGCCAGGGGCAGGCCGCGTGCGCGGCCCAGGAGACACTAACAATGAGTCAAGCGATCGAAGTCAAGGTGCCGGACATCGGCGATTACAAGGACATTCCTGTGATCGAGGTGCTGGTGAAGGCGGGTGACACCGTCGAAAAAGAGCAATCGCTCGTTACGCTGGAATCCGACAAGGCGACCATGGACGTGCCGAGCTCGGCCGCCGGCGTCGTCAAGGAAGTGAAGGTCAAGGTCGGCGACAACGTGTCGGAAGGTTCGCTGATCGTCGTGCTGGAAGGTGCGGAAGGCGGCGCGGCCGCACCGGCTCCGGCGCCTGCCGCCGCACCGGCTCCGGCACCTTCGGCCGCACCCGCGGCCGCGCCGGCGCCTGCCGCCAGCGGTGGCGGTGGTCTGCAGGAAGTCAAAGTGCCGGATATCGGCGACTACAAAGACATTCCCGTGATCGAAGTCGCGGTGAAGGTCGGCGATCGCGTCGAGAAAGAGCAGTCGCTGGTGACGCTCGAATCCGATAAGGCGACCATGGACGTGCCGAGCTCGGCTGCCGGCATCGTCAAGGAACTGAAGGTCAAGGTCGGCGATACCGTGTCGGAAGGCTCGGTGATCGTGGTCGTGGAAGCGGAAGGCGGCGCGGCTGCGCCGGCTCCGGCTCCCAGGCAGGAGGTCGAGAAGCCGTCCGATGCGCCGGCTGCACCGTCGCCGGCTCCGGCGGCTCCGTCGGCGCTCGCTCAGGCACCGGTGATTCCGGCCGGCGAAGGCGGCGCGCGCCATGCGAGCCATGCATCGCCGTCCGTGCGCAAGTTCGCGCGCGAACTCGGCGTCGACGTGACGCAGGTGCAGGGCACGGGTCCGAAGGGCCGCATTACGCAAGCCGACGTGACTGCCTTCATCAAGGGCGTCATGACCGGCCAGCGTGCCGCGCCGGCTGGCGCTGCTGCACCGGCTGCCGCGGGTGGCGGCGAGTTGAATCTGCTGCCGTGGCCAAAGGTCGACTTCACGAAGTTCGGTCCGATCGATCCGAAACCGCTGTCGCGTATCAAGAAAATTTCGGGCGCGAATCTGCATCGCAACTGGGTCATGATTCCGCACGTCACGAACAACGACGAAGCGGATATCACCGATCTCGAAGCGCTGCGCGTGCAGTTGAACAAGGAAAACGAAAAGGCCGGTGTGAAGATCACCATGCTGGCTTTCGTGATCAAGGCCGTGGTTTCCGCCCTGAAGCAGTTCCCGACGTTCAACGCCAGCCTCGACGGCGATAACCTGGTGTTCAAGCAGTACTTCCATATCGGCTTTGCGGCTGATACGCCGAACGGTCTGGTCGTTCCTGTCATTCGCGATGCGGATAAGAAAGGTTTGATCGAGATCGCCAAGGAAATGGCGGATCTGTCGAAGGCAGCGCGCGATGGCAAGCTCAAGCCGGATCAGATGCAAGGTGGGTGCTTCTCGATTTCTTCTTTGGGTGGCATTGGTGGCACGAACTTCACGCCGATTATCAATGCGCCTGAAGTCGCCATTCTCGGGTTGTCGCGTGGTGCGATGAAGCCGGTTTGGGACGGCAAGCAGTTTGTGCCGCGTCTGATCTTGCCGCTTTCTTTGTCGTATGACCATCGTGTGATTGATGGTGCTGCAGCGGCGCGGTTCAATGCGTATCTTGGGGCGCTTCTTGCCGATTTCCGGCGTGTGATTCTTTGATGTGGTGGTTGCGCGGGGCGCGGGTTTCTTTTTGTTTGTGATCCGCGTCTCTCTGTAGAACCTGATTTCTTGTCGGTCTATTAGCGTCGCCCCTGTGCGGGGCGGCACCTACTTTTCTTTGTCTTCCAAAGAAAAGTAGGCAAAAGAAAGGCGCGTCCTTGGGCGGACTGCAAAGGATGATTCTGTTCGCCGCGCTGCCAGCTTTTGGGCTGCTTTTTTGAGGTTCTTCCTTCATCACGATCAATAAGAGAAGGGGACACTAATGAGTCTCGTCGAAGTAAAAGTGCCGGATATCGGTGACTTCAAGGATGTCGATGTCATCGAAGTCAATATCAAAGCGGGCGACGTCATCGAGAACGAACAGGCGCTGATGACGCTCGAGTCCGATAAGGCCTCCATCGAAGTGCCGAGCGATACCGCCGGCACGGTCAAGGAAGTCCGCGTCAAAGCCGGCGACAAAGTCTCGCAAGGCACGGTGATCGCGCTCGTCGAAACATCGGCGGACGCGGCTCCCGCGAAAGATGCACCGAAGGCTCCGGCCAAGGAACCTGAGAAAGCGCCCGCTCAAGCGGAAGCAAAACCGCAGGCGGCGGCTCCGGCCAAGGCGGCTGCGCCCGCTCCGCAAGCGGGCAGCTTCTCCGGCAACGCGGATATCGAGTGCGACATGCTCGTGCTCGGTTCGGGCCCCGGCGGCTATTCGGCGGCGTTCCGTTCTGCTGACCTGGGTATGAAGACGGTGTTGGTCGAACGTTACTCGACGCTCGGCGGCGTATGTCTGAACGTCGGCTGTATTCCGTCGAAGGCGCTGTTGCACACAGCGCTGGTGATGGACGAAGCCGAAGCGCTCGGCTCGCACGGCATCACGTTCGGCAAGCCGCAAATCGATCTCGACAAGCTGCGCGACTTCAAGTCGGGCGTCGTCAAGAAGCTCACCGGCGGTCTCGCCGGCATGGCGAAGATGCGCAAGGTCGAAGTCGTGACGGGCACGGGTTCGTTCGTCGATCCGCATCATATGGAAGTGCAGGTCGAGGGCGGCAAGAAGGTCGTCAAGTTCAAGCAGGCGATCATCGCCGCGGGCTCGGAAGCGGTGAAGCTGCCGTTCATTCCCGAAGATCCGCGTGTGGTCGATTCGACCGGTGCGCTCGAACTGCGGCAGATTCCGCAACGCATGCTGGTGGTCGGCGGTGGCATCATCGGGCTGGAAATGGCCACGGTGTACGCCACGCTCGGCGCGCAGATCGACGTGGTCGAAATGCTCGACGGCCTGATGGCCGGCGCGGACCGCGATCTGGTCAAGGTCTGGGAGAAGTACAACAGCAAGCGTTTCGCCAACGTCATGCTGAAGACCAAGACCACGGCGGCCGAAGCGAAAGACGACGGCATCTATGTGTCGTTCGAAGGCGAGAAGGCCCCGGCCGAAGCGCAACGTTACGACCTCGTACTGGTTGCCGTCGGTCGTTCGCCGAACGGCAAGAAGATCGGCGCGGACAAGGCCGGCGTTGCGGTGACGGATCGCGGCTTCATCGACGTGGACAAGCAGATGCGCACCAACGTGCAGCACATCTTCGCGATCGGCGATATCGTCGGTCAGCCGATGCTGGCGCACAAAGCCGTGCATGAAGCTCACGTCGCCGCCGAAGTCGCACACGGCGAAAAGGCATACTTCGACGCGCTGCAGATTCCGTCGGTGGCTTACACCGATCCGGAAGTGGCCTGGGCCGGCAAGACGGAAGACCAGTTGAAGGCCGAGGGCATCAAGTATGGCAAGGCGGTGTTCCCGTGGGCCGCTTCGGGCCGCGCAATCGCCAACGGCCGCGACGAAGGCTTCACCAAGCTGCTGTTCGACGAGGAAACGCATCGCGTGATCGGCGGAGGGATTGTCGGTCTGAACGCGGGCGACCTGATCAGCGAAGTCTGTCTCGCGGTCGAAATGGGTGCGGACGCAACGGATATCGGCAAGACGATTCACCCGCATCCGACGCTCGGCGAATCGATCGGCATGGCCGCCGAGTTGTACGAAGGCGTCTGTACCGACCTGCCGCCGCAGAAAAAGAAGTAAGGCGATTCGGTCCGTCTGCATTCGTGCAGGCGGATTCGATGATGCAAATAAAAACGGCGCGCCCCGCAAAGGGCGCGCCGTTTTTTTCTTTGGGCAGCAGAGTAGGGCGGTTGCCGCGCGACGACGGCGTCATCAATACATGCTGAACGACTCGGGCGACGGCGAAAAAGCGTCGGGTAAAAAAATCCCGGCCTTTCGCCGGGCAAACGATACGCCGTTCAACGTATCGGAGCGTTCGGCCAATTAACACCGTGTGAGCGGCAACGACACGACGCTGTTGCTTGCGGTAACGCCGGCACAGCGTTTGAGCTGTGCCGGCGTTGGGTGATGCCTGCAGAGTGATGCTTGAGACTGAAGCTTAGACTGCCTTCTTGGCCGAGCGCGATGCTTGTGCGGCGGCTTGCGAAGCTGCCTTCGATGCGGCCGTTGCAGCTGCATTGAAGTTGCTTTCAGCGATTTCGACAGCTTGCTTCGTTGCCTTGTGAACCGTTTCGTACGTGGTGTTAGCGGCGGTGATAGCCGACTTCATCACGGCGACAGCGGTTTCCGAACCAGCCGGTGCATTCTTGGCGACGTTTTCGACGAGCGATTGGACCTTGCGGTTTTGCTCTTCGAATTGCGCTTCCGCGACGCGGGTGAATTCACCTTGCGTTGCCGAAACGATCTCATACACGTGGCGACCGTACGACAACGCCTTTTCAGCCACCGGCTGTGCAAGGCTTGCTTGCAGAGCCAGCAATTCTTGCGCGTCCTTGACCGACAGGGCGCGTTGAGCATTTTCCTGACTTTCCGCGAGCGTCGATTTCACGACTTGCAGGTTCAGCTCAACCAGCTTTTCGACGCCTTCGAATGCTTTGGTCGTCAGGCCGAACAACGTTTCAAAGTTGGCTTTCTGGGCTGCGGCGAATTGCTCAGGGGTCAGCAGAGTCATGGTTTACGCTCCTGGATCGCGGTCTGTCTGTGCGGACCGCATTGGGTGAATGGTGAGACACATGGTGCGTCCCGCCGGACCGCGATGTATTGTGCATCGCAGCAATGGTTCCCATTTTAGGATGGTTACAAAGAATGTCAAGCGCTTTTTGTGCGTCGCACAATATTAAGAAACTACTGATAAAACATAGTGTTATGCGATCGGCATGACATCCTTATGACGCAGGTCGATTTAACCGCCGCACCGCGCCGGTGCCTAATCATGCTGTATTTATTACTGAATTGTAAGGTCAATTTGACCGACAAACGCGGGCTAAGTGGGGACGCTAACATCCGGCAATTGTTAAAAAAGTCTTCGGCGGTCGATTTGGTGTAAACCGGAAAGTGTCACGGAACGTTAATGTTTCATGCTGGTCGAATGCGCGTTGCAGTCTGCAGCAGGCGTTTAACAACCTCGCTGCAGCGACTGCTGCCGCGTGCTGTTGCACTGGCAGTTTGACCGCCCGTGCTCTGACCGTATTTCCCCTGATCAAGGTTGTCTCGAAATTGCCGTTATGCTGGAAGAATCACCTCGATTCCGGCGTATGGCGGCAGCGGCGAGGCGTAACGTGCCGGCGATCGTTTTTTTCGATCGATGCACGGCACTTATTCGTGTTTTTGCGATCGGAGCTTACAAGCCGGTTTAAGGAGCGCGTATAAGTGCTTCAAATTGCTAATTTTTCGTTGTTTTACTACACTTGCGGAAACCTCTCGCCGCTCCCTACCGAACACCCATGAAAACCGACATGTTTTCGTCGCTAAAAGTGATCCACGGCGCGGCCCGCAGCACCGCTCTGTCGGTGGCCGCCTCCATGGTCATCGCGGCGGCGTTCGCCACGCCCGTGAGCGCTTTTGCCGCCACGCCCGATGCACCTGCAAAAACCTCCAAACACGCCAAAGCGGCCAAGAAGCCGGCTGCCGCTCCTGAAAAGGTGTCGGGCAAGGCCTCGAAAGCGACCAAAGGCGCGGCCGCAAAAACCGTAGCCGCTGACGACGACGCGCCGCGCGCGGGCGTCAAGCGCAAGCGCGTGACGTACACGTCGAACGGCCGTCACCACTCGGTGGTGCGCCGCATCGCGTACGAACCGCGTCAGCCGAGCGTCGGCCAGGCTTTCGGTCTGCACGAAACGCCGGACGCGCTCATGCTGCGCTCGAGCGTCGCCTACGTGATCGATCAGAACTCGGGCGAGTCGCTGTTCGACAAGAACTCGCGCGCCGTGGTGCCGATCGCGTCGATCACCAAGCTGATGACCGCGATGGTGGTGCTCGACTCGAAAGAGCCGATGACCGACCAGATCGAAGTCACGGACGAAGACCGAGACTACGAAAAGAACACCGGCTCGCGTCTGTCGGTGGGCTCGGTGCTCTCGCGTGAAGACATGCTGCATATCGCGCTGATGGCATCGGAAAATCGCGCGGCCGCGGCGCTGTCGCGTTATTTCCCGGGCGGCCGTCCGGCGTTCCTCGCGGCCATGAACGCGAAGGCCAAGCAACTCGGCATGACCGACACGCACTTTGAAAACCCCACGGGTTTGACGAGCCAGAACGTGTCGAGCGCGCGCGACCTCGTGAAGATGGTCAACGCGGCGTATCAGTATCCGGTGATCCGCAGGTTCTCGACCGATCACAGCTACGAGGTGTACACCGGCAAGCGCTCGCTGGCGTACAACAGCACCAATGCGCTGGTGCGTAACCCGACGTGGGATATCGGTCTGCAAAAGACCGGCTTTATCAACGAAGCGGGTGAGTGCCTCGTGATGCAGGCGACCATTCACGGCCGTCCGATGATCATGGTGTTGCTCGACTCGTCGGGTAAGTACTCGCGGTTCGCGGACGCTACGCGTCTGCGCACGTGGCTGGATAACGGCGGCGGCGAGGCGCGGATTACTAGTGCGGACGCCAGCGGTCCGGGTACCTGAAGCGTTTGCTCGGTGGCCGGTTTCCGGACCGGCCGCATGAAAACAAAAAGCCTCGCAGTTGCGAGGCTTTTTTGTTTCTTGAGCGTAAGCCCAGCGCCGGGCTTACGCGTGATGGCTATGCGAATGGTCCTGCGCGGGTTGCGGCCGGTAGCCGAGCGACGCGGAGATCATCAGCGCCGTCTGGCTAAGCTGGCCGAGCCAGGAATCCTGCAACCGATCCGCCGGCGCCGACAGCGACAGACCGGCAACCAGTTTGCCGGTGTCGTCGTAAATGCCGGCGGCGATGCAGCGCACGCCGAGTTCCAGCTCTTCGTTATCGCGCGCGCAGGCTTGCTGGCGCACGTGCGAGAGTTCGCGCTCCAGTTTGGTCAGGTCGGTGATGCTGTTCTGCGTGTGGCCCGACAAGCCGGTGCGCGTGGCGTAGGCCCTCACGCGAGTGGATTCGTCGGCGGCGAGGAACAGCTTGCCTACCGAGGTCAGATGCAACGGCGCCCGTCCGCCGATCGCCCGCACCACCTGCATGCCGGAACGCTCGGAATAAGCACGTTCGATATAGACGATCTCGTCGCCCTGACGTACCGACAGATTCACCGTCTGGCCCGTCTGACGATGCAGTTCGCGCATCGGCGTGAGTGCCGCGTCGCGCACCGACAGGCGCGCCTTCACCAGATTGCCCAGTTCGAGCAGGCGCATGCCGAGACGGTAAGTGCCGGGATCCGACCGGTCGACCAGACGGCACATCACCATGTCGTTGAGGATGCGGTGCGCGGTGGACGGATGCAGCTCCGTGCGGATGGCGAGTTCTTTCAGGCTGACCGGGTCGCTATGCGCAGCGAGTGCGTCGAGCAAGCGCATCATGCGTTCGATCACCTGGATCGAAGTTTTGGGATCCGGGTTCGTATCGCTCATGGGAGGAATCGGTTGACGCGTCAAACAGCGGAAATTGATTGTATCCCGTATTGTGAAAAGAAGGAAAGCGATTGGAACGCCAATTCCAATTTCAGCGGCTTTCGTCCTATGCCTTCCGGCCGTTGGTATTGTGCGGCAAACAGCGGATAATCAGGGACGTTTTCCCGAAGGAGGGCTCATGCGAGTCGGATTGTTCGTTACCTGCCTGATCGACCTGATGCGTCCCGAGATCGGTTTTTCGGTCATCAAGCTGATCGAAGGCGCCGGATTCGAGGTGGTGGTGCCACCCGCCCAAACCTGTTGCGGTCAACCCGCGTACAACTCCGGGGAACGGCGCATCGCGCGCGATCTGGCCGAGAAAACCCTGCGCGAGTTCGAACAGTTCGATTACGTCGTGGTCCCGTCCGGTTCGTGCGGCGGCATGATCCGCGTGCATTACGGCGATCTTTTCGCCGATGATCCGGAACTGATGAACCGCTTCGGCCGGCTGCGCGCCAAGGTGTTCGAACTGACCGATTTCCTCGTGAACGTGGCCAAGGTGCAATTGCAGCCGGGCGAGTTCGCGGGTCAGGTCACGTACCACGATTCCTGCTCCGGGCTGCGTGAGCTCGGCGTGAAGGCGCAGCCGCGCGCTTTGCTGGCGCAGGTCGGCGTCACAGTGAACGAGATGAAGGACTGCGAGCATTGCTGCGGCTTCGGCGGCACGTTCGCGGTCAAGTACGGCGACATCTCCACGGCGATCGTCGACGAAAAGTGCGCGAATATCAGCGCAAGCGGCACCGGCACGGTGGTGCTCGGCGACCTCGGCTGCATGCTCAATATTGAAGGCCGTTTGCGACGTACCGGCGACGCCACCACGCGCGTGCTGCACATCGCGCAGGTGCTGGCCGGCGACGTGTAACGCTGATTTTCAGATACGCGCGCTTGACTCGTACTTCAGTCGCGCTTCGCCTGTTTTGCCCGCTTCGCTCGAATACGCATAAGGCCGCCATGCAAGTCCAATCGATGCAATTCAAGGCACGCGCCGGTCAGAAACTCGCCGACCAGCGTCTGCAGCAGAACCTCACCAAGCTGTCGACCAAGTTCGTGTCGGCCCGCGCCACGGCCATGACAGCGATTGATTTTCCCGCCACGCGCGCCGCGCTGAAGGAGCGCCGCAATCGCGCGCTGGAGAATCTCGACGTGTGGCTGGAAACCTTCGAGCGCGAAGCGGCCCGGCGCGGCGTGACGGTGCTGTTTGCCGAGACGACCCAGGAGGCCGCGCGGCTCGTCGGCGACATTGCGCGCCGGCACGAGGTGAAGAAGGTCATCAAAACCAAGTCGATGGTCACTGAAGAAATGCGCCTGAACGAAGTGCTCGGGCAAATGGGCGTCCAATCCATTGAAACCGATCTGGGCGAGTACATCCTGCAGATCAACGACAACGAGCCGCCGAGCCACATCATCGCCCCAGTCGTCCACAAGGATAAGGACGAGATCGCCGACCTGTTCGCGAAGACTCACAACCGGCCGCGCCTGACCGAAATTACCGACATGACGCGCGAAGCGCGCGAGATGCTGCGCCCGCATTTCATGACCGCGGACATGGGCGTGACCGGCGGCAATTTCGTGGTGGCGGAAACGGGCTCGGTCGTGCTGGTCACGAACGAGGGCAACGAAGGCATGTGCACCGTGATGCCGCGCGTGCATGTGGCGGTGACGGGCATCGAGAAGGTGCTGCCTACGCTCGAAGATCTGGCCACGGCGATGCGTCTTTTGCCGCGCTCAGCGACCGGGCAGACCACCTCGAACTATTTTTCCGTGTTGACGGGGCCGCGCGGCGAGGGCGACCAGGACGGTCCTGCGCATATGTATGTGGTGCTCGTCGACGGCGGGCGCACGGGGCTGATCGGCGGCGACTTCCAGGAAATGCTGAGGTGCATCCGCTGCGGCGCGTGCATGAACCATTGCCCGGTGTATCAGAAGGTGGGCGGCCACGCGTACGGCTGGGTCTATCCCGGCCCGATGGGTTCGGTGTTGACGCCGAGCTACGTCGGCATCGACAAGGCGCTGGATTTGCCGCAGGCCGCGACTTTGTGCGGCGAGTGCAACAGCGTGTGCCCGGTGGGCATTCCGCTATCCGATCTGTTGCGCAAGCTGCGCGAGAAGCAGGTGGAGCGCCATCTGCGGCCCTGGAAAGAGCGCGCCGGACTTGCCGTGTGGGGTTTTCTCGCGCTGCATCCGGATGCTTACGCGCTTTTCACGAAGCTGGCCGTGCGCGTGCTGGAACGCATGGGCGGAAGGAATCGGTCGATTGCCAAATTGCCGTTGGGCGGCGCGGGCTGGACCAATACGCGGGATATGCCCGCTCCGGTCGGTCGAACGTTCAGGGAGTTGTACGCGGCGCAGCGCAGTCATATCGGCTGAGCGGGCGTTCTGGGCGAAGCGCGCCGTCGTATTTTTAGAGGTTGGTGGCGTTGCGCGCGAGCCGGTGATTCCGGCGCCGCGCTATCTAAGTCATGGCCGTGCCGTTTGGCGGCTGTCTCCGTCTGCCGTTCAGGACGTTGCCGCAGAAAACGGAGCGCGGTATGCGTGCGTTGACAGATACGCATGCGAACCGCGCAACTATGCGACCAGCGGCGCTCAGTGGTCCGTCATCTGGCCAGGCTGTCGGCCCGGTGCCCCTCGCACGGGGGCGCCCCCATTATTGCCATTACCACGACCGCCGCCATTGCCCGCCTGCTGCGACGGCGGCGGCGGAGGCGGCGGGCTGGCAGCGCCCGGCCGGGGCGCATTCGATCCGCTCGGGCCACGCGGCCCGCCCACGCCGCCTTGAGGCGGCGGCCCGCCGTGCGAGCCGCCATTCGGCTGACCGTGCCAACCGCCGTTATCGCCGTGGTTGCCGTTGTTTCCATAGTTGCCGTTGTTCGGCCGGCCCCGGTTCGGATAGCCGCCGTAGCCCGGTCCGTAATAGCGGCCGGGTCCGTCGTAATAGCCGGGGCCAGAGTAGTTGCTGTAGCCCATGTAGACGTTGGTTTGTGGCACGACCGGCACGCCGGTGGCGTAGCCGTCGTAATCGTCATAGCCGCTGTAACCGCCGCCGTAGCCATTGCTGTACATCGGCGTGCCGTCCGGATAGACCGCGCAGCCGCCGAGCAGGGTGGCGACAGCGAGGCAGGCGATGGGTGCGAAGCGTTTCATGGTGATGGACCAGTGCGAGATTTTGTTTCTGTAAGACCGCTATTATCGTCATCCGTCACAAGAGCTTTGTATGTGTTTGTAAGGATTTCTTTCTTGTGCCATGACGAGCGTCGACGTCGTGCGCCGCAAAACGTGAATTCACTGTTCCATTCGGAGCAACGCTCTATCTCGCGCCAGTGGGTTTTTCCCGATTGCGAATTCCTATAGCATTTGCACTGGGCATAGTGGGTTGCAAACTCATCTGCCCCTAATCGGAAGAAACGACATCATGAAAAAGACAATATCGGTGTACTGGCCCCTCGCCATCGTTGTACCGCTCGCTGCGGCTGCTTATCTGCATATTTGCGGCGACGCTGCGTCGCGCGCCCCGCAGGCTCCGCTCGCGGCCGCTCAACTCACGGCTGAACTTGCACGTGCCGTCTCGTACGGCATGATCGACGACACCGCGACGCTGCCGGCCAAACCTATGCGCGCCGCTACGGCGGTGCCGATCGCGGAAGCGTCGTAAGCACACGGTTAAGCGCGAGCGGATCGGTTACCTCATCATTGCGGTGCCTCGGTGCCTCGGTGCCTCGGTGCCTCGGTGCCTCGGTGCCTCGGTGCCTCGGTGCCTCGGTGCCGCGAGCGCGCCGGCTTCCGGCGAGATTCCGGCCAGCTTTGTATAATCGCGGCACCGTTTGTTAACAGTCGTCCTACGCGCGTCGCGTGTCTGAAAAAGCCCCTTGATGAAAACCGTATCCATCTGCTTTGTCTGCCTCGGGAACATCTGCCGTTCTCCGACCGCGGAAGGTGTGATGCGCCATCTGGTCGGCGAGGCGAAGCTCACGGAGCGCATTCTGATCGACTCCGCCGGAACGGGTGACTGGCACATCGGCGAGCCGCCGGACGAGCGCGCGCAGCAGGCGGCCGGCCGGCGCGGATATCAACTCGCCGCCTTGCGCGGCCGCCAGGTCGCCGCGGTGGATTTCGAACGCTTCGACCTGCTCATTGCGATGGACGACAAAAACGTCGCCGCGCTGCGCCAGGTGTGCCCGCCGCAGCAACGCGACAAGATCCGTCTGCTGATGGAGTTTGTCCCCGAAGCGGACGCCCGCTGGAGCGGCGCCCGCGAAGTCGCCGACCCGTATTTCGGCGGCGCGGAAGGTTTCGAGCAGGTACTGGATCAGTGTGAAGCGGCCTGCCGTGGCCTGATTACGGCGTTACGTCCCCAATTGCTTGTGTAGAGTTTGGCGAGAGAGCGCGCCGGGCTTATCCAACAATTAAGCAAATGACCCAAATCGCGGTAGGGATACTTGACTAAATCGCTCATGTATTTATACTTGACAAAACTTGTCGAGAATTGCGGTTCCCACACCATATGAGACTCACCACGAAAGGCCGTTTCGCCGTCACGGCGATGATTGACCTGGCACTGCGCCAGGAGCAGGGCCCGGTGACGCTTGCGGGTATCAGCCAGCGCCAACACATCTCCCTGTCGTACCTCGAGCAGCTGTTTGGCAAGCTGCGTCGTCATGAAATCGTCGAGTCCGTGCGCGGACCGGGCGGCGGCTACAATCTGGCCCGCCGCGCCGAAGACGTGACCGTGGCCGACATCATCATCGCCGTCGACGAGCCGCTCGATGCCACCCAATGCGGCGGCAAGGGCTCCTGCGAGGGTACCAAACAGCACGACGGCCACTGCATGACGCATGAACTGTGGTCCACGCTGAACCAGAAAATGGTCGAGTACCTCGATTCGGTCTCCCTGAAAGATCTGGTGGATCAGCAGCGTTCGCGCGAAGGCGCGCCGGCCGTACTGCGCGACAGGCGCAACGAAGCGCCGGCGGTCGAACCCGTCCGCGTGGCGCCGAAAGGGCCCAATTCCGTTTTCAACATGGCCGGTTCCTAGGCGCGGTATCGAGCAGTCACCGCAGCCTGATAAGAAACCCAGAAGCCAGAGCATATGACGTCCCCGGAGCAATTGATGAACAACGACACTCTCCATCTGCCCATCTACATGGACTACAGCGCGACGACGCCGATCGATCCGCGCGTGGTGGACAAGATGATTCCGTATCTGCGCGAGCAGTTCGGCAACCCCGCATCGCGCAGCCACTCGTATGGCTGGGCGGCGGAGCGCGCAGTCGAAGAAGCGCGTGAGAATGTCGCCGCGCTGGTGAACGCCGATCCGCGCGAAATCATCTGGACCTCGGGTGCCACGGAGTCGGACAACTTGGCCATCAAGGGCGCCGCGCACTTCTACAAGAGCAAGGGCAAGCACATCATCACGGTGAAGACCGAGCACAAGGCCGTGCTCGACACCTGCCGCGAACTCGAGCGCGAAGGCTTCGAAGTCACGTATCTGGACGTCAAGGACGACGGCTTGATCGACCTGGAAAAGCTCAAGGCCGCGCTGCGTCCGGACACGATTCTGGTGTCGGTCATGTCGGTGAACAACGAGATCGGCGTGATCCAGGACATCGAGGCGATCGGCGAGATCACTCGTGAAAAGGGCATCATTTTCCACGTCGACGCAGCGCAAGCCACCGGCAAGATCGCGATCGACCTGCAAAAGCTGAAGGTCGACCTGATGTCGTTCTCGGCGCACAAGACGTATGGCCCGAAGGGCATCGGCGCGCTGTACGTGCGCCGCAAGCCGCGTATCCGTATCGAAGCGCAGATGCACGGCGGCGGTCACGAGCGCGGCATGCGTTCGGGCACGCTGGCCACGCACCAGATCGTCGGCATGGGCGAAGCGTTCCGTCTCGCACGTGAAGAAATGGCGACGGAAAACGAACGCATCCGCATGCTGCGCGACCGTCTGCTGCGCGGCCTGTCGGAAATGGAAGAAGTGTATGTGAACGGCGACATGGAAAAGCGTGTGCCGCACAACCTGAACATCAGCTTCAATTTCGTCGAAGGCGAGTCGCTGATCATGGCGGTGAAGGACGTGGCGGTGTCGTCGGGCTCGGCCTGTACGTCGGCTTCGCTGGAACCGTCGTATGTGTTGCGCGCGTTGGGCCGTAACGACGAGCTGGCGCACAGCTCGATCCGCTTCACGGTAGGCCGCTTCACGACCGAGCAGGACGTCGATTACGTGATCAACCTGCTGAAGACCAAGATTTCGAAGCTGCGCGATTTGTCGCCGCTGTGGGAAATGCACAAGGACGGGATCGATATTTCGACCATCCAGTGGGCAGCGCACTGACGCGCCGGGTTTGGGACGATATCGAATTCATCGAATTGCAATTGCAGGTTGAAACGGATCAAGGAGTGTAATCATGGCTTATAGCGACAAGGTTCTGGACCATTACGAAAACCCGCGCAACGTCGGTTCCTTCGCGAAGGACGACGATGCGGTCGGTACCGGTATGGTCGGCGCGCCGGCATGCGGCGACGTGATGAAGCTGCAGATCCGCGTGGGCGCGGACGGCATCATCGAAGACGCGAAGTTCAAGACGTATGGCTGCGGTTCGGCGATTGCGTCGAGCTCGCTCGTCACCGAATGGGTGAAAGGCAAGACGCTCGATCAAGCCATGTCGATCAAGAACACGCAGATCGCCGAAGAACTGGCGCTGCCGCCGGTGAAGATCCACTGCTCGATCCTCGCGGAAGACGCGATTAAGGCAGCGGTCGCCGACTACAAGCAACGCCACGGTGAAGCAGTCGTCGAAGGCGACAAGCAACACGCTTAAGCGGTGATTGCGGCGCGGTTTCAGCGCGGTTTTCAGGTGAATCGAAACGGGCGGCGGCGCGAATTTGCAGCGGGCCGTCCGGTCCGAGCGATATTTGATGCAGGCAGGGTAGCAGCGCGTGAACAGGCAGAAGAATGACTGGCACGCACTGCGCAATGAGAAACGCTATGGCAATTACGTTGACCGAAAAGGCAGCACAGCACGTCCAGAAGTATCTGAACCGTCGCGGTAAGGGCGTCGGCTTGCGCGTCGGCGTGCGCACCACCGGTTGCTCCGGCTTGGCTTACAAGCTCGAGTACGTGGACGAACTCGCGCCCGAAGACGAAGTCTTCGAATGCAACGGCGTGAAGCTCATTGTCGACCCGAAGAGCCTCGCCTATATCGACGGCACCGAACTCGACTTCGCACGTGAAGGGCTGAACGAAGGCTTCAAGTTCAACAACCCGAACGTGAAGGACGAATGCGGTTGCGGCGAATCGTTCCGCGTGTAAATCCGGACATTCCGCGTGCAGCGGATCAAAGGCGGCGCGGGCCGCCTTTTTAGTTTCATCCGCGAATTCGCCTGTGCCGCTAGGCTCTGCCGAGCCGCGTTTTTAGACTGCACTCCGGTGCGCTTTCCTGAACGGACTCCTTTTATCCGATGGCCTCGCTGAACGACAGCCACTTCGACCTGTTCGATCTGCCGGCGCAATTCGCGCTCGACGCATCAGCGCTCGATCACGCCTACCGCACGGTGCAGGCGCAAGTGCATCCAGACCGCTTCGCGGCGGCCGGCGACGCGCAAAAGCGCATCGCGATGCAATGGGCGACGCGCACCAACGAGGCGTATCAGACGCTGCGCGATCCGTTGAAGCGCGCCACCTATCTGCTGCATCTGCGCGGCATCGACGTCGGCGCGGAGAACAATACGGCGATGGAGCCGGCGTTCCTGATGCAGCAGATGGAATGGCGTGAAGGCATCGAGGACGCGGCCGCGGCGAAGAACGTCGATGCGCTTGACGCCTTGCTGACCGAACTGCGCGACGAAGAGCGCGTGCGTTTCGACAAGCTCGGCGCCTTGCTCGACAGCGGCGCGAATCAGGCCGCGGGCGAGGCGGTGCGGCAGTTGATGTTCATCGAGCGGGTGGCGTCGGAAATCGGCACGCAGATCGAGCGGCTCGAGAACTAGCGAGCCCGAACGCGCCGTGCGTGTTGCGCCGCGCGCGAGCGCAGCGGCAACCGCGAGAATAGCCGTAGCATTACAACCAGCAACGCGAAAATTCAGGACGGGGCCGAGCGGCTCCGAGAAGATCCAGATGGCCCTACTGCAAATCTCCGAACCCGGCATGGCGCCGGCGCCCCACCAGCGGCGTCTGGCGGTCGGTATCGATCTCGGCACCACCAACTCCCTCGTTGCCGCCGTGCGCAGCGGCGTGCCCGATGTGCTCCCCGACGAAGACGGCCACGTGCTGCTGCCGTCGGTGGTGCGCTACCTGGAAAAGGGCGGCCGCCGTATCGGCCGCACGGCCAAGGCCGAGGCCGCAAGCGATCCGCGCAACACGATCGTCTCGGTCAAGCGCTTCATGGGCCGAGGCAAGGCGGAAGTGGAGGGCGCCGAAAACGCGCCGTACGATTTCATCGATGCACCCGGCATGGTGCAGATCCGCACCATCGACGGCGTGAAGAGCCCGGTCGAAGTGTCGGCCGAAATTCTCGCGACGCTGCGTCAGCGCGCCGAAGACTCGCTCGGCGACGAACTGGTCGGCGCGGTGATCACCGTGCCCGCTTACTTCGACGAAGCCCAGCGTCAGGCGACCAAGGACGCCGCGCGTCTGGCCGGCCTGAATGTGCTGCGCCTCCTGAACGAACCGACCGCGGCCGCGATTGCCTACGGCCTCGACAACGGTTCCGAGGGGCTGTACGCCGTGTACGACCTCGGCGGCGGCACCTTCGATCTGTCGATTCTCAAGCTCACCAAGGGCGTGTTCGAAGTGCTCGCGGCGGGCGGCGACTCCGCGCTCGGCGGCGACGATTTCGACCACGCGCTGTATCGCCATGTGCTGGAGCAAGCCGGCATCGCGCCGCAAACCCTCGCACCGGAAGACGTGCGCTTGCTGCTGGACAGCGTGCGCGTGGCCAAGGAGGCGTTGTCGGACGCGCCGAGTGCGAAGCTACAGGCCACGCTCTCGAACGGCGCTCAGATCGATCTGACGATCGACGAAGCCACTTTCGAGGCCATCACGCAGGCGCTGGTTCAGCGCACGCTCGGACCGACCAAGAAGGCGCTGCGCGACGCCAAAGTCACGACGAAGGAAATCAAGGGCGTGGTGCTGGTCGGCGGCGCGACGCGCATGCCGGTGATCCGCCGCGCGGTCGAATCGCTCTTCGGCCAACCGCCGCTGATCAATCTCGACCCGGATCAGGTGGTCGCGCTCGGCGCGGCGATCCAGGCCGATCTGCTCGCGGGCAATCGCGGTGCGGACGGCGAAGAGTGGCTTCTGCTCGACGTGATTCCGCTGTCGCTCGGCGTGGAGACGATGGGCGGTCTGACCGAGAAAATCATCCCGCGCAATTCGACGATTCCGGTCGCGCGCGCACAGGATTTCACGACTTTCAAGGATGGCCAGACGGCCATGGCGATCCATGTCGTGCAAGGCGAGCGCGAGCTCGTCAGCGACTGCCGCTCGCTCGCGCGCTTCGAGTTGCGCGGCATTCCGCCGATGGCTGCCGGCGCGGCGCGCATTCGCGTGACGTACCAGGTGGACGCCGACGGCCTGCTGTCCGTGTTCGCGCGCGAGCAGGGCTCGGGCGTGGAGGCGTCGGTGGTGGTCAAGCCGTCCTACGGTCTCGCCGACGACGACATCGCCCGAATGCTCGAAGACAGCTTCTCGACCGCTGAAGTCGACATGCGCGCTCGCGCGCTGCGCGAAGCGCAAGTCGAAGCGCGGCGACTCGTGGAGGCCACCGACGCCGCGCTTGCCGCCGACGCCGAACTGCTCGACGACAGCGAGCGCGCCGAGCTCGACACGCTGCTCGATGCATTACGCAACGTCGCGCAAAGCGAGGATGTCGACACGATCGAAGCCGCCACCAAAACCCTCGCCGAAGGCACTGACGAATTCGCCGCCCGCCGCATGAACAAGGGCATTCGCCGCGCGCTCGCCGGCCGCAAGCTCGACGAGATCTGAGCGCTGCGGTTGCGGCAGGGCGGGCCGCCCGGTCGGTCCGCCGCAAAGAATCGAATCGCGCCGCGTGGACTTAAAAAGTCCGCGCGGCGCCAGTAAAATCGTACGGAGCCTGTTTGCGGCGGCCGTGCCTCAGACCCAAACGGAAAATGTATGCCTCAAATCGTTGTGCTGCCTCACGTCGAACTGTGCCCGGAAGGCGCGGTGATCGATGCCGTGCCCGGCAAGAGCATCTGCGACAGTTTGCTCGAACACGGCATTGAAATCGAGCACGCGTGCGAGAAGTCGTGCGCGTGCACGACCTGCCACGTGATCGTGCGTGAGGGTTTCGCCGCCTTGACGCCATCGGAGGAAGACGAGGACGATCTGTTGGACAAGGCGTGGGGGCTCGAACCGGCCTCGCGTCTGTCGTGCCAGGCCATGGTGCCGGCGGAGCAGGATCTGGTTGTCGAAATCCCTCGCTACTCGATCAATCACGCGAAGGAAAACCACTAACAGGAGGATGCAGCCATGAAGTGGACCGATACGCAAGACATCGCGATGGCCCTGACTGACAAGCACCAGGACATCGATCCGCAACAGGTGCGCTTCACCGACTTGCACCGTTGGGTCACCGAGCTGGAAGGATTCGACGACGATCCTAACCGGTCGAACGAAAAGATCCTCGAGGCGATTCAGGCTGCATGGATTGAAGACGCGGATTATTGAGCGTCACTGAGTTTCCCGAAGCCAGTCAGCGATGTGCTCCACGCCGCTGCCGGCTGCGGCAAAGAAAAAGGCGACTCCAATGGAGTCGCCTTTTTTGCGTCTGGCGCAAATTCCGCCTGTTTCGCCCTAGCTTGCTACAAGCGTGCCGTTCTGAACCCGAACGCGCTGACCTTGCTGGAACGGCGGCGCTTCATGGTAGGTGAAGTAACGCGTCTTGCCGCTTTCCATCCGTACGCGCACCGAATACGACGTGGTGCTGCGGATATGTTTCTCGACCGAGTTGCCGGCAAGGCCGCCGCCGAGCGCGCCGAGAACGGTCATCGCGGTACGGCCGCCGCCGCTACCGAACTGGTTGCCGACCACGCCACCGGCCACCGCGCCGCCGACCGCGCCGATACCGGTGCCATGACCTTCCTGACGCACCGCCGAGATGGCCTCGACTACGCCGCATGTCGAGCAGTAGGCTGGTTGCGCCGGCTGCTGCTGGGCATAGTTGGGTGCCGGCTGGGCCTGTTGCTGCTGCGCGTATTGCTGCTGCTGTGTGGGCGCCGGTGCCGGCGCGGGCTGCGGCTGTTGCGCGGCTTGCTGCTGGGCAGCCTGTTGCTGCGCGGCCTGTTGCGCCGTCGGGTTGGCAGGCGCCGCCGAATCGACCACGCCCTGCTGGTTAGCTTGCGTGGCGACTTGCGCCGATTGCGTCTGATCGTTTTGCGCGCCGTTGCTGGATGCCTTCGGGAACAGGCCCGTGACCGCCGCGGTGGCGACGAGGCTTGCGATGATCACCGCGCCGGCAGCGGTCGCCACGAGCGGGTGAATCCGGCGTTGTTGCGCAGGCTGCGCGGATTGCGTGGTGGGTTGCGTGTTCGGATTGTCCATTTTGGCCTCCGTCTTCAACAGGAGTCGACTTTTGGTAAGACAAAGTGTCTGGTAAATCGATTCCATTAGGGTTTCAATTTGTAACGATTTCCGGGTAATCGCCGCGACGGCGTCGCGTTAGAGCCCGCGCGGCGCGGCGGGGCGCCGCTTCCGGCAAGCGCTCGCACGATGAACGCGGACGGCCGAATCCTCGCATAGCGCGCAGCTTTTACCGATGGTTACAAACCGTCCGACGTCCGCCAGGTGTGCTTTCAAAGGAATCAGCAAGAAAAACGCCCGGCATCGAGCCGGGCGTTCTCCAGGATGCGAACCACGCAACGCTCAGTCTTCGCGGCGCAGATGCGGGAACAGAATCACGTCGCGGATGCTCGGGCTGTCGGTCAGCATCATCACCAGACGGTCGATGCCGATGCCGCAACCGCCGGCCGGCGGCATACCGTATTCGAGCGCGCGAATGTAGTCCGCGTCGTAGAACATCGCTTCCTCGTCGCCGGCGTCTTTCTGGTCGACCTGCTTCTTGAAGCGGGCCGCCTGGTCTTCCGGATCGTTCAGCTCCGAGAAGCCGTTGGCGATTTCACGGCCGGTGATGAACAGCTCGAAGCGCTCGGTGATGCCGTCGACCTTGTCCGACGCGCGCGCCAGCGGCGACACCTCGATCGGGTAGTCGATGATGTAGGTCGGCTCCCACAGTTGCGACTCGGCGGTCTCTTCGAACAGCGCCAGTTGCAGCGAACCGACGCCCGCGTTCAGGAACTGCGGCTGCGACGCGTCCACGCCGAACTTCTTCAATTCCGTGCGCAGGAAAGCGCTGTCGGCGAGTTGCTCGTTCGTGTATTGCGGCGCGTACTTCTGGATTGCCTGCGTGATCGTCAGGCGATGGAACGGCTTCGCCAGATCGAGTTCACGGCCCTGATACGTGATTGTCGCGGTGCCAAGCGAGTCGATTGCGGCCTGGCGGATCAACTGCTCGGTGAAGTCCATCAACCACTTGTAATCGGTGTACGCGGCGTAGAACTCGATCATCGTGAATTCCGGATTGTGGCGCACGGACACGCCCTCATTGCGGAAGTTACGGTTGATCTCGAACACACGCTCGAAGCCGCCGACCACGAGGCGCTTCAGATACAGCTCCGGCGCGATACGCAGGAACATCTGCATGTCGAGCGCGTTGTGGTGCGTGGTGAACGGCTTGGCCGCCGCGCCGCCCGGAATCGGGTGCAGCATGGGCGTTTCGACTTCCATGAAGTCGGCGTCGGCCATGAACTTGCGGATCGACGAAATCGCCTTCGTGCGCGCAACGAAAGTCTTACGCGTTTCCGGCGTGACGATCAGATCGACATAGCGTTGGCGATACTTCATTTCCTGGTCGGAGAGACCGTGGAACTTGTCCGGCAGCGGACGCAGCGATTTCGACAGCAGGCGCAGTTCCGTGCAACGTACCGAGAGCTCGCCCTTGTTGGTGCGGAACAGCACGCCACGCGCCGCGACGATGTCGCCCATGTCCCACCTCTTGAAGGCGTCGTACGTTTCCTGGCCGACGTCGGCGGGCGTAATGAAGAACTGGATCTGACCCGAACCGTCGCGCACGGTCGCAAAGCTCGCCTTGCCCATCACGCGCTTGAGCATCATGCGGCCGGCGATCGCGACTTCGAGCGGATTCGCTTCGAGCGCTTCCTTGTCGGCGTGCTCGTACTGCGACTGCAGATCTTCGGCGTGATGCGTGGGACGGAAATCGTTCGGATAGGCGACACCTTGCTCACGCAGCTCGCGCAGCTTTTCGCGGCGCTCGGCCATGATTTTGTTGTCGTCCACCTCGGGCGCCACATTTGGCTGGGCCACATTCGGCTGGGCCGCATTCGGCTGGGTCGGTTCGGTCATGATGATTTGGTATTCGGTGGCCCGCACGGAAATGGCTCGCTTGCGGGTGGCCAGTCAGTAAAAACCTCAGGCGGTAAAAAGATACGGCGCGGCGTTGCAAGGGCAGGCCGCGCCGGTTGCGCTTAGACGCCTTGTTTCAGGCTGGCGCTGATGAACGGATCGAGGTCGCCGTCGAGCACGCTCTTGGTATTGCTGATTTCGACGTTGGTGCGCAGATCCTTGATACGGCTGTTGTCCAGCACGTACGAGCGGATCTGATGACCCCAGCCCACATCGGTCTTGCCGGCTTCGAGCTTGTCCTGCTCGGCCTGACGCTTGCGGATTTCCGCCTCGTACAGGCGCGATTTCAGCATGGCCATCGCTTCGGCGCGGTTACGGTGCTGCGAACGGTCGTTCTGGCACTGCACGACGATGCCCGACGGCATGTGCGTGATACGCACCGCGGAGTCGGTCTTGTTGATGTGCTGACCGCCCGCGCCGGACGCGCGGTACGTGTCGATACGCAGATCGGCCGGGTTGATGTCGACTTCGATCGAGTCGTCGATTTCCGGGTACACGAACACCGACGAAAACGACGTATGACGACCGCCCGACGAGTCGAACGGCGACTTGCGCACGAGGCGATGCACGCCGGTTTCGGTGCGCAAAAAGCCGTACGCGTATTCGCCTTCGATCTTGATCGTGGCGTTCTTGATGCCCGCGACGTCGCCGTCGGTCTGTTCCAGCACTTCGGTCTTGAAGCCTTTGCGTTCGCAGTAGCGCAGATACTGGCGCAGCAGCATGGAGGCCCAGTCGCACGCCTCGGTGCCGCCGGCGCCGGCCTGAATGTCCAGGAAGGCGTTGTTCGGATCGGCCGGGTTCGCGAACATGCGGCGGAATTCCATGTCGGCGACACGCTGTTCGATGCCTTGCGCGTCGGATTCGCAGGCGAGGAGTGTTTCCTCGTCGTCTTCTTCGCGGGCCATGTCGAACAGGTCCTGCGCGTCGCGCAGGTCGTTATCGAGCGACGTGAGTTTGCCGACGGTGTCGTCGAGCAGCTTCTTCTCCCGGCCGAGGGCCTGGGCGTGCTTCGAGTCGTTCCAGACGTCCGGGTCTTCGAGTTCCCGGTTGACTTCGATTAGACGCAGTGCTTTGTCGTCGTAGTCAAAGATACCCCCGTAGCGCGCCCGCGCGAGTGCGCAGGTCCGCCAGTGAGGCTTCGATCGCGTTGAGACGTTCCGCTTCCATGTCGATCTTTTATAGCTTCGTAAAAAGGGGAAATTATAGCCGATCGGCGTGCCGCGCCGGAGGCTGTTCAGCGATCCGGCGCGTGTTTGCGGTTGATTTTGCGGAGATTTTTCGAGGTTTTCGGTGCCCCGGAGCCTGGCGCACCGGGCGGCTTCGACTCACCGCTTCAGTGCATCGCCTCAGTTCGCGGCGTGCTCGACGATCAGCTGCACGCGCGATACACCGTTCCATGTGTCGCTCGCGAGACGATAGGCGACGGTGGTGCGAGCGGGCAGCGTGTCGGTGTGATTGAACCAGATCGCGTTGAAGCGCTGGCGCCCGCGCACGAGTTGCAGCTTCAGGTGCTTGTCCTTCACGAGCGCCTGCGAGGCGATGTCGAATTCACCCGAAAACACCGGCGCCGGGAAGCCCTGGCCCCACACGGCGGCGTCGAGCATTTCGACGAATTGCGGCGTGAAATACGCGTCCTCCAACTCGCCGTCGGTTTCCACCGTGCGCGAGAGCGCGTCCTCGGACAGCCATTCGCGGCCGACCGCTTCGAACGCGGCGGTGAAGCGCGCTACGTCGGCGGCGGCGAGCGTGAGGCCGGCGGCCATCGCGTGGCCGCCGAATTTGACGATCAGGCCGGGCTCGCGCTTCGAGATCAGATCGAGCGCGTCGCGCAGATGGAAGCCCGCGATCGAGCGGCCCGAGCCTTTGACGGTCTGGCCGCTGTCGTCGGCGAGCGCGAAAGTGAACGAGGGCCGGTGGAACTTCTCCTTCAGCCGCCCCGCGACAATGCCGATCACGCCCTGGTGCCAGCTGGGATTGAACAGCGTGATGGTAGTCGCGCCGTCAGGGTCGATCGCCGAGAGGTCTTCGAGCGCCTGCTGCTGCATGCCGGCTTCGATTTCGCGGCGTTCGCGGTTCATTGTGTCGAGTTGCTGCGCGAGATCCCACGCGCGGCCGATGTCGTCGGTCGTCAGGCATTCGATTCCGAGCGACATGTCCGACAGGCGGCCCGCCGCGTTCAGGCGCGGCCCGAGCGCGAAGCCGAGGTCGAAACCCGACGCGCTGCGAGCGTCGCGCGCGGCGGCGCGAAAGAGCGCGGCGATGCCCGGCTGCATCTTGCCTTTGCGGATGCGCTGCAAGCCTTGCGCGACCAGCACGCGGTTATTGCCGTCGAGCTTGACGACGTCCGCGACCGTGCCGAGCGCGACCAGATCGAGCAGGCCGTCGAGGCGCGGTTCGGGAAACGCGTCGTTGAAGGCGCCGCGGCGGCGCAATTCCGCGCGCAATGCCAGCAGCACATAAAACATCACGCCGACGCCCGCGATGCACTTGCTCGGGAACGTGCAGCCCGGCTGGTTCGGATTGACGATCGCGCGGGCGGCCGGCAGTTCGTCGCCGGGCAGGTGGTGATCGGTGACCAGCACGTCGATGCCGAGCGCATTGGCCGCTTCCACACCGTCGACGCTGGCGATGCCGTTATCCACCGTGATCAGCAGATCCGGTTTGCCCGACGCGCTGCGCGCAGCCAGCGCGACGATCTCGGGCGTCAGGCCGTAGCCGTACTCGAAGCGGTTCGGCACCAGATATTCGATCCGGCCGCCGAACATGCGCAGGCCGCGCACCGCGACCGCGCAGGCAGTGGCGCCGTCGCAATCGTAGTCGGCGACCACCAGCATGCGGCGTTGGTTCTGGATCGCGTCGGCGAGCAAGGCGGCGGCGTCTTCGCAGCCCTTGAGCGCGACCGGCGGCACGAGCCGCGCGAGGCCGGTTTCGATTTCGTCGGGCATGCACACGCCGCGCGATGCGTAGAGGCGCGCGAGCACCGGATGCAGGCCGTGGCGGGTGAGGACTTCGGCGTCGACAGGAGAGCAGGCGCGCGTAACGATTCGAGTCATTCGGAAAGGCCGTGAGTCATTCAATCAATTATTCGATGAAGAGCGAGGCGAGCACGCGCCGCCGCCAGAATTTGCGCAGGTCGCCGCGCGTAACCGAGAGCGTCACCGAGCCGGTGTCGCCGCACAAGGTCAGGCCGAGTTCAGCGAGATCGCCGGATTGCAGCGCGGCGAGCGCGGGTTCGAACCAGGCTGTTTGCATGGCGGCGAAGGCGTCGTTCCAGCGCGCCCAGTCCTGCTGGATGTAGGGCGCGGAGAACGGATCGAGTTCGACCAGCGTGATGCTCGCGCCCGCGTGCGTGGCGCCGTTCGCCTTGTCCGCAAGCGACGCCAGCGCGCCGAACGAGGCCGGCGGCGCACCGTTCGCGACCCCGGCGGTCATCGCAAGGCCGCGCGTGGCGGCCGCGTCGGACAGCACCCGCGCGAACGGACTGCGCACCGGTTGCGCCGCGCCCTGCGCGTGAAACCAGATCGAGTTGACGGCCGGCAGGCCGCGCGCCTCGCGCGCTTCGTTGACCGGATGCTCGAACCACGCCATCTGCACTTCGTTCTGCAGCTTCATCCACGCGCGCGAACGCTCGCCGGAATGGGCCTCGTGCGGCAGCCAGATTTCGATGTTGCGCCCGCTCGCGCGCAACGGCGACGCGCCGGCCAGCGTGCCGAAGCCGTCGCCCGACAGATACCAGCGCGCGGGCCGCGGCGCTTCGATACGCACGCCGAGTTCCTCGATCAGCGGTCGCGCGACCGCGAGCAGCGCGCCGGCTTCCTCGTCGGACAGATCGAGGGAGGCCGGATCGATCAACACCAGATGATCGTGCGCGATGCGCACGTGCACCGGCTGCACGCAGGCCCATGTGGCGTTGCCGGGTTCGCCGCCGTCGGCGCGCAGCATGTACGGCGCGAGCGGCGCTTCGTCGGCGGCCGCCGCGCCGCTCGGCAGCGCGCCAAATTGGCGTGCCACCCAGCGCTCGTGCGGCAGCGTGCGCTGAAAGTCTTCGCCGATCACGCGTTCCACCAGCGTCGCGCGCGCGATCAGCCGGTCGAGGGCCGGACTGCGGATGGCGTGAAGGGCGGTGGAGGCGTCCGCTGCGGCGGGCAGCGCGAAGGGCAGGAGAAGATGGAGACGGTTGGCGAGCATGATGCTGCGCATTGTAGGGCAAAGAGTGCGAGTATTCCGACCATCAGCATCCGCTCGACGAAGCGTGGCGGCAGCGGACCTCCGGGTTCGCCGCCGGCCGGCCGCCGGAGCAACAGCCGCGCGCGGCGGCACCGCGCACATGACGAGGGAGACCGGCATGTCGCGTGAACTCAAAACCGAGCAGGAATTGCTAGCGCTGGTCGTCAAGGCGCTCGATGCGAACCCGGCCACGGCCGGCTGGATTCCGACCGGCTTCCACGAGACCGTGGACGACGAGAGCGGCTGCAACTGGGACATCAGCCATCTGCACCGCGACCGCAAGGACGCCGACGTGCGCGACGCCGCCAACAGCGCCGCCGCGGGCATCATCAACGAGCTGCGCGGCCGTTACAACCTGCGTTAGGCGGAACCGGGGCCGTGCCCGAACGCGGCGCACGGCGACGCGGCGCCGGTTCAGGACGGCCGCCGCCGAGCCGAGCTGACCGCAGGCGGCCGGCGTTTCTGTTCGAGGTCCCGTCCACACTGCGTTTGCGCGAGCGGGCGGCATTGTATGGCAAACTTCGCGCTTGATTAGTGGTGGCAGCGATGTTGGCGACAGCAACGGCCGCCTCCCGGACAGCCGCGGACCGCGGTGGCGCGCGCATTGCTACGCTACGGCACGCCGTACCGGAACCATCCGCGTCGCAACGACACCAATGATCACGACGCTCGGGCCGCACGGCAGGCGCTTCACGCCATCGTGCGCGGCACAAAGCCGAAGAACGCAGACAAGGATTCGCTTGAAATTTCCCTACGAATGGCAGATTGGCTGGCGCTACACCCGCGCCGGCAAACGCACGACCGGTAACGGCTTCATTTCCTTCATTGCGCTCGTGTCGATGTCGGGCATCGCGCTCGGCGTCGCGGCGCTGATCGTCGTGTTGTCCGTGATGAACGGTTTTCAGAAAGAGGTGCGCGACCGCATGCTGTCGGTGCTCGCGCACGTCGAAATTTTTTCGCCGACCGGGTCGATGCCCAACTGGGAGCTGACCGCCAAGGAAGCGCGCCAGAACAAGGAAGTGATCGGTGCGGCGCCGTATGTCGAAGCGCAGGCGCTGCTCACGCGCCAGGACGCGGTGAGCGGGGTGGCGCTGCGCGGCGTCGAGCCGTCGCTGGAGCCGGAGGTGTCCGATATCGGTAAGGAGATGAAAGGCGGCAGTCTGAACGCGCTGAAGCCGGGCGACTTCGGCATCGTGCTGGGCGCCGACCTCGCCACCAATCTCGGCGTGCAGGTCGACGACAAGATCACGCTGGTCGCGCCCGAAGGCACCATCACGCCAGCCGGCATGCTGCCTCGGCTAAAACAGTTCACGGTGGTGGGCATCTTCGAGTCGGGACACTACGAATACGACAGCACGCTCGCACTGATCAACATCAAGGACGCGCAGGCGCTATTCCGGCTGCCCGCGCCGACCGGCGTGCGGCTGCGCCTGACCGACATGCAGCGCGCGCCGGAAGTCGCGCATCAGCTTGCGCGCACACTGTCCGGCGATTTATACATTCGCGACTGGACGCAGCAGAACAAGACCTGGTTCTCCGCGGTGCAGATCGAAAAACGCATGATGTTCATCATCCTCACGCTGATCATCGCGGTGGCGGCGTTCAATCTGGTGTCGTCGCTCGTCATGACGGTGACCAACAAGCAGGCCGACATCGCGATTCTGCGCACGCTCGGCGCGCAGCCCGGCTCGATCATGAAGATTTTCGTCGTGCAGGGCGTGACGATCGGCTTTATCGGCACGGCGACCGGCGTCGCGCTCGGCTGCCTGATCGCGTGGAGCATTCCATGGCTCGTGCCGATGATCGAACATCTGATCGGTGTGCAGTTCCTGCCGCCGTCGGTGTATTTCATCAGCGAACTGCCGTCCGAACTGGTTCCGGCCGACGTCGCGCGAATCGGCATCATCGCCTTCGCGATGTCGGCGCTGGCCACGTTGTACCCGAGCTGGCGTGGTGCGAAAGTCCGTCCGGCGGAGGCACTGCGCTATGAATGACCGTTCCGCAAACCTATCCATGGCTTCTTCCGACACCGTGCCGCATCCCTACGTGCTGGAAGCAACCGGCATTTCCAAGTCGTTCGTGCAGGGCGGTCTGAACGTGACGGTGCTCAACAACACGGAACTGAGCGTGCGGCGCGGCGAGAAGCTGGCGATCGTCGGCGCGTCGGGTTCCGGCAAGAGCACGCTGCTGCACGTGCTTGGCGGCCTCGACGATCCGAGCGCCGGCCATGTTTCGGTGATGGGCAAGCCCTTTACCAAGCTCTCGGAGCGCGAACGCAACGACCTGCGCAATCGCGCGCTGGGTTTCGTGTATCAGTTCCACCATTTGCTGCCGGAGTTCACCGCGCTCGACAACGTTGCGATGCCGCTGCGGATTCGCCGCATGACGACCGAAGCATCGCGCCGCGAAGCGCTCGCGGTGCTGGAGCGCGTCGGCATGGGCCATCGCGCGAAGCATCGTCCGGGCGAGTTGTCGGGCGGCGAACGCCAGCGCGTCGCGATTGCGCGCGCACTGGTGACGAAGCCCGCCTGCGTGCTGGCCGACGAACCGACCGGCAATCTCGACGGCGGCACCGCCGACACCGTGTTCAACCTGATGCTCGAACTGTCGCAAACGCTCGATACGAGCTTCGTGATCGTCACGCACGATCCGGAACTCGCGGGGCGTTGCGACCGCATCATGCGGCTGCGCGACGGCGTGCTGCACGAAGAGCCGCCGGTGCCGGTTTAAATGGCCGGACGTCGCGAGCCGGTGCTGCGCCGCTTGCGCCGATAACGAGGCACGTCATGTGGATCGATACGCACTGTCATCTCGACGCTTCGGAATTTGACGCCGACCGCGCGGAAGTCGCGGCGGCGGCGCGCCGCGCGGGCGTGGGACGGATCGTGATTCCGGCGATCGGCCGGCAGAATTTCGCGGCGGTGCGTGAACTGGCGCACCGGGTCGACGGTGGCGCGTATGCGCTCGGTATTCATCCGTTGTTCACGCCGGGCGCGCAGGAGAGTGACCTCGATCTGTTGCGCATGGAAATCGAGGCGAGTCTCGACGACCCGCTGTTTGTCGGTATGGGCGAGATCGGCCTCGATTATTTTGTCGAGGGTCTCGACGACGCACGTCAGCAATTCTTCTACAACGGCCAGTTGCAGCTCGCGCGTGAGTTCGATCTGCCGGTGATCTGCCATGTGCGCAAATCACAGGATCAGGTGATCAAGGGACTGCGGCGGCATCAGATTCATCGCGGCATCGCGCATGCATTCAACGGCAGTTTTCAGCAGGCTCAGGCGTATATCGACCAGGGCATGCATCTCGGCTTCGGCGGCAATCTGACTTTCGAGCGGGCGCGGCAAATCCGCCGTCTCGCCGAGCAGTTGCCGTTCGACGCGCTGGTTGTGGAAACGGACGCGCCGGACATCGCGCCTTCGTGGATTTACAAACAGCGCAATACGCCGGAGCAGATTCCGGCGATCGGCGCGAGCCTCGCGCAACTGCGCGGCATGGCCGCCGACGAGGCCGCCCTAGGCACAACGGCTAACGCGCTCGCCGCGCTGCCGCGGCTCGCACTTTCCTCTGCATAATTGAACTCGATGGTTTGAGTGGTTCGCGCCGGGCGATACCCACGCCTGGCGGGCTCGCTGACGCCCGCGCGGCGAGCGTTGCGTCGTCCGGCGATTGCTGGCGGAGGTCGGATGCGGGCATGGTGGTGTGGATTTGCGTTGGGCGTGATCGGGCTGCAACGGCAGGCGGTGCTGCCGGATTGGATGGCGTTGTGCGGGTTGGTGGTGGTTGCTTGTGCCGCGGTCGTGGTGGCGGTGTGGGGTTTGGGCGAGTGCGGAAGTGCTCGCGTTGGTCGGGATGACGCGGTCGCTGGAGCGATGCTTGCGACTGCGGCCGCTGCTGGCGCTACGGCTGCCGCGAAGTCGACGGCTGCGGCCACGAGCATCACGTATGCACGCGCGGCAATTCTCACTGCACTAACCGACCGGATCCGCGTCAGCCAGCGTGTGCGTTCATTCGCCGGCTGGAGCGCGGTGTCGTGCGCGGCGTTATGTGTGGGCTTCGGCTATGCAGCCGTTCGCGCGGAAATGCGTCTCGCGGTGAGCTTGCCGAACGCGTGGGAAGGGCGCGATATCGAGGTGGTCGGCAGTATCAAAGGCCTGCCGTCACGCGATGAAAACGGCGCGCGTTTTCTATTCCACGTTGAATCGGCCGAAGCACCCATCGACGCTTTCCCACATGTGATCCAACTCTCGTGGATCGCTGAAGATGCGCCGCCGCCTTTGCTCGAACTCGGCTCACGCTGGCGGCTGACGGTGCGCCTCAAACGTCCGCATGGCAATGCCAACTTCGGCGTGCGCGATGCCGAGGCGAGTCTGCTCGCGCGCAACGTGCGGGCCACCGGCTATGTCAGCGCGCCGGCTCATGCCGTGCGATTGCGCGGCTATGCGCGCGGCGTTGGCGTGACGGTGGACCGCTGGCGCGCCGCACTGCGCGAACGGATCGATGCGGTGCTAGCCAACGCGCCGCACCGCGGGATCGTCGTGGCGCTCGCCATCGGCGCGCAGGACGAAGTCAGCACTGCGGACTGGTTGCTGATGCGAGGCACGGGCACGAGTCATCTGGTTGCGATTTCGGGGCTGCACATCGGTTTCGTCGCGGGCCTCGCGGGCTGGCTGGCGGGCGCGTTCTGGCGGCGCTCCGGATTTGTCGGCCGCAACTGGCCGTTGCGGCTGCCCGCGCAAGTCGTCGCGGTCACGGGCGGCGCGGTGTTCGCCGCGCTGCATGCTGCGTTGGCCGGCTTCAATGTGCCGGCGCAGCGCGCGCTGTGGATGGCGGGGGTCGTCGCGCTCGCTTTTATCAGCGGGCGCAATGTGGCGCGCTCGGCGGTGCTCGCGTGGGCCTTGGGGCTCGTGCTGCTGATCGATCCTTGGGCGGTCGCGTCGGCGGGATTCTGGTTGTCGTTCTGCGCGGTGGCGGCGATTCTGTTCGCCATGTCGGGGCGGCCCCGTGTGCAGGATCATCGACAGCATCGCGACGAAACGGGCGCGGGCGGCGAGGCATCGAGCCGATGGTCGAGGTTGCGTGATCGCGTGCGCCGCCGCATGCGAAGTACCGGCGAGCGGCTGCGCAGCGCCGCGCACGTGCAATTCGCCGTAACGGTCGCGCTCGCGCCGTTGACTGTCTACTGGTTCGCGCAGATTCCGCTGATCGGCCCGCTCGCGAATGCCTTCGCGATTCCGTGGGTAAGCATGCTGGTGACGCCGGCCGTGCTGGCCGGCGTCGCATTGCCCGCGCCGCTTGACGCCTACGCATGGCATGTCGCGCACGCTTTGCTCGAGCTACTGGCAGCGGGCTTGCAGAGGCTGTCCGGTCCCGCCTGGGCGCTCTGGCGTCTGCCGCAACCGGATGCGTGGACGCTGGCCGCGGCGGCAGTGGGCGTGCTCTGGTGTCTGGCGCCGCGTGGCTGGCCGCTGCGCTGGGCCGCGCCGCTGACATGGCTGCCGCTTCTGATACCGGCGCCGTCCGGGCCGCCGCACGGCAGTTTCCGTCTGACGGCGCTGGACGTCGGTCAGGGCACCTCGGTGCTGGTCGAAACGGCGCATCACACCTTGCTGTTCGATACCGGGCCGGGTCCGGAGTCGACTCACGCCGGCGAGCGGGTGGTCGTGCCGTTTCTACAGGCGCATGGCGTGACGGCGCTCGACACGCTGATCATCAGTCACGCCGACTCCGATCATTCGGGCGGCGCGCCCGCCGTGCTGGACGCGATCGAGGTGCATCAAATGGTGGCGGCTTTGGCGCCGTCGAATGCGCTGTGGTCGAACGCGAGGCGGCACCGCGCCGACACGCTGCCGTGCGCGGCGGGCCAGCGTTGGCAGTGGGACGGCGTGGAGTTCGCGATGCTCTGGCCGGACGCCGGTCCGCTGCAAGGCAAGCCGAACTCGCATTGCTGCGTGTTGCGGGTCAGCACGTTGCCCGCCGCCGCGAGCCCGTCGCTTAGCCGCATTCAAGCAGAATCGTCACGCATGACGGCCTTGCTGACGGCGGATATCGAAGCGCCCGTCGAACGCGTTCTGCTCGCGCGTGATCGCAGGGCGTTGCGCGCGCAGGTGCTGGTCGTGCCGCATCACGGCAGCAAGACTTCGTCGACCGAGCCGTTCCTCGACTCTATCGACCCGCTTATCGCGCTATTTCAGGTAGGCTATCGCAACCGTTTTCGTCATCCGAATGCGGGTGTGTTCGAGCGCTACAAGGCGCGGCAGATCGAACTCGGGCGCAGCGATGCGGACGGTGCGGTACGCGTCGAGGTGAGCCCACAGACTGAGGCGAATGCCGACGTCGCCGGCAAGAGCGCCATGCTCACGCTCGAGCGCTATCGCGACACGCGGCGACGCTACTGGATGGATCGCTGACGGGCGTCGATGAGTCGCCGGCCGCACAGATAGAAGAAACGCGCCGCCGGGGGTGGTGACTGCACGCAGGTGTGCACGACAACTCGCACGCAAAAAAACAGAACGGAGATAGCGCAGTTGAAAAACATCATTCACTTTTCGCACGCGAATGGCTTTCCGGCGTCGACCTACCGGACGATCTTCGCCGAACTCTCCGACGACTATGAACTGCGTTACATCGAGCGGATCGGCCACGACGCGCGCTTTCCGGTGACGCAGGACTGGCCGCATCTGGTCGAACAGTTGCTCGACGACATTCGCAGGACGTACGAGCATCCGGTGTGGCTGGTGGGGCATTCGCTCGGCGGCTATCTGTCGTTGATGGCCGCGCTCAAGAAGCCGCAGTGGGTGAGGGGCGTGGTGATGCTCGATTCGCCGGTGATCGCCGGCTGGCGCAGCAGCATGCTGCGCGTGTCGCAATGGACCGGCCTCGACGAGCGGCTCTCGCCCGCGGCGGCCACTCGCACGCGGCGGACTCAATGGGCGAGCCGCGACGAAGCGTGGCGCCATTTCCATTCGAAGCCGGCGTTCGCGCGCTGGGATGAGCGCATGCTCTCCGACTACATCGACTTCGGCATTCCGCAGACTTCGCCCGACGGCTCGCGCTCGCTGGCCTTCGACCGCCGCACCGAATATCAGATCTATAAGACCTTGCCGCACACGCTCGGCTCGCGGCTCGCGCGGGGCGCGCCGGTGCCGGTGGGCTTCATCGCCGGCACGCGTTCGAAGGAAATCCGCCAGGCTGGTCTCGACGCTACCCGCCGCGCGACCGGCGGCCATGTGGAATGGATCGAGGGCAGTCATCTTTACCCGATGGAAAAACCGGTCGAAACCGCACGCGCCGTGCAAAGCATGCTGCATGAACTGGAGCAGCGCGGCTGACGGCCGCAGAAAACGGTGCATGATCGAAGCACGGCAACGGCCGCCGCCGCGGCATACGCACGTGCCGACCTCGCTCGGATTTTGCTGGGGTTGGGGCCCTGCTTTACGGTATAATCCGTTTTTCCCGCGAGCATCCAGCGATGACCAAATATGTTTTCGTCACCGGCGGCGTAGTATCTTCCCTCGGCAAGGGTATTGCCGCCGCTTCCCTCGCCGCGATCCTCGAATCGCGCGGTCTTAAAGTCACCCTCCTCAAGCTCGATCCCTACATCAATGTCGACCCCGGCACGATGAGCCCGTTTCAACACGGCGAAGTGTTCGTGACGGAAGACGGAGCGGAGACGGACCTCGACCTCGGCCACTACGAGCGCTTCATCAGTACAAAGATGCGCAAGGCCAATAACTTCACCACGGGCCAGATTTACGAATCGGTGATCCGCAAGGAACGCCGCGGCGATTATCTCGGCAAGACGGTGCAGGTCATCCCGCACATCACGAATGAAATCCAGGCGTTCATCGAACGCGGCGCGGCTTCCGCGACGTGTGGTGAACCGGACGTCGCGATTGTCGAAGTGGGCGGCACCGTGGGCGACATCGAATCGCTGCCGTTCCTCGAGGCCGCGCGTCAGATGAGCCTGCGCATGGGCCGCAACAGCGCGTGCTTCGTGCATCTCACGCTGGTGCCCTGGGTCGCCACGGCCGGCGAACTGAAGACCAAGCCCACGCAGCACAGCGTGCAGAAGCTGCGCGAAATCGGTATTTCGCCGCACGTGCTGCTGTGCCGCGCCGACCGCCGCATTCCGGACGACGAGCGCGCCAAGATCTCCATGTTCTCGAACGTGCCGGAAGACGCCGTGATCTCCGTGTGGGACGCGGACAGCATCTACAAGATTCCGCAGATGCTGCACGATCAGGGTCTGGACGCGATCATCTGCGAAGAGCTCAAGCTCGCGCCGAAGGCCGCCGATCTGTCCATGTGGTCCGATCTCGTCGAGAAGCTGGAGCATCCGAAGCACGAAGTCACGATCGGCATGGTCGGCAAGTATGTCGATCTGACCGAGTCGTACAAGTCGCTGATCGAAGCGCTGCGCCATGCGTCGATGCATACGTCGACCAAGGTCAACATCGAATACATCGATTCGGAAGAAGTCGAGACGCAAGGCGTCGAGAGCCTCAAGCATCTGGACGCCGTGCTCGTGCCGGGCGGCTTCGGCCGTCGCGGCACCGAAGGCAAGATTGCGGCGATCCGCTATGCACGCGAAGCGAAGGTGCCGTATCTCGGCATCTGCCTCGGCATGCAGTTGGCCGTGATCGAATTCGCGCGCGACGTGGTCGGTCTGAAAGACGCGAACAGCACCGAGTTCGATCAGGAAACGCCGAACCGTGTGGTCGCGCTGATCACCGAATGGTACGACCGCGAAGGCCGCGTCGAGAAGCGCACGGAAGAGTCGGATCTGGGCGGCACGATGCGCCTCGGTTCGCAACGTTGCCCGATCAAGCCCGGTACCATGGCCGAAGAGATTTATGGCAAGGACGTGAACGAACGCCATCGCCACCGTTATGAAGTCAATAACCGCTTCGTGCCCCAGCTCGAAGCCGGCGGCCTTATCATCAGCGCCCGTACCCCGAGTGAAGATCTGCCGGAAATGATGGAATTGCCGCGCAGCATGCACCCGTGGTTCGTCGGCGTGCAGTTCCACCCGGAATTCACGTCCACGCCGCGTGACGGCCATCCGCTGTTCAAGTCGTTCGTCGAAGCGGCGCTCGCGCATCACGAGGCGCGCACGCCGGTCGCAGTCGGGGAGAAAGCATGAAACTGGGCGATTTCGAAATCGGGCTCGACAAGCCGTTTTTCCTGATCGCAGGCACCTGTGTCGTCGAATCCGAACAGATGACGATCGACACAGCCGGCCGGCTGAAGGAAATCTGCGCGAAGCTGAACATTCCGTTCATCTACAAATCGTCGTACGACAAAGCCAATCGAAGCAGCGGCAAGTCGTTCCGCGGTCTGGGTATGGACGAAGGCTTGCGCATCCTGTCGGAAGTGAAGCGTCAGCTCGGTCTGCCGGTGCTGACCGACGTTCACGCCGAGCATGAGATCGAGCAGGTCGCCTCGGTGGTCGACGTGTTGCAAACGCCGGCTTTCCTGTGCCGTCAAACGGACTTCATTCACGCGTGCGCGCGTTCGGGCAAACCGGTCAACATCAAGAAAGGCCAGTTTCTCGCACCGCACGACATGAAGAACGTGATCGACAAGGCGCGCGATGCCGCGCGTGAAGCGGGTCTGTCGGAAGACCGCTTCATGGCGTGCGAACGTGGCGTGTCGTTCGGTTATAACAACCTCGTGTCGGACATGCGTTCGCTCGCGATCATGCGCGAAACCAACGCGCCGGTCGTGTTCGACGCCACTCACTCGGTGCAGTTGCCGGGCGGGCAGGGCACGAGCTCGGGCGGTCAGCGTGAATTCGTGCCGGTGCTGGCGCGTGCGGCGGTGGCGGTGGGCGTGTCGGGGCTCTTCATGGAGACGCACCCGAATCCGGCCGAAGCCAAGTCGGACGGTCCGAACGCCGTGCCGCTGCATCGCATGGCCGATCTGCTCGAGACGCTGGTTACGCTCGATCAGGCCGTCAAGCGCGCGCCGTTCCTCGAAAGCGATTTCAACTGATTCAGGCGTTCACCGCGTGTCACGAGAGCTTTGCATAATGGACCTGGTCGTGAGCACGCGGCGAATGCACGCAATGGTCGTCGAACGTATCGGCGCGCAGGTAGTTTGCCGGGGAGACCGGCTGTGCCAGGTACAGTGTCACAGTAAAGAATTCAACGTCATTTCTTGAGGAAACCATGAGTGCTATCGTAGATATCATCGGTCGAGAGATTCTCGATTCGCGAGGCAACCCCACCGTCGAATGCGACGTGCTGCTCGAGTCTGGCACGATGGGCCGCGCAGCGGTGCCGTCGGGCGCGTCGACGGGTTCGCGTGAAGCGATCGAACTGCGCGATGGCGAAGCCGGCCGTTACGGCGGCAAGGGCGTACTGAAGGCCGTCGAGCACATCAACACCGAAATCTCCGAAGCGATCATGGGCCTCGACGCTTCCGAACAGGCTTTCCTCGACAAGACCCTGCTGGAACTCGACGGCACCGACAACAAGTCGCGCCTCGGCGCGAACGCGATGCTGGCTGTGTCGATGGCCGTCGCGAAGGCTGCCGCTGAAGAAGCCGGCCTGCCGCTGTACCGCTACTTCGGCGGCTCGGGCGCGATGCAACTGCCGGTGCCGATGATGAACATCGTCAACGGCGGCGCGCACGCCAACAACAGCCTGGACATCCAGGAATTCATGATCGTGCCGGTCAGCCAGCCGACCTTCCGCGAAGCACTGCGCTGCGGCGCCGAAGTGTTCCACGCGCTGAAGAAGATTCTGTCGGACCGCGGCATGAGCACGGCCGTCGGCGACGAAGGCGGCTTCGCGCCGAACTTCGGCAGCAACGACGAATGCCTGTCGACCATCCTGCAAGCCATCGAGAAAGCCGGCTACCGCGCCGGTGAAGACGTGCTGCTCGCGCTCGACTGCGCAGCGAGCGAGTTCTACCACGACGGCAAGTACCAACTGGCCGGCGAAGGCCTGCAACTGTCGTCGACGGAATTCGCGGACTACCTCGCGAACCTGGCCGACAAGTTCCCGATCGTGTCGATTGAAGACGGCATGCACGAAAGTGACTGGGCCGGCTGGAAGATTCTGACCGACAAGCTCGGCAAGAAGGTGCAACTGGTGGGCGACGACCTGTTCGTCACCAACACGCGCATCCTGAAGGAAGGCATCGAGAAGGGCATCGCCAACTCGATCCTGATCAAGATCAACCAGATCGGCACGCTGACGGAAACCTTCGCGGCGATCGAAATGGCCAAGCGCGCCGGCTACACGGCCGTGATCTCGCACCGTTCGGGCGAAACCGAAGATTCGACGATCGCGGATATCGCGGTCGGCCTGAATGCCGGTCAGATCAAGACGGGCTCGCTGTCGCGTTCGGACCGCATCTCGAAGTACAACCAGTTGCTGCGCATCGAAGAAGACCTCGGTGATATCGCCAGCTACCCGGGCAAGTCGGCGTTCTACAATCTGCGCTAATGGCTGGTTTGCAAGCGCTGACCGATGAGCCGGTTATCCTTCGTTTTTGATTGACCCCGCCGCCCTGCGTATAGCGCAGGGCGGCGTGTATTTATTGTGCTTACTTCATGCGGCTTGTCACTGCTGTCCTGATCGTTCTACTGGCGCTGATCCAGTACCCGCTCTGGTGGGGGCACGGCGGTTGGTTGCGCGTGCACGAGTTGCAGCAGCAACTGGCGCAGCAAGTGCAAAAAAATGCTGATTCGAAACTGCGCAACGAACGCATTCAGGGCGAAGTGCAGGATTTGCAGAACGGCACGGCCGCGGTCGAAGAGCGGGCGCGTTATGAAATGGGCATGGTGAAGGACAGCGAAGTGTTCGTGCAGTTCGTTTCGCCAAACGCGCCGTTGCCGGCGGCGAACACGCCTTCGGTTACGACGTCCACGCGTGGTGAGATGTCGACCGCGCCGCTGCATGTGGTACCGAATCCGGAGTCGCGCGCGAAGCCGGATCGCAAGCACGGTGGTAAAGCGGCTGCTGAGAAAGACAAGAAGCCTGCGCATTGAGCTTCGCCGTAGCGCAACAACGGTTCAGTACGAAGGATGCAAAAAAGGCACGGTGAGAACCGCGCCTTTTTCTTTGGGCTCGCCGCCGCCCGTCGAACCTGGATTCTCGCCGCGTGCGTGAGCTAGCCGCCGCTTACCAGCCCCAGTACGGCCCGTAACCGATGCCGACACCTGTACCCCAGCCGTGTCCCCATCCACCGCCGTAATAGCTGCCGTACACGCTGACAGGCGGCGCGTAGTAACGCGACCACGCCTGTGCCGCATTTTCAGCGGCCATCGCCTGATTCTGCTCGGCCATCACTTGATGGTCGATCGCGTCATAGCGCTGGCGTTCTTCAGGCGTCAGCGGTTGGGCGGTGGCGGCCATGCCCGACTGATCGGCGGGCAGCCGGCTATAAATCGGCGACGGGCCCGGCGGGTCCATCACGCAGCCCGCAAGCGCGCCACTACCGACGAGGACAGCCAGCACAGCGACCGTGCGCGCACGGCGCAGCAGCGGTATCGGCGAAGTAGGGTAGTTCATGTCCGATCTCCATCGGTCGGATGCCTAAGCAATGATCCAACCCAATGATCAAAGATACTGCGCCGCCCGGGCCCTGAAAAGGCAGCGGGCGGCGCGGTATTTTTACTGCCGTAATACAGGCGTGACAAACCGCCGCTCGGCGCGCATGGAATCCGCGCGCCAACGAGCCGTTCAGTGCCGCTGGTCAGCCGCGGGCGTCACACCTTGTGAGAGCGCCTCGGCGACAAAAAGTTGCGCGACGTCGACCGGATCGAACTCATAACGCTGGTTGCAGAACTCGCAATGAATCTCGACATGGCCGCGCTCTTCGAGCACGCCGTCGACTTCCTCGCGGCCCAGCATCTTCAGCATGCCGCCGACTTTTTCGCGCGAACACGTGCACTCGAAACGCGCCGTGGCCGGTTCGAAATGCTGGACGTTTTCCTGCCAGAACAGACGGCGGAACACCGTTTCCGGTTCTTCCTTCAGCAGCTCGTCTTGCGACAGCGTGCCGCCCAACGTGCAGACGCGCTCCCACGTGTCCGCGTCCAGATCGCCCGGATGGGGGACGATGCCGCCGTCGCCCGGCAATTTTTGCAACAGCATGCCGACTGCGCGCTCGGTGTTCGCCGCGAGCCACAGGCGCGTGTCGAGCTGCTCCGAGTGATGCATGTAGTGCTCGAGCACTTCGGCCATCGAGTTGAGCGGGCCGTCCACGCCCGACAGCGGCACGATACTTTGATAGGGCTGCTGTCCGGGCTGCTTGTTGGCAGGATCGAGCGTGATCACGCAACGGCCGTGGCCGCTCGCGTTCAGCAGCTCGACCATGCTGGTCGTCTCGCCGATCACGTTGGCCGCTTCGCCGGACAGCTTGGCGGTCGCGCGCATCGACAGATCGGAGCTGCACTGCACCACCAGCATCTTGACCGGGCCATCGCCGAAAATCTGCATGATGAGCGTGCCGTCGAACTTGAGATTCGCCGACAGCAGCGCGCACGCGGCCATCATTTCGCCCAGAACCGTCCGCACCGGCGCCGGATAATCGCGGCGCGTCAGCACTTCCTGCCAGGTATTGCGCAGGGAAACGATCTCGCCGCGCACTGGCGCCGCGCTGAACATGAATTTTTGCAACTGGTCGCTCACAACTTTTCCTCGGTCGAATGACGCAGCGTGATGCCGCGCCGTGCGCGCCGCGCGCTCCGGCTGGTTAGCCGATGCGCACGAGCTGCGCCTTGTAATAGTCGCGGCGCTCGGCATAGGTTGCCGCGCCGCGCTGCATGTTGGCGATATCCGTCTCGGTCAGTTCGCGCACCACCTTGGCGGGCGCGCCGAGAATCAGCGAATTGTCGGGAAATGCCTTGCCCTCGGTGACGACGGCGCCCGCTCCGACCAGACAGTTGCGGCCGATTACCGCTCCATTCAAGACCACCGCCTGAATTCCGATCAACGAGCCTTCCTTGATCGTGCAGCCGTGCAGCATGACCTGGTGGCCGACCGTCACGTTGGGCTCGATCGTCAGCGGAAAACCGGGGTCGGTGTGCAGCACGGCGTTTTCCTGCACGTTGCTGCCGGCGCCGATGGTGATCGGCTCGTTGTCGCCGCGAATCGTCGCGCCGAACCAGACGCTGGCGTTCTCCCCGAGCGTCACGTTGCCGATGATGCTCGCCGAATCGGCGACGAAGACGCTTTCATGGATGGTCGGGGCGGCTTCGCCAAGCTTGTAAATGGTCACGGTGTCTCCTCTTGATCGGTCACTGCGCGCGCCGGACATTGCGCCGAACCGCCCGAAACGTCTTGCCACGCCGGGTTGTCGCGCCTCGCCGACGCATCGGGCGCGTTGGATGGTCGAATCGAGTATTGTAAACGGTTGTGTGGTTGGGCCGCTTGGTCTGGCCGCAGGAGCGTTCGCCGCTTCGTTGGTCAGGCTGCCGGCCGCGCGGTTGCGGCGCGTGCTTTGACGGCAGTATGCCAAAGCGTCGGTTGCCGCCGGCTTTGCCATTTCCTTAGCCATGCCGTTGTTGGCTTCCTTCATAGCTTCCCTTGCCGATCCGCTTGCCATGATGTCCGCTGTTTCGTCCGTTTCGCCTCATTCGCCGGCCACTGAAACCGGGCGCGAGGCCCCTTGCGCGCGCACCGCAGCGCTCGCCGCGTTGCGCGAAGCCGATCCGGCCGCCAAGGCCGCCGCGGCCCGCGCGCTCTATGCCGCGGTGCTCGACGGCAGCATGGCATGCGCAGTGGACCTCGAACTCGACGAACCGGCTGGACTGCCGGGCCGTCCCGCGCGCCCCGAACTGGTCGATCCGCGCGGTTTGAAGCGGCGCAGCATGCAAGCGCCGCAAGGGCGCGCAATCCTGCTGCACGCACTCGCGCACATCGAATTCAACGCCATCAATCTCGCGCTCGACGCGGTCTGGCGCTTCGGCGGCATGCCCGCCGCGTTCTATACCGACTGGCTCAAAGTTGCCTCCGAAGAGGCCTATCACTTCTCGCTGCTGACCGCGCGCCTCGCCGAATACGGCCACGTCTACGGCGATTTTCCGGCCCACGACGGTCTGTGGGACATGTGCGAGCGCACGCGTGGCGACGTGCTGGCGCGCATGGCGCTAGTGCCGCGCACGCTCGAAGCCCGCGGCCTCGACGCCTCACCGCCGATCCGCGCGCGCCTGCTGCAGGCTGGCGATCAGGCGTCGGCGGCGATTCTCGACGTGATCCTGCGCGACGAAATCGGCCACGTGCTGATCGGCAATCGCTGGTTCCGCCATCTGTGCGACGGCAGCGGCCTCGATCCTCACGAGACTTACGCGCGCCTCGCCGACCAGTATCACGCACCGAAATTACGTGGGCCGTTCAATTTCGAGGCGCGCCGCGACGCCGGTTTCGACGAAGCCGAACTGGCCGCTCTGGCAGCCCTGGCGGGCCTCGACGCGCCGGAAGCGGCTTCGCCGTCCGCCGGCGACTGAGACTTCCTTCGCCTCCGACCCCGCGCATCGGCGGGCCATCTCGTTATAATCGAACGATCATTCTTTTTTTGGCGTGCCGTTCATGAACACTTCGCAGTCTGAATTCGTCGCGGTGCGCGGCATCCGCTTGCATGTGCGGCGCTGGGGCAACCCCGACGCCCCGATGCTCTTCATGCTGCACGGCTGGATGGACGTGGCCGCCTCGTTCCAGTTCGTCGTCGGCGCGCTGGGCGGCGACTGGCAGGTGCTGGCGCCCGACATGCGCGGCTTCGGCCTGTCGGACTGGCCGGTGGCGGAACGCGGCGGCGGCAACTACTGGATTCAGGACTACGTGGCCGACCTCGACGCCTTGCTCGACCACTACGCGCCGACCGGCGAAGTGAATCTGGTTGGCCACAGCATGGGCGCGAACATCGCGTGCGTGTATGCGGGCGTGCGGCCGGAGCGGGTGCGGCGGGTGGTCGACCTGGAAGGCTTCGGACTCGCGCCGTCGCACTCGGCACAAGCGCCCAAGCGCCTGCGCACCTGGCTCGATGAATTGCGTGATCCGCCGCAATTGAAGCGCTACGCGTCGCTCGACGACGTCGCCGCGCGCCTGATCAAGACCAATCCGCGGCTCGACCCGAAGCGCGCGCAATTTCTCGCGCAGCACTGGTCGAAGCCGGACGGCGAAGGGCGCTACATGCTGCTCGCCGATCCCGCGCACAAGCTGCGCGGCCCGGCGCTGTACCGTCTCGACGAAGTGATGGCGACGTGGCGCAAGGTGAGCGCGAAGGTCCTGCACGTGGAGGCCGCCAATTCGCCGACGCTCGCGCGGATCGCCGGCGAGATTCCTCTCGACGAATTCAAGGCGCGCTTTCAGGCGTTCCCCGACTGGCGCGAGAAGATCATCGACGAAGCGGGGCACATGGTGCATCACGACCAGCCGGAGCAGGTGGCCGCGCTGATCGAGGGATTCTGCGCGTAGGGCTTAAAAAAGTTTGAGGGTTCCCGAGGGGCTACCTTCGGGACGTCCGTTGTGAGATAGCTCTGCGTCCGCTTACTGCGTTGCAGTAAAATGAGTGCAGAACCTTTTCAAGACAACGATGAACGCCGACCTCCACTGTCACTCCACCGTTTCCGACGGCCAGTTCGCGCCGGCCGACGTCGCGCGCCGCGCGCACGCGGGCGGCGTGACGCTGTGGGCGCTCACCGATCACGATGAACTGGGCGGCCAGCACGAAGCCAGAAGCACCGCCGAGGCGCTCGGCATGGACTATCTGAGCGGCGTCGAGATCTCGGTGACGTGGGCGTCGCGCACGGTGCACATCGTTGGGTTGGGCATCGATCCGACCAGTTCGATCCTGATCGACGGTCTCGCGCGCACCCGCAACGGCCGCGCCGCGCGGGCGGAGGCGATCGGCGAACAACTGGCTACGCTCGGCATTCCCGACGCCTATCAGGGCGCGCTCAAATACGTGTCGAACCCGGACATGATTTCGCGCACGCATTTCGCGCGTTTCATGGTGGACAGCGGCTACGCCAGTTCCACCCAGGACGTGTTCACCCGCTATCTCGGCGACGGCAAACCGGGCTACGTGCCGCACCGCTGGGCCAAACTGGCCGACGCGGTCGGCTGGATCCAGGCGGCCGGCGGCGAAGCGATCATTGCGCATCCGGGTCGCTATGCTTACTCGCCGGTTGAATTCGACGCGTTTTTCGCCGAATTCATCGATCTCGGCGGCAAGGCGATCGAGGTAGTGACGGGCAGCCACACGCCCGATCAATACCGCGAATACGCCGATGTCGCGCGCCGGTTCGGTTTCGAGGCTTCGCGCGGGTCAGACTTCCACGCACCCGGCGAAGGCCGCGTCGATCTCGGCACGCTGCCGCCGCTGCCCTCCGATCTGAAGCCCGTCTGGGAACGCTGGCTGTGATCGCGCCGTGCCGTCGCGGCACGTCATGCGCGAAAGCGGGCCGTGCGCCGCGCGTGCTTTTCGTCCGATCTTCCGACCGGTGTTCAGCCGCAGTTCAATTTGCCGTCTGTCCGCTTTCATCCGTGAGCCAACGTTAGTCGCCATGTCTCAATACTTTCGGCTTCATCCTGATAACCCGCAGCCGCGCCTCGTCAAACAGGCCGTACAGATCATCAACGATGGCGGCGTGGTCGCGTTGCCGACGGATTCGAGCTACGCGCTCGCCTGCCATCTGGACGACAAGGACGCGGTCGAGCGTCTGCGACGTATTCGCGGACTCGACGAGAAGCAGCTGCTGTCGCTGCTGGTGCGCGACCTGTCGGAACTCGCGAACTTCGCGATGGTGGACAACCGGCAATACCGGCTGATCAAATCGGTGACGCCGGGCCCCTACGTGTTCGTCCTGCAGGCCACCAAGGAAGTGCCGCGGCGCCTGTCGCATCCGTCGCGCAAGACCATCGGCCTGCGCGTGCCGGATCACGCGATCACGCTGGCGATTCTCGAAGAACTCGGCCAGCCGTTGCTCGGCTCGACGCTGATCATGCCGGGCGAAACCCAGCCGCTGAACGACCCGGAAGAAATCCGCGAGCGTTTGGAGAAGCAACTGGATCTGGTGATCGACAGCGGTCCGTGTGTGTGCGAGCCGTCCACGGTGATCGATCTGACCGGCGCGGAGCCGGTGCTGGTGCGGCCGGGGCGCGGTTCTCTCGCGCCGTTCGGCCTCGAAGAGACGGCATGAGTGAAAGCGGACAGACGCACGCAATCGCGTTGTTACAATAACGAGTTATGGATTCTTCCCTGATACAGACCATTGCGGTTTACGCGCTGCCGGTGATTTTCGCCATCACGCTGCACGAAGCCGCCCATGGCTACGTCGCGCGCTGGCTCGGCGACAATACCGCCTACGTGCTCGGCCGCGTCTCCGTCAATCCGATGCGGCACATCGACCCGCTCGGCACGATTGCGATTCCCTTGCTGCTGTACTTCGCCACCAGCGGTGCGTTCATGTTCGGCTACGCCAAGCCGGTGCCAGTCGCCTTCGGTAATCTGCGCAATCCGCGCTGGGGCAGTTTGTGGGTCGCAGCGGCGGGTCCGGGCTGCAACTTCGTGCAGGCGGTGATCTGGGGTCTGTTTGGTGTCGCACTCGCGGTGTCGAACGTGGACGAGCCGTTCTTCACGCGCATGGCGGGAGCGGGCGTCGGCGTGAATCTCGTGCTCGGCGTGCTCAACCTGTTTCCGCTGCCGCCGCTCGACGGCGGCCGTGTGCTGATGGCGCTGTTGCCGCCGCGGCAGTCCATCACGCTGTCGCGCCTCGAACCGTACGGGTTTTTCATCGTGATGGCGCTGGTCATGACGGGTACGCTGACGCGATACTGGTTGAACCCGCTGGTCACGATCGGCTACAGCGCGATCACCGCCATTCTGACTCCCCTTGTTTCGCTTTTCTAGATAACCATGTTCCCAGACCGTATCTTCTCCGGCATGCGGCCCACCGGGTCGTTGCACCTCGGCCACTATCACGGCGTGCTGAAAAACTGGGTGCGGCTGCAGTCCGAGTACCCGTGTTTCTTTTGTGTGGTCGACTGGCACGCGCTGACGACGCACTACGAAACGCCCGAAGTGATCGAAAAGAACGTCTGGGACGTGCTGATCGACTGGCTGGCCTCCGGGATCGATCCGGCGCAGGCCACGCTGTTCATCCAGAGCAAAGTGCCCGAGCATGCCGAACTGGCGCTGCTGCTCGGCATGAGCACGCCGCTCGGCTGGCTCGAACGCGTGCCGACCTACAAGGAGCAGCAGGAGAAGCTGAAGGACAAGGATCTGTCCACTTACGGCTTTCTCGGCTATCCGGTGCTGATGGCGGCGGACATTCTGCTGTATCGCGGCTCGCTCGTGCCGGTTGGCGAAGATCAGGTGCCGCACGTCGAAATGACGCGTGAAATCGCGCGCCGTTTCAACTACCTGTACGGCCGCGAACCGGGCTTCGAAGAAAAGGCCAACGACGCCGCGAAAAAGCTCGGCGGCAAGCGCGCCAAGCTCTATCACGAACTTCGCAACGCCTACCAGCAGGAAGGCGACGACGAAGCGCTCGAACAGGCGCGCGCCATGTTGCAGGAATCGCAAAGCCTGTCGATGAACGACCGCGAGCGCCTGTTCGGCTACCTCGAAGGTTCGCGCAAGATCATTCTGGTCGAGCCGCAAGCCATGTTGACGGAGGCGTCGCGCATGCCGGGCCTCGACGGCCAGAAAATGTCGAAGTCGTACGGCAACACGATCGGCCTGCGTGAAGACGCGGAGACCATCACGAAGAAAGTGCGCACCATGCCGACCGATCCGGCCCGCGTGCGCCGCACCGATCCGGGCGATCCTGACAAGTGCCCGGTGTGGCAGCTTCACCAGGTCTACACGGACGAAGCCACCCACGAGTGGGTGCAGAAGGGCTGCCGGACGGCCGGCATTGGTTGCCTCGAGTGCAAGCAGCCGGTGATCGAAGGCATTCTGCGTGAGCAGCAGCCCATGCTCGAGCGCGCGCAGAAGTACATGGACGATCCGTCGCTGTTGCGCGCGATCGTCGCCGACGGCTGCGACAAGGCCCGCAGGTTCGCCACGGAAACCATGCGCGAAGTACGCGAAGCCATGGGGCTGTCGTACAACTGAGCCGCGCCGAAGTGATGAGCACTCCCGCTACCGCCATGCATGGATTGGGCGAGCCGTCGCCTTGGGTGCGCGATTGGGCGCATCTGGTCGCGGCGGGCGGCGCGGTGCTCGATGTCGCGTCCGGGGCGGGGCGGCATGCGCGGTTCTTTGCGTCGCTGGGGCATCCGGTGACCGCCATCGACCGCGACGCGGCGGCGCTCGACGCGCTGCGCGACGAGCCGCTCGTCACCCCGCTCGAAGCCGATCTGGAAGGCGCCGCGTGGCCGTTGCCCGTTGACGCGAAATTCGCCGCCGTCGTGGTGACCAACTACCTGCACCGGCCGCTCTTTCCGCAGCTGTTGCGCGCGCTCGCGCCCGGCGGCGTACTGGTTTACGAGACCTTCGCGCAAGGAAACGAAAGCGTCGGCAAACCCTCTAATCCGGCGTTTCTGCTGGCGCCCGGCGAGCTTCTCGAGTGCGTGCGCGGCCAGCTCCGGGTGGTCGCTTTTCAGGACGGTTTTCTCGCGCGGCCGCGCCCGGCCTACGTCCAGCGGATCTGCGCAATTCTGGAGGCGGAGCGCTCAGACGACCCCGCACAGGCGGCATCTCCGCCTTCTTACGAGTTGGCTGGCTAATCCGCTACAATCGCGGTTTACCTGATCAAATTCATGGCGTTTCATGACTAACGGCAACCACAGCAGCAACGACAGCGTTCAGATTCGCGGCAGCATTCCTGCCATCATTACCCCGATGCTCGAAGACGGCAGCCTCGATCTGCCGGCGTTTCGCAAACTGATCGACTGGCACGTCGCGGAGGGCACGAACGCTCTCGTCGTGGTCGGCACGAGCGGCGAGTCGGCCACGCTGTCGGTCGAAGAACACGTGCTGATGGTCAAGACCGCGGTCGAGCACACGGCGGGCCGGATTCCGGTGATCGCGGGCTCGGGCGGCAATTCCACGACCGAAGCCATCGAACTCACCCAGCAGGCCAAGGAAGTCGGCGCCGACGCCACGCTCCAGGTCGTGCCGTACTACAACAAGCCGACGCAGGAAGGCATCTACCGCCACTTCGCGAAGATCGCCGAAACCGTCGATCTGCCGGTGATTCTGTATAACGTGCCGGGCCGCACCGTTGCGGACATGAGCAACGAAACCATTCTGCGCTGCGCGCAGGTGCCGGGCATCATTGGTGTAAAGGAAGCGACCGGCAATATCGATCGCGCCGCGCATCTGATCAAATCCGCGCCGGCGCACTTCGGCATCTACAGCGGTGACGATCCCACCGCGATCGCGCTGATGCTGCTCGGCGGCCACGGCAACATTTCGGTCACCGCCAACGTCGCGCCGCGCGCGATGAGCGAGCTCTGCAAGGCCGCCCTGGCCGCGGACGCGAAGACCGCGCGTGAGATTCATCTGAAACTCCTGTCGTTGCATAAGAACCTGTTCATCGAATCGAATCCGATTCCGGCCAAATGGGCACTGCAGCAACTGGGTCGTGTGCAGGGCGGAATCCGCCTGCCGCTCACGCCGCTCGACGCGCAATACCACGAAGTGGTGCGCGGCGCGCTGCGCGAAGCGGGCCTGCTGGGCTAGGCGGATATCGTCCGCGGCACCCACCAGCGCCAACGAAAGCCTGCCACCGGCACTCCCTTAACCGACGTCGATCCAGCCCACGTTCCCGGCACACAGAACCAAGGCACCGCGTTCCAGCATCACGAAGGACCTCATGAAACGTTCCGCACTTTCCCTCCACGCAACCCGCATGGCGGCGCTGGCGCTTGCCCTCACGACGCTCGCCGGCTGTGACACGCTGAACGACTGGTTTGCTTCCGACCGCGTCAACTACAAGGGCGCGGCCAGCGCACCGCCGCTTGCCGTTCCGAACGATTTGAGCACCACCAAGACCGACGAGCGCTACGTCGCTCCGCCGGCCAATCTGGCGCTGGGCGGCGCGCAGACGCGCGCGGTCACGGCCGCCGGCAATTCGACCGAAGGCCAGCCGAACGCGCAGGATCCGCTCGGCATGCATATCGAACGCGACGGCGATCGCCGCTGGCTGGTCGTCGACGGCCGCTCGCCGGACCAACTCTGGCCGCAGTTGCAGGAGTTCTGGCAGGAGAACGGCTTCGTGCTGAAGACCGACGCGCCGGCCACCGGCATCATGACGACCGACTGGGCGGAAAACCGCGCCAACATTCCGGACGACTGGTTCCGCCGCACGGTTGGCAAGGTCATCGACTTCGCGTATTCGTCTGGCACGCGTGACAGCTTCCGCACGCTCGTGTCGCGTGCGCCGGGCGACACGACCGACATCTCCATTACGCACAGCGCCATGGAGGAAGTGTTGACCGGGCAGGACAAAACGTCGTCGCGTTGGGAAGAGCGCCCGCGCGATCCGGCGCTCGAGGCGCTGTTCCTCACCAAGCTGATGCAGAAGTTCGGCCTGACCGAAGCGCAATCGAAGCAGTTGTTGACTGACGCGCGTACGGCCGTCGCGCCGACCACGATCGATCAGAGCGCGGGCGCATCCACGCTCGACCTGCAGGAGTCGTTCGACCGCGCGTGGCTGCGCGTGGGCCTGGCGCTCGACCGCACGAACTTCACCGTCGACAACCGCGACCGCGCGAAGGGCATCTACTACGTGCGCTACGCGGACTCGATGCAGGAACTGAAGAAGGAAGGGCTGCTCGGCAAGCTGTTCTACAGCGGCAATTCGTCGAAGAAGCCGGGTCAGGAATTCCTCGTCAACGTGCGCTCGAAGGGCGACACGGTGACCCAGGTGGCGGTGCTGACTGCGAACGGGCAGGTCGACAATTCGTCCGACGCGCAGCGCATCGTGACGCTGCTGCACGCGCAACTGAACTAAACGGACCGTGAGGTTCGCGAGTCTCGGTAGCGGCAGTGAAGGCAATGCCTTGCTGGTGGAAGCGCAAAGCGGCGCGACCACCACGCGTGTGCTGCTCGACTGCGGTTTTTCGGCCAAGGAAGTCGAGCGGCGTCTGACGCGGCTCGGCGCGAGCGTCGAAGGTCTCGACGCGATTCTGATCACGCATGAACATAGCGACCACATTGGCAGCGCGCTGACGCTGGCGCGCAAGTGGTCGATTCCGTTGTACATGAGCTGGGGTACCGCCCGCGCGGTGGGCGCCGACGAAGCCGATGTCGACCTGCAGGTGCTGTGGGGCGACGAAGCGGTGGCGATCGGCGACCTCAGCATTCTCCCTTACACCGTTCCGCACGACGCCCGCGAGCCGCTGCAATACGTGCTCTCGAACGGCGCGAGCCGGCTCGGCGTGCTGACGGATGTCGGCACGTCCACGCCGCATATCAGCTCGGTGCTGAGCGGCTGCGACGCGCTGGTGCTCGAATGCAATCACGACGTGCGGATGCTGGCGGGCAGCCGCTATCCGCAGTCGCTGAAGGCACGCATCGGCGGCAATCATGGGCATCTGAACAACGACGCGGCGGCTGACATTCTGGCCTCGCTTGATCGATCGCGGTTGCGCCATCTGGTTGCGGCGCATTTGAGCCAGCAGAACAATCTGCCGGAACTGGCGCAGGCCGCCATGGCCGGTGTGCTGGGCGCGGCGCCGACGGAAGTGGTGGTGGCGTCGCAGGATGAGGGGTTTGCGTGGCTGAGCGTGTGATTCGCGTCTGATGCTCGATTTACGGCGCTTCTGACGCCGCGGCGCATGAAAAAAGCCCATAACGATCGCTCGTTATGGGCTTTTTCTTTCAGGGCGAGACGTTTCGAACGCCGCGCCCCCGAAGCAAGCTTAGTTGCGGTTGCCGCCGAAGATACCGAGCAGCGCCAGCAGGTTGACGAACACGTTGTACAGGTCCAGGTAGATCGCGAGCGTGGCGGTGATGTAATTCGTTTCACCGCCGTTCACGACGCGCTGAACGTCGAACAGCATGTAGGCCGAGAAAATCACGATGGCCATGACCGACACCGTCAACATGAGCGCCGGCAGATGCAGGAACACGTTCGCCACCGATGCGAGCAGCAGCACGATCACGCCCATGAACAGCCACTTGCCGAGGCCCGAGAAATCACGCTTGCTGACCGTGGCGATGGTTGCCATCGACGCGAAGATCACACCAGTGCCACCGAAGGCGAGCATGATCAGCGACGGGCCGTTCGAAAAACCGAGCACGAAGCTCAGGATGCGCGACAGCATCAGGCCCATGAAGAACGTGAAGCCGAGCAGCACGAACACGCCGGCTGCGCTGTCTTTGGTCTTCTGGATGGCGAACATGAAGCCGAAGGCGATCGCGAAGAACGCCAGCATGCTCATGGCCGGACTCGTGGCGGCGAACAGCGAGAAACCGGTGGTGAGGCCCACCCACGCGCCAAGCACTGTCGGAATCATGGACAGCGCGAGCAGCCAGTAGGTGTTCCGTAGCACGCGGTTACGCGTTTCGACCGTGCTGACCGCGCCATTGCGGCCAAAGCTATACGGATGTTCGTTCATGGTCTCTCCTTACCTCAGAAGCGTGATGCGTATGGTTGTGAAGCGGGTTGTGGCGAGTCGGGCTGCGCCGGTGGGAATGTCTGTCGCCGGCCGCGGCGCTCTCATCCCTAAGATTGGCGCGCGGGCAGGGAGTTTCAATGCCCGGAAAATACCGACACCGCCTACGCTACCAGTATTCGGAAACTCCTGCTTGGAGTCTTTCAATGTTGTAAGGGTTCAATCGCAATCATACACGGGAACATGCTACAATAGCGGATTCATCTGAATCTGTAACCTCTTAATTTTTTGGAGTTTTTATGGCGATCGAACGCACCCTGTCGATTATCAAGCCGGACGCAGTGGCCAAGAACGTGATCGGCCAGATCTACAGCCGTTTCGAAAACGCTGGTCTGAAGATTGTGGCTTCGCGCATGGTTCACCTGTCGCGCGCCGACGCGGAGAAGTTCTACGCTGTGCACGCCGCACGTCCGTTCTTCAAGGACCTGGTCGATTTCATGATCTCGGGCCCGGTCGTCGTGCAAGCGCTCGAAGGCGAAAACGCCATCCTGAAGCACCGTGATCTGATGGGTGCAACGGACCCGAAGAAGGCGGAAAAGGGCACGATCCGCGCCGACTTCGCCGACAGCATCGACGCGAACGCAGTGCACGGTTCCGACGCGGCTGAAACGGCTGCCGTCGAAATCGCGTTCTTCTTCCCGCAAGTGAACGTCTACTCGCGTTAAGCAGGGCTTGCCTCACGCGATTCGTGCAGCCGACTGGATTTGTCGCACGAATCGCCCGGCAAAGTAGTAAGGTAAAAGCAGCAGGAATGGGCGCGAACGGCATTGCGTTCATGCAGCTTGTTGCATGAACGTAGTCTCGCACTGAAATGGCAGGATTCGATATGACGAGCAGTCCCACCGTCAACCTTCTCGACCTCGACGCCCAAGGGCTGGTCGCCTACTGCGACAGCCTGGGCGAGAAGCCGTTTCGCGCTAAGCAATTGCAGCGCTGGATTCACCAATACAACGCTGCCGACTTCGACGGCATGACCGATCTCGCGAAGTCCTTGCGCGAAAAGCTAAAGGGGCGCGCCGCGATCTCGATGCCGGGCATCGTCAGCGACCATATTTCGACCGACGGCACACGCAAGTGGCTGATCGACGTCGGCAACAGCAACGCGGTTGAAACCGTCTACATTCCCGAAGAAACGCGCGGCACGCTGTGCGTGTCGTCGCAGGCCGGGTGCGCGGTCAACTGCCGTTTCTGTTCGACCGGCAAACAGGGTTTCTCCCGCAATCTCACCACCGGCGAAATCATCGGCCAGCTGCGCATGGCTGAGTTCGCGCTGCGCGCATCGCGCGGCGTGGACGGCGGCCGCGCCACGGGTGGCGACGGCAAGGGTGAGCGGGTCGTCACGAACGTCGTGATGATGGGCATGGGCGAGCCGCTGCTCAATTACGACGCGGTCGTGCCGGCCATGCGCCTGATGCTCGACGACAACGCCTATGGCCTGTCGCGCCGCCGTGTCACGCTGTCCACCTCGGGCGTCGTGCCCATGATGGACCGGCTCGGCGCCGATCTGCCGGTGGCGCTCGCGGTCTCCTTGCATGCGCCCAGCGATCCGCTGCGCGACATGCTGGTGCCGCTGAACAAGAAGTACCCGCTGCGCGAACTGATGGCGGCTTGCCAGCGCTATCTGAAGGTCGCGCCGCGCGACTTCATTACGTTTGAATATTGCATGCTCGACGGCGTGAACGACAGCGAAGCGCAAGCGCGCGAATTGCTCGCTGTCACGCGCGACGTGCCGTGCAAGTTCAACCTGATTCCGTTCAATCCGTTCCCCGAATCGGGCCTCATCCGCTCGAAGCCGGAACAGATCAAACGGTTTGCACAAGTGTTGATGGACGCGGGCGTCGTCACCACGGTGCGTAAGACACGCGGCGATGATATCGACGCTGCCTGCGGTCAGTTGGCCGGCGCGGTGAAAGACCGCACACGGCTCGCTGAGCGCACCGGGAAGGCAGCGAAGATCATCGAGGTTCGCGCCGTGTAATCGTGCGGGGATGGCAGGGTGCCGGCGTTCGGAGAAAGCTCCGCGAACGTGCGACAACCTGCTGTGCCGGTGTCGATTGAAAAGAAAGTTTGCAGAAGCGATCGGAAGCGGCGCACAAGGCCGCACATTTTGTTATAAACGGTCTGCGATTCGGACGTGAGGCTTGAGCCCGTCCGGGTTGCACAAGTGAAAAAGAATCGACGCGAAAGGATTTGGGATGAGTGAGCCGCAGCACCCGCAGCCGCAGGACACAGACACGAACGAAGGCCATCCGGCGCCAGTCGCACGGGGGGCGGTGCAGCCTGTTGTGCAGCCGGGCATGGACTCGTTGGCGGCGGCTGGCGCGCGCTTGACCCAATTGCGTGAATCGAAAGGTTGGACGATCGACGACGTGTCAGCGCGTCTGAAGGTGTCCGCCATCAAGCTGCGCGCGCTCGAATCGGGCGACATCAGCCACTTGCCGGACACGACCTTCGCGTTGGGCGTGGTGCGCAGCTACGCGAAGATGCTCGGCGCCGATCCCACGCCGTTCACGGCGGCATTGCGCCGCGAAAAGGGTGTGCCGGCGCCGGATCTGTCGATGCCGGCATCGTCGGGTAGAGATTTGCCGCGCGGCAAGGTATCGCTCTCGCTGGGCGGCAGTGGGCAGAAGAGCCGCTCATGGTTGTGGGGCGTGGCGGCGGTGATCGTCGCCGTGATTGCGCTCGGCATGTGGCACACCAATGGCGGCGATTCGTCGGCGTGGCTTGCACGATTGAAAGCGAGCGCGAGCAGCGCCGCTGGCGGCGCGACCGGCGCATCGGGCGCGGTGGCGCAGGGTCAATCGGCAGGTTCGGAAGCCACCGCGGAAGAGGCTGCTTCGGCGCCGGACACGCAGGCAGCAGCAGACAACGCAGCGTCGGCTACGCCGATGCCCGCACCGCTCGCCACCGGCGCGGCGCCTTCGTCGGCGGCGGCAGTCACGGCAATGGCGGCCGCGCCTAAGGCTGCCGCCACGCTGGGAGCGAGTACGCCGACGGTGGTCGCGGGGGCGTCGGCGGCAACGGTGGCGCCGGCTGCAGGTCAGTCGATCGTTGCGTTGAGGGTAAAACAGGACAGCTGGTTCAGCGTGCGTGGCAAAGATGGCAAGGAAGTGTTCTCCGGCCTCGTGCACGCGGGCGACACCAAGGAAGTAACGGGCGAAGCGCCGTTCAAGGTCACGGTCGGCAACAGGGCCGGTCTCGACTCGCTGACGCTCGATGGCCAGCCGGTCGATCCCGCAAAATATGCGGCGGCCAAAGGCAACGTGGCGCGCTTCGCGCTGCCTTGACAGATACGGTATGCGCCGCGGCCAACCGGTCCGCGGCGCTTTTTCAATTCAGGCGCTACGTCTTTTGTGTAGCGCATGCGGCGTAAATGGGTTTTTCGATGCAATCCGAAGCTCAATCCCAATCCAGTAGCAAAGTCGTTTCCAACGAGCCGGTGTTCGGCGGGCAGGCCGCGCGGCGCAAGTCGCACGCGGTCGACGTCCGTTGGGGCGGCCAGCTCGTCACCATCGGTGGCGACGCACCCGTGCGCATCCAGTCGATGACCAACACGGATACCGCGGACGCCATCGGCACCGCGATCCAGATCAAGGAACTGGCGCAAGCCGGCTCGGAACTGGTGCGTATCACGGTGAACACGCCGGAAGCGGCTGCGGCCGTGCCGGCCGTGCGCGAGCAGCTCGATCGCATGGGTGTGTCGGTGCCGCTGGTCGGCGACTTCCATTACAACGGCCATCTGCTGTTGCGCGATTACCCCGCGTGCGCGGAGTCGCTGTCCAAGTACCGGATCAATCCGGGCAACGTGGGCCACGGCGCGAAGCGCGACACGCAGTTCGCGCAGATGATCGAAGCCGCGGTGAAGTACGACAAGCCAGTGCGTATCGGCGTCAACTGGGGCAGTCTCGATCAGGACCTGCTCGCGAAGATGATGGACGAGAACGCCGCGCGTTCCACGCCGTGGGAAGCGCAAAGCGTGATGTACGAAGCGCTCATTCAGTCGGCGATCGGCTCGGCGGAGCGGGCGGTCGAACTCGGTCTGTCGCGCAATCAGATCATCCTGTCGTGCAAGGTCAGCGGCGTCCAGGATCTGATCGCCGTGTACCGTGAACTCGCGCGCCGTTGCGACTTCGCGCTGCATCTCGGCTTGACCGAGGCGGGCATGGGCTCGAAGGGCATCGTGGCATCGACGGCGGCGTTGTCCGTGTTGCTGCAGCAAGGCATCGGCGACACGATCCGCATCTCGCTCACGCCGGAACCGGGCGCGTCGCGCACCGGCGAAGTGATCGTCGGTCAGGAAATCCTGCAGACCATGGGTCTGCGCTCGTTCACGCCGATGGTGATCGCGTGTCCGGGTTGCGGCCGTACCACCAGCACGTTGTTCCAGGAACTGGCGTCGCAAATCCAGACCTATCTGCGCACGCAGATGCCGGTGTGGCGCGATCAATATCCTGGTGTCGAGAAGATGCACGTCGCGGTGATGGGTTGCATCGTCAACGGTCCGGGCGAATCGAAGCAGGCGAATATCGGTATCAGCCTGCCGGGTTCGGGCGAGAACCCGGCCGCGCCGGTGTTCATCGACGGCGAGAAAGTGAAGACGCTGCGTGGCGAAAACATCGCGCAAGAATTCCAGCAAATCGTGAGTGACTACGTCGAGCGCCGCTATGGCCGCGCCGAAGCGCTCAACTAAACATCGGCTATCGAAGACAGATGAACGAACAGAAGAAAAAGCTCGAAAAGCTCTCCGGCGTGAAGGGCATGAACGACATCCTTCCGCAGGAAGCCGGGCTGTGGGAATTTTTCGAAACGACCGTCAAGTCAATGCTGCGTTCGTACGGATACCAGAATATTCGTACGCCGATCATCGAGCATACGCAGCTGTTCAAGCGCGGTATCGGTGAAGTGACTGACATCGTCGAGAAAGAGATGTACAGCTTTACCGACGCGCTGAACGGTGAAAATCTGACCATGCGCCCGGAAAATACGGCAGCGGTGGTGCGCGCGGCGATCGAACACAACATGCTGTACGACGGCCCGAAGCGCCTGTGGTACATCGGCCCGATGTTCCGCCATGAGCGTCCGCAGCGCGGCCGCTATCGCCAGTTTCATCAGGTCGGCGTGGAAGCGCTCGGCTTTGCCGGTCCGGACGCCGACGCTGAAATCATCATGATGTGCCAGCGTCTGTGGGACGACCTCGGCCTGATGGGCATCAAGCTCGAAATCAACTCGCTGGGCCTCGCGGAAGAACGCGCGGCGCACCGCGTGGAATTGATCGCGCACCTCGAAAAGCACATGGACGTGCTCGACGAAGAAGCGAAGCGTCGTCTCTACACGAACCCGCTGCGTGTGCTCGATACGAAGAATCCGGCCATGCAGGAAGTCGCGCAGAACGCGCCTAAGCTGATCGATTTTCTCGGCGAAGAATCGCGCGCGCACTTCGAAGGTTTGCAGCGCATTCTGAAGGCGAACAACATTCCGTTCACGATCAATCCGCGTCTCGTGCGCGGTCTCGATTATTACAATCTGACCGTGTTCGAATGGGTGACCGACAAGCTCGGCGCGCAGGGCACCGTCGCGGCCGGCGGCCGTTACGATCCGCTGATCGAGCAACTCGGCGGCAAGCCCACTGCGGCATGCGGTTGGGCCATGGGCGTCGAGCGGATTCTCGAATTGCTGAAGGAAGAGCAGCTCGTGCCGGAAGACGAAGGTTGCGACGTGTACGTGGTCCATCAGGGCGACGCGGCGCGCGAGCAGGCCTTCATCATCGCCGAGCGTCTGCGCGACACCGGCCTCGACGTGATCCTGCATTGCAGTGCCGACGGTCAATCGGCCAGCTTCAAATCGCAGATGAAACGTGCCGACGCAAGCGGCGCGGCCTTCGCCGTGGTGCTCGGCGAAGACGAGATCGCCAACGGCACGGTCGGCGTGAAACCGCTGCGCGATACAAATGCTAACGGCGGTAAAAACGAGCAACAAAACGTGCCGGCCGAAGACTTGACCGAATTTCTAATCAATGCGATGGTTGCAACCGCCGAAGACGGCGACGACTGATCGCGATGTCGTCGAGCCGGTTGGTTCCCAATCGGGTTCGACACGCACACGTAGCAAGAAAGAGGAAATCGCCGGGCAATGAGTTACCACGACGAACAAGAATCGATTGAAGGTCTGAAGGCATGGTGGGCGCAGTGGGGCAATGCAACCACATGGATCGTGCTGGTGGCGCTGGTGGCCGCGGCCGGCTGGAACGGCTGGAATTTCTGGCAGCGGCGCGAGGCGGCGGAAGCCGCCGTGCTGTATGACCAGGTGCAGCAAGCCGTGGCATCGGGCGACAAGGCGAAGATTACGCGCGTCGCCACCGACATGGAAGACAAGTTCAGCCGCACCGCGTATGCGCAGATGACCGCGCTGGGCGCCGCCAAGGCGCTGTACGCCGCCGGCGACGAAGCTGCCGCGAAGGCGCAACTGCAATGGACCATCGATCACGCGAAAGATGACGAGTTCAAGCAGATCGCCAAGCTGCGCCTCGCTTCGCTGCTGCTCGACGACAAGGCTTACGACCAGGGCCTCGCGCTGCTCGCCGAACCGCAGTCCGACGCGTTCAAAGGCATCGTGGCGAACGGCCGCGGCGATCTGCTCGCCGCTCAAGGCAAGCGCGACGATGCGCGCGCGGCCTACAAGCTGGCCCTCGACTCGTTGTCGAAAAACGATAGTTCGGCACGCCAGTTGATTCAGTTCAAGCTGGACGCGCTGGGCGGCTGATCGCCGCATATGAGCGCCACAATCAGCGCCGCATGCGACGACCAACCGGTCTCCTTTAATTAATTTCCTGAATGCTTCGTCCACCGATGAATCTGCTGAAACGTTACGCTGTGCCCGTTGCCTGTGCGATGACCGTGCTCACCATGGCGGCTTGCTCATCCACGAAAGACGAGCGCCGCGTGCCGACGCCGCTCACCGAGTTCAAACCCGTGCTCGACGTGCAGCAGGCGTGGAAGGCGAGCGTCGGTAAGGCAGGGCGTTACCTGTTCTCGCCGGTTGCGGTCGGCAATGCGGTGTACGCGGCTGGCGCAAACGGTTCGGTTGCGAAGATCGACGCGCAGACCGGTCAGGACGTTTGGCGCGTCAAGCTGCACGACGACCTCTCGGCAGGTGTCGGCAGCGACGGCACGCTCACGGCGGTCGGCGGCCTGAAGGGCGACGTCTACGTGCTCGGCGCGGACGGCAAGCAACTGTGGACCGCCAAGGCGCCGGGCGAGATCATCTCGCCGCCGCTCGTCGGCAACGGCCTCGTGGTGGTGCGTACGGTCGACGGTCAGATCGTCGCCTTCAACGCGCAAACCGGCGAGCAGAAGTGGAACTACCGCAATCGCGCGGTGCCGCTCAATCTGCGCGTGTCGTCGGGCATGACGTTCGCGGGCGACGCAGCGGTGCTGGCCGGTTTTCCGGGTGGCGCGTTCGCGGCGATCAACCTGCAAACAGGCGACAACTACTGGCAAACGCCGGTGTCCTATCCGAAGGGCGTGACGGAAGTGGAGCGTATCAACGACGTGACCGGTCCGCCCACGCTGGTCGGCTCGGAAACTTGCGCTGTGACGTTCCAGGGCCAGATTGGCTGTTTCGACGCGAACTCGGGCCGCGCCGTGTGGGAAAAGGCGTTCTCCAGCACGAGCGGTCTGGCGCAGGATGACAGCGCCGTGGTCGCGGCGGACGACTGGTCGGTGGTATCGGCGTTCGACGTTAGCAGCGGCGCGCCGCTGTGGAAGAACGACAAGCTGAAGAACCGCGACCTGAGCGTGCCGTTCATTCTGGGTCACGCCGCGGTACTGGGCGACTATCAGGGTTACGTGCACTTCCTGTCCCGCGACGACGGTACGCTCGTCGCGCGCGTGAAGACCGACGGCAGCCCGATTACCGCGGCGCCGGTGCTCGCCGGCGAAACGCTGGTGGTACTGACGCACGACGGCGATCTGTACGGCTACCGCCCGCGCTGATCGCGCGAGGCAATCGCCGTCTGGCGTGCAGGCCGGCTTCGCCGGCCGCGCGCGTTTTTGCTGGGTTCTCCGTTTGAGTTGTAGTTCCAGGGCAGAGTGAGCAGAAGAATTCGCCGGACTGGCTGGTCCGGCAAGTCGGATCAGACACGGCGCACGGGCCCACGTGGCCATCGGTGGTTGCTTGCGGCACCACCTTCGGCGGCATCCCCGCACGTACCGCAAAGAATCGTATTCGAACTGGCGTGCGAGCCGTCGAGCAGTAAAGACTGAACCTGGCGGCCCCATGGCGCCGCCCATACAGCCAAACCCCCGTCCGCCCGGGTGCGCATATTGACAGCACATCCGGGGCTGGCCGAATTCGTGATAATTTTCGTCAAACGCTGCCGTGTAGCGGCCGCATGGCGTCGCTACGCGGGCGGTCGATTTCGATCCCGCGTTTCACCGTGAACAACATCTGATGAAACCCGTTATTGCCCTTGTTGGGCGCCCCAATGTGGGGAAATCCACGCTGTTCAACCGGCTCACGCGCTCGCGTGACGCGCTGGTTGCCGACCTGCCCGGTCTCACGCGAGATCGCCACTATGGCGAAGGGCGCACCGGCGAGCGGCCGTATCTGGTCGTCGACACCGGTGGTTTCGAACCGGTCGCGAAAGACGGCATCCTGCACGAAATGGCGCGTCAAACCCGCCAGGCGGTCGAGGAATCGGACATCGTCGTGTTCATCGTCGACGGCCGCAATGGACTCGCGCCACAGGACAAATCGATCGCCGACTATCTGCGCAAGGTCGGCCGGCCGATTTTCCTCGTCGTCAACAAGGCGGAGGGCATGAAGTACACCACCGTCGCCGCCGACTTCTACGAACTCGGCTTGGGCGACCCGCGCGCGATTTCCGCGGCGCACGGCGACGGTGTCACCGAAATGATCAACGAGGCGCTCGAAGTCGCCTACGCCGGTCAGCCTGAAGAAAACGACGACGAGAAAGCGGCGCGCGGCGTGAAGATCGCGATCGTCGGCCGTCCGAATGTGGGCAAGTCGACTTTGATCAACGCGCTGGTGGGCGAAGAGCGCGTGATCGCGTTCGACATGCCGGGCACCACGCGCGATTCGATCTATGTCGATTTCGAACGCGGTGGCAAGCCGTACACGCTGATCGACACCGCCGGTCTGCGCCGCCGCGGCAAAGTGTTCGAAGCGATCGAGAAATTCTCGGTGGTGAAGACGCTGCAGTCGATCTCCGACGCCAACGTCGTGATCCTGCTGCTCGACGCGCGCCAGGACATTTCGGAGCAGGACGCGCACATTGCCGGCTTCGTGGTGGAACAGGGCCGCGCGCTGGTGGTGGGCGTGAACAAATGGGACGGTCTCGATCCGCATGTGCGCGAGCGCACCAAGGCGGACCTCGAGCGCAAACTGAAATTTCTCGACTTCGCCAAATTCCATTTCATTTCCGCCGCGGAAAAAACAGGGATCGGCCCGTTGATGCGCTCCGTCGACGACGCCTACGCAGCCGCCATGGCCAAGCTGCCGACGCCGAAGCTCACGCGCGCATTGATCGATGCCGTGGAATTCCAGCAGCCGCGCCGCCGTGGTCCGGTGCGCCCGAAACTGCGTTACGCGCACCAGGGCGGTCAGAACCCGCCGATCATCGTGATTCACGGCAACGCGCTCGACGCGATCACCGAAACATACAAACGCTACCTGGAAAACCGCTTCCGGGAAACTTTCAAGCTGACTGGGACTCCATTGCGCATAGAGTTCAGATCGTCGACGAACCCTTACGCGGACAAAGGCTAGATCCAGGCTGAAACCCGCGTGTGTGCTGGCTTTGGCCGCCTGGCCAGGTCTCTCGCGCAAAAATGAAAATCGGCTATAGTGTAGCGGTTGACGGTGGATCTCTTTTTCTTCCTCGTCAATTAAGTCAACCTGCAAAAAAATACGGAGTTTGCTATGAGCAACAAAGGGCAATTGTTACAAGACCCGTTTTTGAACGCACTGCGTAAAGAGCATGTGCCGGTGTCGATCTACCTGGTCAACGGCATCAAGCTTCAAGGGAACATTGAATCGTTCGACCAGTACGTCGTGTTGCTCCGGAATACGGTCACCCAGATGGTCTACAAGCACGCAATCTCGACAGTCGTGCCAGCCCGTCCGGTGAATTTCCACCCGGATTCTGAACAGTCCTAACCCCCGTCGCGGCCGGCGTAACGTCGCCCGTTGGCGATTACTCCCGGCCGCCTCATTTTGATACCCTCCAATTTGATCAATGCAGCGCTTGTCGGCATCGACTTCGGTAAGATCGATTTCGAAGCCAGCCTAGAAGAACTCAGCCTGCTCGCGCAAAGCGCGGGCGCGAATCCCTTAGTCACCCTCACCGGGCGCCGGTCCAGTCCCGATGCCAAGATGTTCGTCGGCAGCGGCAAGGCCGAAGAACTGCGCCTTGCGTGTGAGGCGAACGACATCGAACTCGTCATTTTCAATCACGCTCTGGCGCCTGCGCAGCAGCGCAATCTGGAGCAGGCGCTTAATCGGCGCGTGATCGATCGCACGAGTCTGATTCTCGACATCTTTGCGCAACGCGCCCGCAGCCATGAAGGCAAGCTGCAGGTGGAACTCGCGCAGCTGCAGTATCTGTCGACGCGGCTGATCCGCGCATGGACCCACCTGGAACGGCAAAAAGGCGGTATCGGTTTGCGCGGCCCTGGCGAAACGCAGCTCGAAACCGACCGCCGTTTGATCGGCGAGCGCATCAAGGCGCTCAAGACGCGGCTCGAGAAATTGCGCCGTCAGCACGGCACGCAGCGCCGCGCGCGCAGCCGCAATCAGACCATGTCCGTGTCGCTCGTCGGCTATACGAACGCGGGCAAATCCACGCTCTTCAACGCGCTCACCAAGGCCCAGGCGTACGCCGCCGACCAGTTGTTCGCGACGCTGGACACCACCTCGCGGCGCGTCTATCTCGGCGACGAAGCGGGGCAGGTGGTGGTGTCGGATACGGTCGGTTTCATCCGCGAACTGCCTCACCAACTGGTGGCGGCGTTTCGCGCCACGCTCGAGGAAACCATTCGCGCCGACCTGCTGCTGCACGTGGTCGATGCATCGAGCGCGGTGCGGCTCGACCAGATCGATCAGGTGAACGAGGTGTTGCACGCAATCGGTGCAGACACGATCCGGCAGGTGCTGGTATTCAACAAGATCGACGCGGTGCCGGAGTTGGCGGCCCGTGGAGACGCGGTTGAGAGGGACGAGTATGGTAATATTTCGCGCGTCTTTTTGAGCGCGCGCACGGGGCAAGGGCTGGACACACTGCGCGCTGCCATCGCTGAAATCGCAACTGCCGAACCTCTTTCCGAAACGCTGGTCGATCTCTCGGAAGAAGACCGGTCGGCAGCACCACGCGACGACCATAAGGTCTCAGAATTCGGGCACTGACCCGTTCCAATTGCACTGACCCGCTGTCTACTCTGGTGAACGAACACAGGTGAACGATTACAACGAGCGGAGTATCTGGCTGCGCATGCGCGCCATGCTGTCACTGAACGATCCGCGCTGGGGCCGGGGAGAAGGCAATGGCGACCGGCAACGTCCAAACGAGCCCAAGCGTCCGCCGACCAAAGACGGTGAAGGCCCGCCCGATCTCGATGAGATGTGGCGCGATTTCAACCGCCGGTTGAGCCGCGTGTTCGGCCGTAAGGGCGGCGGTGCGGGCGGTGGCCGTCCGGACAACGGTCGCGGCGCGCGCATTGGCGTGGGCATCGTGATCGGCGTGCTGCTGGCCATTTATCTCGGCAGCGGGGTGTTCGTCGTGCAGGACGGTCAGGCCGGCGTCGTGATGCAGTTCGGCAAGTATCGCTACACGGCGGGGCAGGGCGTGCATTGGCGTCTGCCGTATCCGTTCGAAGCGCATGAGCTCGTCAATATCGGCCAGATTCGCCAGGTCGAGATCGGCCGCAACAACGTGGTGCGTCTCGCGAATGTGAAAGACGCGTCGATGCTTACGCACGACGCGGATATCGTCGACGTGCGCTTCGCCGTGCAATACCAGGTGCGCAAGCCGACCGACTACCTGTTTCGCAGCGTCGATCCCGATCAGGGCGTGATGCAGGCTGGCCAGGCGGCGGTGCGCAGCATCGTCGGCGCGCGCAGCACCAATGACATCCTCTATCAGGATCGCGAAACAATTCGCCAGCAGCTGATGGCGGCGATCCAGCAATCCCTGGATGAATACCAGTCCGGACTCGCCGTGACCGGCGTGACGATCCAGGGCGTGCAGGTGCCCGACCGGGTGCAAGCCGCCTTCGACGACGCCGCCAAAGTCCGTCAGGAAAACGAGCGCGCCAAGCGCGATGCCGAAGCCTACGCCGCGGATCTTCTGCCGCGCGCGCAGGCCGACGTGGCGCGTCAGATCGACGAAGCGAAAACCTACAGCGACAAGACAGTGGCCCAGGCACAAGGCGACGCCGAGCGCTTCAAGCAGGTCTACGCGCAGTACTCGAAAGCGCCGGCTGTGATTCGCGAGCGCTTGTACCTGGAAACCATGCAGCAGATCTATTCGAATACGACCAAGGTGTATGTGGACAGCAAGAGCAGCAACAACGTGCTGTATCTGCCGCTCGACAAACTGGTCGAGCAGACTCGCCAGCGGGTCGCCGACGCTGCTGCCGCATCGGGCGCCACTGCCGGCGCCACGGCCGCGGCCGCTGCCGCGCCGCAAGCGGCGAGCAGTGCCGCATCGCCGTTGGCTACGCCGTCTGCCTCTGCAACCGGCTCCGCGGCCTCGGCACCTGCCGCGGCTGCCGCACCGGCCAGCCAGGCCGCAGCCAGCAGCGACGCGCTGCGTTCACGCGACTCCTTCCGCAGCCGTATGCGCGAAGACGACGTTCAATAAGGAGCGCACATCATGAACAAGATCATTGCGCTCGTCGTGGCTGTCGTCATCGTGCTGTTCGCTGCTTCGTCGATGGTGTTCGTCGTCGATCAGCGTCACATGGCGGTGCTGTCCTCGCATGGCGACGAGGCGCCGAGCCTGCTCGGCCCCGGCCTGCATGTGAAATTGCCGCCGCCGTTGCAAACCGTCACGCTGGTCGATAACCGCATCCAGTCGCTCGACGCACCGGACGAAGACCGTTACGTGACGTCCGACAAGATCGATCTGCTGGCCAACCCGGTCCTCAAATACCGCGTGACCGATCCGCTCAAGCTGCTCGCCGAAACCCGCGGCGATGCGCAGAGCCTGCCGGACCGGCTCGCGTTGCTGTCGCGCAGCGCGCTCGGCGATGCATTCGCGAAAGTCACGCTGTCCGACGCGCTCGCGAGGCAGCAGGCCGTCGCCGACGAAGCGCGCGCCGCAATGGACAAGGCCGCGGCATCGCTCGGCGTGTCGGTGGTCGATGTGCAGTTGACGCGCGTCGATTTCCCCGCGTCGATGGCCGACTCCGTCTACAAGCGCATGATCGCCGCGCGCCAGCAGGTCGCAGCGGATGAACGCGCGAAGGGCACCGCCGAAGCCGACAAGATCAAGGAAGACGCGGTCGGCCGGCAACAGGCGATTCTCGCGGACGGTTATCGCCAGGCGCAGACCATCAAGGGCGAGGGCGATGCGAAGGCAGCGCAAATCGCCGCCGACGCTTACGGCAGCGACCCGCAGTTCTACCAGTTCTATCAAAGCATGCAGGCATACAAGAACACCTTCAAGCCGGGCGACGTGATCGTGGTCGACCCGAGCAACGAGTTCTTTCGCTTCATGCGTAGCCCGACCGGCGGCGCCGCCCCGGACGCTCCCGCGGTCCCGCGCAAACCCTGATAACCGGAACGCCGCGGCACCCGCATCGCGGCCCTTTAATTCGCATGGATATAGCCGGCTCGTTACTGCTCGCGATCGCGTTGATGCTGATTATCGAGGGAATGTTTCCCTTCGTTTTTCCGAGCGCCTGGCGCGACACGTTCCGTAAGATAGCGGAACGGCCGCCGCATCAGATTCGCGTGGGCGGCCTGATCGTGATGGTGCTCGGGCTGGTCCTGCTGTTTATCGTGACTTGATGGGGCCTGTTTTGTCGATGGCGTCGCGGCCTGGCGGCGGCGCGGGTCATTGCCCCGCGGCCGCAAGCAACCAGCCGCCTTCGTCTGCCGCGGCCTGAACGCCGCGTAGTGCATCGCCCTGCGCCCGAAAGCCGGATGCGGTCGTTGCAGGCAATCCGGACGCCCGCGATGGCCGCCAAAATCGAGCCGCCGCCCGCCATTCACACTCACTTACCGGCGCACCCAGCCGCCGTGTTCAACGTCGTAGGACTGTATCGATGTCGACCTGGTTACTTCCCGAGAATATCGCCGACGTGCTGCCGTCGGAAGCCCGCAAGATCGAAGAATTGCGGCGGCATTTGCTGGACCGTTTCCGCTCGTACGGCTACGAGATGGTCATGCCGCCGCTGCTCGAGTACATCGAGTCGCTTCTGACGGGCGGTGGACACGATCTGAATCTGCGGACCTTCAAACTGGTCGATCAATTGTCCGGGCGCACGCTCGGTCTGCGCGCGGACATCACGCCGCAGGTCGCGCGCATCGACGCGCATCTGCTGAATCGCCAAGGGGTGACGCGTCTTTGCTATGCGGGCAACGTGGCGCATACGCGTCCGCGCGGCCTGCACGCCACGCGCGAGCAGATCCAGATCGGCGCGGAAATTTACGGACACGCCGGCCTCGAAGCGGACCTGGAAATCCAGCAACTGATGCTCGACGCGCTGCGTCTGGCCGGTCTCGCGAAAGTGCGCCTCGATCTGTGCCACGCGGGCGTGCTCGCCGCCTTGATCGAAGCCGAGCCGGCCGCGGCCGAACTCGGGCAGTCGCTCTACGACGCGCTGGCGGGCAAGGACGTGCCGCGCCTCGTCGAACTGACGGCCAACCTCACGCCGGTGATCCGCGACGCCTTGCGCGCACTGCCCACGCTGTACGGCGACGCCTCGGTGCTCGAGGAAGCGCGTGCGCGCTTGCCGAACGCGCCGGCCATCGCCCGCGCGCTCGACGACCTCGCGTTCCTCGCGAGCCAGGTCGACGGCGCCGAAGTGATGATCGATCTCGCCGATCTGCGCGGCTATGCTTACCACAGCGGCGTGATGTTCTCGGCGTATGTGGACGGCGTGCCGAACGCGGTGGCGCGCGGCGGCCGGTACGACCACGTGGGCCAAGCGTATGGCCGTGCGCGGGCGGCCACCGGCTTTTCGCTCGATCTGCGCGAAGTGGCGCGGATTTCGCCGGTCGAAGCGCGCAGCAGCGCGATTCTCGCGCCTTGGCAGCACGACGAAGCACTGCGCGTGAGCGTCGCCGCGTTGCGCGATGCCGGCGAAGTGGTGATTCAGGCGCTGCCTGGCCACGAACACGATCTGGACGAATTCGCGTTCGACCGCGTGTTGGTCGAGCGCAACGGAAATTGGGCCGTCGAACCGCGCGCCTGAGCGCGTTCCGCGGACCCGCCCGAGGGCGATCGCCAGGGCACGTCGGACGGCGTCGAACGTGCGGTTAAAACGCTGCGCGGCCACCGGCCGCGCTACTTTCGCAATACCCAACATAACGTGCATACCGTTGAGCGGAAACGGAAAAATTCGGAAGGTTCCGCGAACATAGGTAGAATACGTTTTTAACCAGCTTACGAAACAACATGTCTGCCAGCGCAGTGAATGTGAACCCCGGGCGTAACGTCGTCGTCGTGGGAACCCAGTGGGGTGATGAGGGCAAGGGCAAGATCGTCGACTGGCTGACGGACCACGCTCAAGGCGTCGTTCGCTTCCAGGGCGGTCACAATGCCGGTCACACGCTCATCATCGGCGGCAAGAAAACCATCTTGCGTCTGATTCCGTCGGGCATCATGCATCCCGGCGTCGCGTGCTACATCGGCAATGGCGTCGTGTTGTCGCCGGAAGCGCTGTTCAAGGAAATCGGCGAGCTCGAAGCCGCCGGGGTCGATGTCCAGAATCGCCTCTTCATTTCCGAAGCCACCACCCTGATCCTGCCGTATCACATCGCCATCGACCAGGGCCGCGAAGCGCGCCGTGGCGCGGGCAAGATCGGCACCACCGGCCGCGGCATCGGCCCGGCTTACGAAGACAAGGTGGCGCGCCGCGGTTTGCGCGTGCAGGACCTGTTCGAGCCGGAGATCTTCGCCGAACGTCTGCGTGAAAACCTCGACTATCACAACTTCGTGTTGACGCAATACCTGGGCGTCGCCGCTGTCGACTTCCAGCAAACGCTCGACACGATGCTCAGCTATGCCGACCGTCTGAAGCCAATGGTCACCGACGTGTCGCGCCGTCTGTACGACGCGAACGCGGCCGGCAGCAACCTGCTGTTCGAAGGCGCGCAAGGCACGCTGCTCGACATCGACCACGGCACGTATCCGTACGTCACGTCGAGCAACTGCGTGGCGGGTGCGGCCACGGCGGGCGCGGGCGTCGGTCCGCAAAAGCTGAACTACATTCTCGGCATCACCAAGGCGTACTGCACGCGCGTCGGTTCGGGCCCGTTCCCGAGCGAACTGTACGACGCGGATAACGCCGCCCGTCAGGAAGCGATCGGCCTCGAACTGGCGACCGTCGGCAAAGAATTCGGCTCGGTCACCGGCCGTCCGCGCCGCACCGGCTGGCTCGACGTCGCCGCGCTGCGCCGCTCGATCCAGATCAACGGCGTGTCGGGTCTGTGCATGACCAAGCTCGACGTGCTCGACGGTCTCGACGAAGTGAAGCTGTGCGTCGGCTACACGGTCGACGGCAAACACGTCGACCTGCTGCCGCGCGGCTCGTCGGAAGTCGCGCGCTGCGAGCCGGTGTACGAAACCTTCGCGGGCTGGAAGGAAAGCACCGTCGGCATCAAGGAATGGGACAAGCTGCCCGCGAATGCGCGCGCTTATCTGTCGCGTGTGCAGGAAGTCGCTGGCATTCCGATCGACATGGTGTCGACTGGTCCGGATCGCGACGAAACGATTCTGCTTCGTCATCCGTTCAAGGTTTAAGCCATGGTGCAAGGTGTACCCATGATTGCGATGAAAGATCCGCGCAACGATGACAAGAACCTGTGGGTCGGCTGGGACGAGTATCACCGGCTGATCGAATTGCTGGCGTTGCAGGTGCACGAGTCCGGCTGGAAGTTCGACAAGATCCTGTGCCTCGCGCGCGGCGGTCTGCGCGTCGGCGATCAGCTCTCGCGCATTTACGATCTGCCGTTGGCGATTCTTGCCACGAGTTCGTATCGTGAAGCAGCCGGCACGGAGCAGGGCGAGCTCGACATCGCGCAATACATCACCATGACGCGTGGCGAGCTGCACGGCAACGTGTTGCTGGTCGACGACCTGGTCGATTCGGGCGTGACGCTCGCGCGTGTTCAGCAGCATCTGAAAGAGCGTTATCCGGCGATCACCGCGGTGCGTTCGGCGGTGCTCTGGTACAAGGGCTGCTCGAAGGTGAAGCCCGATTACCACGTGCAGTATCTGCCCACCAATCCGTGGATCCATCAACCGTTCGAGGAATGGGACACGGTGCGTCCGCATAACCTCGGTGCGTGGATCAAGCGTGGCATGCAGCAAGCGCAGGAGTCGTCGGGGGAGTGATGCGCAAGACGGCGCTGAACGTGTTGCGTCGCGCCCTGCGCCGTACCCCGCGTAGTCTCGCAAAACGGAGCCCATCGGGCTCCGTTTTTTTATGTGTGGGCCGTGCGCGCCCGCATCGCAAACCGCGCATTGACGATGCCGGCAATGCGGCTCGTGCAGCAGACGCGCTCATATCGCAGTGCTACACTGCGCGGACGATCACGTGGTGTATCCACAACAAGCCGGGCGGCGCCATGCTGGCAGTTTAGAATGGCGGTCGTTTTTCCGCTCAGGGAACGGATTTCCTCGCGTTTATGACAGATAACAATCACGTGCACAAACAGCCTCTGCCTTCCCTCGCTCTCGCTGCGATCGGAGTGGTGTTCGGCGATATCGGCACGAGCCCGTTGTACTCGCTGAAAGAAGCCTTTAGCCCGTCTCACGGCATTCCGCTGACCGATCAATCAATCCTGGGTGTGATCTCGCTGCTGTTCTGGGCGATCGTGATCGTGGTCGGTATCAAATATGTGTTGTTCGTGATGCGCGCGGACAACAACGGCGAGGGCGGTGTGCTCGCGTTGATGGCGCTGGCGCTGCGCTCGCTCGACGAGAAGTCGAAAATGGCCGGCTTGCTGGTGATGCTCGGCATCTTCGGCGCCTGTATGTTCTACGGCGACGCGGTGATCACGCCGGCCATTTCGGTGATCTCGGCGGTCGAGGGTCTGGAGATCGCAGCGCCCCATCTGTCGCATCTGGTGCTGCCGCTCACGATGGTGATCCTCGTGCTGCTGTTCTGGATTCAACGGCACGGCACGGCGATGGTCGGCCGTCTGTTCGGTCCGATCATGGTGCTGTGGTTCGCGGTGCTCGCGGTGCTCGGCCTGTGGCATATCCTGCAGTCGCCGAATGTGATCCGTGCGCTGAACCCGTATTACGCTTACACCTTCATGGCCGCGCACGTGCTGCAGGCCTACGTGGTGCTAGGCTCGGTCGTACTGGTGCTGACCGGCGCGGAAGCGCTGTACGCCGACATGGGCCACTTCGGTGCCAAGCCGATCCGCATGGCGTGGTATTTCCTCGTGATGCCTTCGCTGGTGCTGAACTACTTCGGCCAGGGCGCGCTGCTGATGCACGATCCGAAGGCCATCGAAAATCCGTTCTTCCTGCTCGCACCGGACTGGGCCTTGTTGCCGCTGGTCGTGCTCTCGACCGTCGCGACCGTGATCGCCTCGCAGGCCGTGATTTCCGGCGCCTATTCGCTGACGAGCCAGGCAATCCAGCTCGGCTATGTGCCACGCATGAAGATCCTGCACACATCGGAGCTGGCGATCGGCCAGATCTATGTGCCGGTGGTGAACTGGATGCTGCTGTTCATCATTCTATGCATCGTGATTGCCTTCAAGAGTTCGGACAATCTCGCGGCCGCATACGGTATCGCGGTGACCGCTACCATGGTGATCACCACGATTCTCGCCTGCGTCGTGATGGTGAACGTGTGGAACTGGAACAAGCTGCTGGTGGCGCTGATCATCGGCGTGTTCATGACGGTCGATCTAGGATTTTTCGGCGCCAACCTGCTGAAGGTCGAAGAAGGCGGGTGGTTGCCGCTCGGCATCGGCGCGTTGCTGTTCTTCCTGCTGATGACCTGGTTCAAGGGCCGCATGATCGTGAAGGAGCGCACGGCCGCCGACGGTATCCCGCTCATGCCGTTCCTGCAGGGATTGCTCGCGCATCCGCCACATCGCGTGTCGGGCACGGCGATCTATCTGACCGGCAGCGATTCGCTCGTGCCGGTGAGCCTGCTGCACAACCTGAAGCACAACAAGGTGCTGCACGAGCGCACCATCTTCCTGACCTTCGTGACGCGCGATATTCCGTACGTGAACGACTCGGAGCGTGTGACGGTCAAGGATATCGACGGCGGCCTGTATCTCGTCAAGGCGGCCTACGGTTTCAACGAAACGCCGGACGTGAAGGCGGTCCTGCTCGAAGTCGGCCGCACACGCGACATGACCTTCGAGATGATGGACACGTCGTTCTTCCTCGCGCGCGAAACGGTGGTGCCGACGCAACTGCCGGGCATGTCGGTGTGGCGCGAACGTGTGTTCGCATGGATGCATCAGAATGCCGCGAAGCCGACGGACTTCTTTAGTATTCCGGCTAATCGGGTGGTGGAGTTGGGGACGAAGATCGAGATCTGACGGCTGCCGCTGATTTTCAAGCGCCCCCATGCAGGGCGCAAACAAAAAAGCCCACGCGAATGCGTGGGCTTTTTGTTTGGAGCTTGATCGATCGAGCAATGCGCGCGCTCAACAAGCTCAACCAGCGCGTGAGCGAATCACGCGCCCTAAAAGCAGCAAACTTACTTCTGCTTGAGCTTGGCGAACGCAGCCGCCATTGCGCCGCCCGCTTCCGGCTCGCGCGAGCGCTGTTGCTGCGCGCCGCGTCCACCGCCGCCTGAGCGGCCCGCGCCGCCGCGATCCTGCTGGGCGCCGCCACCGCTGCGCGCCGTTGCCGCGCCGACCTCGTCATCCATCCGCATCGTCAAGGCAATACGCTGACGCTTCACGTCGACTTCCAGCACCTTCACCTTGACGATCTGGCCGGCCTTGACGACTTCATGCGGGTCCTTGATGAACTTCGTCGACATGGCCGACACGTGCACCAGACCGTCCTGATGTACGCCGATATCGATGAACGCGCCGAACGCCGCCACGTTCGTCACGACGCCTTCGAGCACCATGCCCGGCGTCAGATCGCTGACCTTCTCGACGCCTTCGCGGAAGGTCGCGGTCTTGAACTCGGGACGCGGATCGCGGCCCGGCTTTTCGAGTTCGAGCAGAATGTCGCGCACGGTCGGCAGGCCGAAACGATCGTCGACGAATTCCACGGGCGACAGACCGCGCAATGCCTCGCGATTGCCCAGTACTTCACCGACATGCTTGCTGATCTTCGCCAGCATGCGTTCGACGACCGGATACGCTTCCGGGTGAACCGACGAGCGGTCGAGCGGATTCTCGCCGTTATTGATGCGCAGGAACCCGGCTGCCTGTTCGAAGGTCTTGTCGCCCAGACGCGGCACCTTGCGCAGATGCTCGCGCGACGGGAACGGACCGTTCGCATCGCGATAGTCGACGATGTTGCGCGCCAGCGTGGCGTTCAAACCCGAGACGCGGGCGAGCAGGGCGACGGAGGCCGTATTCGCGTCCACGCCGACCGCGTTCACGCAGTCTTCGACCACCGCATCGAGCGAACGGGCCAGTTCGCGCTGATTCACGTCGTGCTGATACTGGCCGACGCCGATCGCCTTCGGCTCGATCTTCACCAACTCGGCGAGCGGGTCCTGCAGACGGCGCGCAATCGACACCGCGCCGCGCAGCGACACGTCCATGTCGGGGAATTCCTTCGCCGCGAGTTCGGAGGCCGAGTACACCGACGCGCCGGCTTCGGACACGACAATTTTCTGCAGCTTGAATTCCGGATGACGCGCGATCAGTTCGCTCGCGAGCTTGTCCGTTTCGCGCGACGCCGTGCCGTTGCCGATGCTGATCAGTTCAGCCTGCGTCTGCGCGCAGATGCGCGCGAGTTTCGCGATCGAGCCGTCCCAGTCGCGGCGCGGCTCGTGCGGATAGATCACGTCGGTGGCGAGCACCTTGCCGGTCCGATCGACCACCGCGACTTTCACACCGGTGCGCATGCCCGGATCGAGGCCGATCACGGCCTTCGGCCCGGCCGGCGCGGCGAGCAGCAAGTCTTTCAGATTGCGCGCGAACACACGGATCGCTTCATGCTCGGCTTCGTCGCGCAGATTGGTCAGCAGCTCGTTTTCGATGTGCGGCTGCACCTTCACGCGCCAGCACCAGCGGCACACGTCGGAAAGCCATTTGTCGGCCGGACGATTCTGGTTGGCGATGCCGAAGTGGCGCGCAATCAGCGCTTCGCCCGGATGCGGCACCTGCGCGTCGAGTTCTTCGCCGAGGCCCAGCTTGACCATCAGCACGCCCGCGTTGCGGCCGCGGAACAGCGCCAGCGCGCGATGCGACGGCACGGTGCGGATGGTTTCCGCGTAGTCGTAGTAATCGCGGAATTTTTCTTCCTCGGCGTTTTCCTTGCCTTCCACCACTTTCGACGACACCACGCCCTGGTTGAACAGGTAATCGCGCAGCTTGCCCAGCAACTCGGCCGTTTCGCCGAACTGTTCCGAGAGAATGTCGCGCGCGCCGTCGAGCGCGGCCTTCACGTCGGCGACGCCTTTCTCGGCGTCCACGTAGGCGGCGGCTTCGGTTTGCGGGTCGAGCAGGGGATTGGCCAGCAGCGCGTCTGCAAGCGGCTGCAGGCCGGCTTCGCGGGCGATCTGCGCGCGCGTGCGGCGCTTCGGCTTGTACGGGAGATACAGGTCTTCCAGCACCTGTTTGCTGTCGGCGCCTTCGATCGCGGCGCGCAGCTCGTCGGTGAGCTTGCCCTGTTCGTCGATGCTGGCGATGATCGCGGCGCGCCGGTCTTCCAGCTCGCGCAGATACAGCAGGCGTTCCTCGAGGTTGCGCAGTTGCGTGTCGTCGAGATTGTCGGTCACTTCCTTACGGTAGCGGGCGATGAACGGAACAGTCGCTCCTTCGTCGAGAAGTTGCACCGCGGCCGCGACCTGGCGCGGCTGGACGGACAGTTCGGCGGCGATGCGCTGTACGATCTTGAGTGCTACGGTTTCCGTCATAAGGTCTTGGTGTTCCTGCGGACTCAGTTCGGGGGCCGCGCGCTGACGCTACGTGAGGGCACGTGGGGCACGTCGGGACAGGCCGGGCGTACGCGCTGCGACCAGGTTGCTGGAGCGGGGCATTTTGCCATAAATGCAAAAGGGCTCAACCGCAGGGTGATAGAATTTCGGGCATGTTCCGTTGACCCTCTACGACGTTGCCGATCTCCTTGTCCCTCAACCGCCTGGGCTCCCGCTTGGTCTCTCGCCTGTCACAATTGCCGCCGTTTTTGTCGCCGGGTTTGTCTCGTTCGCCGCGCACCTCGCTCGTGTCGGCGCCGCGCTCCGTGTTCAGGTCCACGTTCCTCTCCAATGGGATGTTTTTCGCGTCGTGCGCGTCGTGTGTGCTGGCCGCCGCGCTGGCCATGTCCGCGCCGGCCGTGGCGCAATCCGTGACGCCGGCGAGCAGCAGCGCCGCGCGGCCCGCAGGCGCCTTGGCGCCGGCCGCCGCATCGGGCGAACAGGCCATGAGCGCGACGAAGGCGCAGGGCGCCACGAACGCCGAGGGCACGGACAACGCCGGCAACGCGGCAGCGCCGGAAAGCGATTTCGACGCACGGCAAAAAGTTCTGGATCAGCGCACCGAGGAGAACAACTACCGCTACGGCATTGCGGAACACGACTGCTATAGCAAGTTCTTCGTCAACTATTGCCTGAACAAGGCGCGCGACAGCATGCGCTCGGTGCAGGCCGACATTCGCAAGGAACAGCTCGCGCTCGACGGCGAACAGCGCACGCAGCGCGCCCGTGTGCGTGACGAGCAGGCCGCGATCAAGCGCGCGCAGGACGAAGCGAGCGCGCCGCAGCGTGCCGCCGACGACGCGCGCAACGCCCAGGCTTACGAAGACAAGCAGCGTCAGCATCAGCTCGATCAGGCGCAGCGCGCCGCCGAAGCGCCGCAGCGCAGCGCGAATGCGCAGGCCTATCAGGAGAAGCAGCGTCAGCATGCGCTGGATCAGGCGCAGCGCGGCATCAGCCCGTCGCAGGCTGCCGCCAACCAGCAGGCGTACGATCAGAAGCAGGGCGACTTCCAGCGCAAGCTCGACGAGGCGCGTGCGCAAGGCGCGCAGAAGGCGCAGGAGCGCGTGCAGAAGCAGCAGAGCTTCGAGAAGAAGCAGGCGGACGCGGCGCAGCACAAGGCGGACGTGGAGGCGCGTCAGAAACAGGCGGCCGAGAAAGCCGAGCAGAAGCGTCAGGACGCGTTGAAACAGCAGCAACAGGAAGAGCAGCAAAAGCAGCAGCAACAACAGCAGTAAGCGTGCTGAAGGGGCCCTGAGCGTGCGTGACAGGGCCGTAGCCGCCGTAATGCGTTTTAAGCCGGACAGCAACCTCAGGTAGCGGGCTGCACACGTAGCCCGCACCATCGACGAGAGGAGGCGAGCATGCGGGATCAACATCACGTCATCAACGCGGACACACTGCGCGACCGCATTCTGCAACTGGAATCGGAGCATAGTGGGCTCGATCGGTTGATCGACCGAATGTCGGATGAGCCCGGCATCGACGACTTCGAGTTGCAGCGCCTGAAAAAGCGCAAACTCAAAGTCAAGGACACCATCATCTTGCTGCAGTTGCAGCTCGAACCGGACGCACGCGCCTGAGTTCGCGGCCTGGCAGGCGCCGGGCGCGCGCCGCGCGAGCCGGACTTTGCAGGAAACGCTTGCCTTGAATTCACCGCTTGAAACTTCATCCCGTGCCACGCCGGGCGATGACGCATCAGGAGCCGCTACACCGGCGCCGCGTCCCGCCGCGTCCGCACTGAGCGCGTCGCTGAATCCGCGCCGCGTCGTCGAACTGGACGAGATCTTCGCTGAGAACGGTTTGCTGGCCCGTCAGATCGACGGGTATCGCTCGCGCGCGTCGCAGATCGAAATGTCGCGCGCCGTCGCCGCCGCCATGGAAGCGTCGGGCCGCGCAATGCCCGAGCCGGCCATGTTCGAGGCGCAGAAGCGTCCGGCGCGGCGTCTGCAGGGGGTAGGCACCGGCGCCACCGCCGAAGCCGCTGAGGGCGCGGAATCGGGCGGCCTCGACGGCAGCGAAAACACGCTGATCGTCGAAGCCGGTACGGGCACTGGCAAGACCTATGCGTATCTGGTGCCGGCCATGCTGTGGGGTGGCAAGGTGATCGTCTCCACCGGCACGAAGCATCTGCAGGATCAGCTCTTTCAGCGCGACATTCCGACCGTGCGCGATGCGCTCGCAGTGCCGGTGTCGGTCGCCATGCTCAAGGGGCGTGCGAATTACCTGTGCCACTACTATTTGCAGCGCACCGCGGATAACGGCCGTCTGCCGTCGCGCCAGGAAACCTCGTATCTGCAGGATATCGTGCGCTTCGCGAAGATCACGCGCACCGGCGACAAGGCCGAACTGGCGAGCGTGCCTGAAACGGCCGCGGTGTGGTCGATGGTCACGTCCACACGTGAAAACTGTCTCGGCCAGGAGTGTCCGCATTACAAGGACTGCTTTGTAATGCAGGCGCGCCGCGAGGCGCAGCAGGCGGATATCGTGGTGGTGAATCACCACCTGTTTTTCGCCGATATCATGCTGCGCGATACGGGCATGGCTGAGTTGCTGCCCACCGCCAACACCATCATCTTCGACGAAGCGCATCAGCTGCCCGAGACAGCCACGCTGTTCTTCGGCGAGACGCTTTCGACCACGCAGTTTCTCGAGCTCGCTCGCGATTCGGTGGCCGAAGGTTTAGGGCATGCGCGTGAAACGGTCGACTGGGTCAAGCTCGGCGCGACGCTCGAGCGCGCCGCGCGCGATGTGCGGCTTGCCTTCAAGGAAGACACGGTGCGCTTGTCGATCGGCCAGTTGCCTGACGATCACCCGTTATTCCCCGCGCTCGAAACGCTCGAAACCGAACTCGATGCATTGGCGTCCGCGCTGGCGGGTCAGGCCGAGCGAGCGGAATCGATCGGCGCATGTTTGCGCCGCGCACGCGAACTGCAAGGCGTGCTTGCCGGCTGGACCACGCCGCCCACGCAGACCGAGCGCGAAGCCGCTGACGCCGCCTCTGCGGACGGCAAAACCGAGCGCGCCGACCCGAACGAAAAGGTGCGCTGGATCGAAGTCTTCTCGCATACCGTGCAGTTGCACGAAACGCCGTTGTCGGTCGCGCCGATCTTCGCGAAGCAGCGCGCCGGCGTGCCGCGCGCATGGATCTTCACGTCGGCCACGCTGTCGGTGCGCGGCGATTTCACGCACTACGCCGCGCAGATGGGCCTGAACGCGAAACGTTCGATGACGCTGCCCAGTCCCTTCGACTATCCGACGCAGGGGCTGCTGTACGTGCCGCGCAATTTGCCGCAGCCGTCCTCGCCGATGTTCACCGACGCAGTGTTCGACGCCGCGTTGCCGGCGATCGAAGCATCGGGTGGCGGCGTCTTCATGTTGTGCACGACACTGCGCGCGGTGGACCGCATCTCGGCCAAGCTGCGCGATACGATCGAAGCGCGCGGCTGGGACTATCCGCTGCTCGTGCAAGGCGATGCGAGCCGCACCGAGTTGCTGGAGCGCTTCCGTTCCTATGGCAATGCGATTCTGGTGGGCAGCCAGAGCTTCTGGGAAGGCGTGGACGTGCGCGGCGACGCATTGTCGCTGGTGGTGATCGACAAGCTGCCGTTTGCGCCGCCCGACGATCCGGTGCTGTCGGCGCGACTCGATGCGCTGACCAAGAAAGGCTTGAGCCCATTCGCCGTGCATCAGTTGCCGCAGGCCGTGATCACGCTGAAGCAGGGCGCAGGCCGTCTGATTCGCGCTGAGACCGATCGCGGCGTGCTGATGATCTGCGATACACGTCTCGTCGACAAACCGTATGGGCGCCGTATCTGGCAGAGCCTGCCGCCATTCAAACGCACCCGTGAGATCGAGGTCGTGCGCGAGTTCTTCGAAGAGAACGCCGCGCCGGTGCAACAGGCTGATTAGAAGCAATCAACGCCGCTGTAAAAAGCGGCGCCTAAATGACAAAACGCCACGAATGTGAATCCGTGGCGTTTTGCTTTACTGCACGGGAAATCGCGATGATTTCCCGATGCAGTTTTCGCCCAGAGGCGAAACCCTATGCGACAGCTTACTGGCTTGCGCCCGAAGCCGGAGCAGCAGCCGAAGCGGCAGCGTCCGAAGCAGCAGCGCCTGCGTCCGAAGCAGCGGTCGTAGCCGAAGCAGCAGCGTCGCTCGCAGCAGCAGCAGCACCCGAAGCAGCAGCAGCCGAATCCGAAGCTGCGGCAGCCGGTGCCGAAGCAGCAGCTGCGTCGCTAGCCGGGGCAGCGGCTTGGTCGTTGCTCTTGTTGCATGCAGCCAGTGCCACAGCTGCCAACAGGGATGCTACGAGGAGGGATTTCTTCATGATCACGTCCTTTTATGGTTTAAAGGTAAGCAACAGCGCAAAATAAAACCGGTAATGTGCTCCAACACCGACCTGGGCCGCTGGTGGAGAAGCTCTTTTGACGAGCTCGAATCTTCCCTACGGCTTGGGCGGAAATTATATGCACTTTCGTACTGACAATCCATAAATCCGGGGTCAATACGTTGTCTTTCTCATACAAAATTTCACTGTACGGTATAGCAGGCAGGCAGAGTTACGCAAGCTCGCCCACTTGTATCCAGCCCGCACAATACCACTCGTGTAGCCGTGCTGTCACCGACGAATCGTCTGAGAGTGTTACAAAGCGTTTCGCACTCATGCACCGGTGATTTGCGAGGTCAAACAACCACTTTTTTGCGCCATTAAATGACGTTTCCTCTCCATTTACGAAGAAAAAACGGCGGTTGTACAACAAATTAGTCTTGCGGTCCAGCCGAATACCTGACTTCGATGCCTGACTGATGAAACGGGCTTCATTAAGCGGCCTTTGCGGCGGATCAAAGACGACACTCGGCTTGGGTTCGCTGAGATACGTGCCAAGGAACGACGCAATATCCTGCTCATTCCATTTGACGCCAGCAAGGATTGCGCCAACCCTATCGACCAACGCCGCGGGCAGCTCGGCCGGATGCTCGACAGCAGGTTGCTGCGGATCTCGATAAAGCGCGTCTGGCTGGCCCGCCGACTCGCCGCGCTCCGCCAGATGATAGAGGAACTGCGCGGTCAATTCGCCCGCGGAAGGCGCGCGAAAACCGATCGAGCAAGTCATGCATTCGCCTTCGGCGATACCGTCGTGCGCGATGTGCGGCGGCAGGTACAGCATGTCGCCCGGTTCGAGCAGCCATTCCTCTTCGGGCTGGAAATTCTGTAAAACTTTCAAAGGCAAATCGGCTTGCAGTGTCAGATCTTTCTGCGCACTGATACGCCAACGGCGCTTGCCTTTTACTTGCAAAAGAAACACATCGTAGGAATCGAAGTGCGGCCCTACGCCGCCGCCGTCGCTTGCATACGAGATCATGAGATCGTCGAGACGCGCGTCCGGCACGAAGCGGAAACGGTCCAGCAAAGCCCGCGCGCGATCGTCGTAGAGATCCACGCCTTGCACGAGGAGCGTCCATGCGCGTTGCTTCACCGACGGCAGTTCGTCAGATGCGAATGGCCCGTGCTCCATCTGCCATTTATTGCGGAAATGCGTGATCAGGCGTGCTTCGACTTCGTCCTGATCGGCCAGTTCGAAAAATTCGTCGCGCGACAATGGCGACTCAACGTTCGGGATCGCCTGGCGAATCAGCAGCGGTTTTTTTTGCCAGTAGCGGCGCATGAATTGCGACGGCGTCAGATTGCCGAGCAGTGGTGTCGGCGTGTCTGGCGAAGGCGGGAGAACCGGAACAGCCGGCTTTGAAGCCGGCGACAAATTCCGTGCCGAAGCTACGTCGGCCGGGTGGTCAGTGGGCCGCTTGGGCATCGTATAATGTGAGTTGTATTCTGGAGAATCGAATGAAAATCGCAAAGAACACCGTCGTGTCGGTCGCTTACAAGCTGTCGGATGCGCAGGGCAATCTGATTGAAGAAAGCGACGAGCCGATGGTCTATCTGCACGGCGGCTATGATGGCACGTTCCCCAAGATCGAGGAAGAGCTCGACGGCCACGAGGCCGGCTTCGAGACTCAGATCCAGCTCGAGCCGCAAGACGCGTTCGGTGAGTACGACCCTGATCTGGTGAAGATCGAGCCGCGCAATCGCTTCCCGGAACCGCTCGAAGTCGGCATGCAATTCGAAGGCACGCCGGAAGAAGGCGACGAGGATCTCGATTCGCTCGTCTACGTGGTGACCGATGTCGCGGAAGACAAAGTCGTGCTCGACGGCAACCATCCGCTCGCCGGCATGGCACTGCGTTTCGCGCTGACGGTGAAAGACGTGCGCCCGGCTACCGAAGACGAAATCCAGCACGAACACGCGCATGGCGCCGACGGCCTCGAAGTTCTCGACGAAGACGAGGACGACGAAGAAGACAAGTCAGGGCCCACGCTGCACTGAGCTTGCAGGCATGCCGGGCAGGCTTGAAGAAGCGCCCGGCGTGTGCGGCTGTGAGGCCGGCGCGGGCGGCGTCGAGGTAGCCGGCCCGTAGCCGCCGCCGCCCTGATCCGCCGGTATGCGCGGCTGCTGATCCAGTTGCGACTCCCCGGGCGTCTGCAACAGTGGCGGCAATTCCGACGCGGGTCCGAGCGCCGGTACAGCCGGCATCGAGGCGGGCGGTTCATCGTGCGGCAGCACGGGCTGCGCGGTGGGCATCGGCATTTGCTTCGGCACATCGCGCACGCTTACCCGGAACGGCGGTTTTCTGCCGAGATCCGCATCCACCTGAATCCACTGATTAAGACGATCATGCGGCGCGAGCGCGACACGCGTGAGATTCGTCACCAGCATCCCTTTGTCATTGCGTAGCGGCTGATCGATCACGAAGCCGGCGCTCGCACGCTCGTCGTCGCAATGGATCACCAGCACGGGTCCGCGGAAAATCTGCGCGAGCTTCACAAGGCTGCGTTTGAATTCCAGAAAACCATCGCGGCGCGTGTTACGCGCAAAACGTAGCCATGCAAAACGGTCAGGCCGTTCGTAGCGCTCAGGGTCCGGGTCGCCTTGAATGAACACGACAATCGCGCGCGCGTCGCGGCGTTTCGCATATTCTCCCGCGTGTTCCAGCCAGAACGCATTGGCGATCACGCGGTCTTCGAATTCGCCGTTGCGTCCGCCCGCGGTCAGGTAATGATTGTTCGGACTCGGTGCGTTCAGGCCGACGAACACGGTATCGCCCAGTTGCCAGCGCACGTTCTCGCGATATGGACGAAAGCGCGAGACTTCGCTTTCACGCGTCAACGCGATCGGGTTCTGACCCATCGAGGTGGCGTCGGCGAAGAGCGTCTGACGCAACTGATCGAGCCGCTCGATCGGATCGAAGCCGCCGGCTTCGGCCGTGCCGCAATCGGCCCAGTCATGCTGGCCGGGAATGAAGAAGAGGGCGGGTCGTGACGTTTCGAGGAGCGCGTGGCGACGCTCGTAAAGCGCATCGCGGCAGGCTTCTTTCGCGCCCTTCAGATTGCCGTCGTAGACGATGAACGACATGTCGCGCTCGCGGCTGATCGCTTCGATCAGCCGTTGCGTGGGCGCTTCGTCGGCGGCGCTTTGCATCGTGTTGGCGATGACCGCGAAGGTGTAGCGCGGCGTATCGGCGTAGGCCGCCGGCGCGAAACCTGACAGGCCCGCGAACAGTCCTGCGAGCGGCACGCCGCCGCCCGAGAGCGTGAGGGCGAGGGTCAGCGCCGCGCGAAGTTTGCGCGGACGCTGCGAGGGCCTGTGTGCGTCAATGATCCGCATCTGGCGCGGCGGCCAGCTCGTGCAGTTCGTACAGCAGATCGAGTGCTTCGCGCGGCCGCAAATCGTTCGGATCGATGCCGCGCAGACGCTCGACGAGCGCCTGCATAGCTGGCGATGCCGCCGGCTCCGCCTTGGCATCGTCGCGTTCGTCGTCGGCGTCTTCGAGCAGCATCGGCATGGGTGCGGCGAACAGATCGAGTTGCGGCGCGGGTTGCGCGGCTGACTGCTGTTCGAGATGCGCCAGATGCTTGCGCGCCGCGCGAATCACCGCGTTCGGCACGCCGGCGAGTTGCGCGACCTGCAGGCCGTAGCTCTGATTCGCCGGACCTTCGTTGACCGCGTGCAGGAACACGATGCCGTGCCCGTGTTCCACCGCCGACAAATGCACGTTGGCCGCCTGCGGAAATTCCGCCGGCAACTGCGTCAGTTCAAAGTAGTGCGTGGCAAACAGCGTATGGCAGCCGTTGTGCGCGAGCAGATGCCGCGCGATAGCCCACGCCAGCGCGAGCCCGTCGAACGTGGACGTGCCGCGGCCGATCTCGTCCATCAGCACGAGACTTTGCGGCGTGGCGTCGTTCAGGATCGCGGCGGCTTCGGTCATCTCGACCATGAAGGTCGAGCGGCCGCCAGCGAGGTCGTCTGCAGCGCCGATGCGCGTGAAGATGCGATCGATTGGCCCGAATGCGGCGCGCCGCGCGGGCACGTAGCTGCCCACATACGCGAGCAGCGCGATCAGTGCGGTCTGCCGCATGAAGGTCGATTTACCGCCCATGTTCGGGCCGGTGATCAGCAGCAGTTTGCGCTCGGGCGTGAGCGCGCAGTCGTTGGCGATGAACTGCTCGACCTGCGCCTCGACAACCGGATGCCGTCCTTGTTCGATTTCGATGCCGGCGTCCGCCGAGAACGTGGGCGCGACCCAATCGAGCGCGCGTGCGCGCTCGCCGAAGGCGGCCAGCAGATCGAGTTCGGCGAGCGCCGAGGCGACCCGCTGGCAATCCGGGATGAACGGCAGCAGCGCCTGAAGCAGCGCGTCGTACAGCGAGCGTTCGCGGGCGAGCGCGCGTTCCTGCGCGGACAGCGCTTTGTCCTCGAACGTTTTCAGTTCCGGCGTGATGTAGCGTTCGGCGTTCTTCAGCGTCTGACGGCGGCGATAGTCGTCGGGCACTTTGTCGGTCTGACCGCGCGTGACTTCGATATAGAAGCCGTGCACCTTGTTGTACTCGACGCGCAGATTGCCGATGCCCGTGCGCGCGCGCTCGCGCGTTTCGAGGTCGATCAGGAACTGCCCGCAGTTCTCCGAAATATCCCGCAGCTCGTCCAGTTCCGTGTCGTAGCCGCGCGCGATCACGCCGCCGTCGCGCACCATCGCCGACGGTTCCTGCGCAACCGCGCGCTTGAGCAGTTCGACACAGGCTTGCGGCGGTTCCAGCGAAGCGTCGATGCGCGCCAGCGAATCCGCATTCGACGCAACGGCCGCGAGTTGCGTGCGCAACTCGGGCAACGCAATGAAGGTATCGCGTAGGCTCGACAGATCGCGAGGCCGTGCCGACAGCAGCGCGAGACGCCCGGTAATCCGCTCGATGTCTGAGATCTGCCGCAACGCGCCGCGCAATGAGTCGACGCTCGTGCCCGGCGGCGCGTCGAGCAATGCGCCGATCGCCTGCTGACGCGCCTGCGCCACCGCCGATTCGCGCGGCGGATGATGCAGCCAGTGACGCAGCAGACGGCTGCCCATGGTCGTGCAGCAAGTGTCGAGCAGCGAACACAGCGTGGGCGATTCGGTGCCGCGCAGTGTTTCCGTGAGTTCGAGGTTGCGGCGCGTGGCGGGGTCGAGGCCGATATATTCGGATTCGTATTCGACCTTCAGGCTGCGCACGTGACGCAATTGCTGGCCTTGCGTGGCGGCGGCATACAGCAGCAGCGCGCCGGCCGCGCCACATGCGCAAGTCAGCGAATGCGCGCCGAAGCCGTCGAGGCCCGCCACTTCCAGTTGATCGCACAAGCGCTGCGTGCCCGAGGTGACGTCGAAGTGCCAGACCGGCACGCGGGTGAGGGCGCCCGCATTGACCGGCGGCGTCCAGCTTGCCGAGTCGCTGGGCGTGTCGGACACCAGAATTTCCGCGGGACGAATGCGCTCGAGCGCGGCCGCCACCTGGTCGGGCGCGACTTCGGCGAGGCGCAGCGCGCCGCTCGCCAGATTCAGCCATGCAAGACCGACGCTGGTCGCGACGCCGCGGCGGTTATGCGCCACGCACATGGCCATCAGGTAGACATCGCTCTTGTCGGACAGCAGCGCGGCGTCCGTGAGCGTGCCCGGCGTGACCACGCGCACCACTTTGCGCTCGACCGGGCCCTTCGACGTAGCCGGGTCGCCGATCTGTTCGCAAATCGCGACGGATTCGCCGAGCTTCACCAGCTTCGCCAGATATTGTTCGACCGCATGATGCGGCACGCCCGCCATCTTGATCGGATTGCCCGCCGACGCGCCACGCTGCGTGAGTGTCAGATCGAGCAGACGTGCGGCTTTTTCCGCGTCTTCGAAAAAGAGTTCGTAGAAGTCGCCCATCCGGTAGAACACCAGCGTGCCCGGATGATCCGCTTTAATGCGCAGGTATTGCTGCATCATCGGCGTGTGTTGTGCGACGTCGTTGGCCGCTGCGGTTTGAATGCCCATCCTCGGTATCTTCTTGCGTTAGCTGTTCAGGGCGTGAGTTTAACCTGCCGGCGCGGCGAGCGGACCCTGGCCGGACGGCCAATCTGAACCGCCAATCCACATTGCAGCCCTACGCCGCGGCGACACATCTCGCACGAGCCGCGCCGCGCCCGCTTCACCTGCATGAAGGCGTCATTCTTCCGCCATCGCCCGCATATCCACCGTGCGTTCATTCACCGCGCTACGCCGCTTGGCCAGCCACATCATGAAAGTGATGAAGGTGCCGAACACGACGATGATCCACTGCGCCGGCATCTTCGCCGTGAGCAGCAGCGCGTAGGCGCCGAGCATCAGCAGCACGGCGAGATTCTGGTTGAAATTCTGCACCGCGATCGAATGTCCCGCGGACAGCAGCGTCGCGCCGCGATGCTGAAGAATCGCGTTCATCGGCACGATGAAAAACCCCGAGAGCGCGCCGAGCAGGATCATCAGCGGATAGGCGAGCAGAATGTAGAACGGCAGCACGTACGTGCCGATGCGAATACCCGCGCCCGGCGGGAACAGATCCTTGTTGTAGAACGCCATGGCGATCGCCACCGCGCCGGTCAGAATGCCGACCGGCAACACGCGCAGCGATTTGCGCAACGGAATCAGCGCGGCCGCGGCCGCGGCGCCCACCGCGATGCCGAGACCCGTGACGCCTTGCATGACCGCCGCCTTCGAGAGCGACAGCCCGAGGTTCACGTTGGCCCATTTGAGCACCAGCAATTGCAGCGTGACCGCGCCGCCCCACATCAGCGTGGTTACCCACAGCGCGATCTGCGCGAGTTTGTCGGCCCACAGCACGTTGAAGCAATGATAGAAATCGCCGATCAGTTTCTTCGGTTCGCTCAGGCGATTCTCATAACGCGCGCCGGTGTCGGGAATGAAGATGTTGATCGCGGCGGCGATCGCATACGTCACCATCGTCGCGAACATGGCGAGATCGGCGGAGGAGCGGATCAGCGGCAGATGCGCATGCGCGACGAATTTATCCGCGAAGGTGCTGATCAGCGCGCCGCCCACCATCGTGCCGACGATGGTCGACAGCACGGTGGCCGATTCGAGCCACGCGTTCGCCTTGACGAGTTTTTCCGCCGGCAGCAGTTCAGTGAGGATGCCGTACTTGGCCGGCGAATACGCGGCCGCGCCGAAGCCGACCACGCCGTAGGCAATCATCGGATGAACGCCCGCGATCATCATCAGGCAGCCGCTCGCCTTCAACGCGTTGGAGATGAACATGACGTGACGCTTTTGCATCGAGTCGGCAAATGCGCCGACGAACGGCGCGAGCAGCACATACGAAACGGTAAAGAAAATCTGCAGTAGCGGTGTGACCCAGGCGGCCGAGCGAATCACGGAGAGCAGCGCGATGGCCGCGATCAACAGTGCATTGTCCGCAAGCGACGAAATAAACTGCGCCGCGATGATTGTGTAGAAGCCTTTTTTCATGAAGCGGGTCGGAAGCTGCGCGCAAGTCAGGCGCAAAGCAGGGCGCAGCAAAAACGCGCAAAACGCAGCCAGCAATGGAGTGCGCCGGCGCGGCCTTCCGCTTTGTAGCACGAACGCCCGCTGCATGCAGGCGCGCCAACGAAAAAGCGGCCGAAGCCGCTCGTTCATATTCCGTTTGCCGGTGCTGACCCGGCGTCACGCGGGCAAGGCTTACGCCGGTTGCTGACGCGTGCGGCTGTAGCGCGACAGGATCGGGATCATCTGAGCGTAGACCTTCGGGTTGCCCGCGACGATTTCGCCGACGTGCAGGAAATCCGAATCGCCCGTGTAGTTGCCGACGAGGCCACCGGCTTCGGTGATGAGCAGGCTGCCCGCGGCGACGTCCCACGCATTCAGGCCTTGCTCGAAGAAGCCGTCCATGCGGCCGGCGGCGACGTTCGCCAGATCGAGCGCGGCGGCGCCCGGACGGCGCAGGCCGGCGCAGGCTTCGGTCATTTCAGCGAACTGGCGGCCGTACGCTTCGAGGCCGTCCTTTTCGCGGAACGGGAAGCCGGTGCCGATCAGGCCGTCGGCCAGACGGTCGCGCTTGGCCACGCGGATGCGGCGGTCGTTGAGGAATGCGCCACGGCCGCGCGAGGCGGTGAACAGGTCGTTGCGGGTCGGATCGTAGACCACGGCTTGCGTCACGATGCCCTTATGAGCCAGCGCGATCGACACGCAGTAGTACGGAAAACCGTGGATGAAATTGGTGGTGCCGTCGAGCGGATCGATGATCCACTGATATTCGGATTCGTCATCCGACTTGCCGGATTCTTCGGCGAGGATCGCGTGATCGGGGTAGGCGGTCTTGAGCGTGTCGATGATCGCCGCTTCAGACGCTTTGTCGACCTCCGTGACGAAATCGTTGTGCTGTTTCTTGCTGACCTGGACGAGATCGAGGTCGAGCGACGCGCGGGTGATGATCTGTGAAGCGCGGCGCGCGGCCTTCACGGCGATATTGAGCATGGGATGCATGAGACTGGATCCTTGTGCCGGGGCAGCACGGCTGCTGGCCGGTAAATGAGCGCTAACCTGCGCTAATTGGGCGCCCTCGAGAAAGGCGCGGAAACAGCACGGAACGCTCGCCCGGTACAGGACCGGTGCGCATTCCGCCGACGGAGACGAATTGGATAAGAACGAGGCGCTCATGCCAAGCCGGACGGCGAAGCTGGACGCGAATCTAGGTATTTTACCTGAGTCCGGGCGCCGCGGCAGCGTTCTCGGGACGGGCGGGTCATCTCCCCGGGTTTTACGCGGCATTGGCAAGCGCGTTCGCATGCAAATCGGACTGGCTGTGGCGTTGGCGCTACCATACGCGTCTTTAGCATGCAGAATTCCATCGTGGACCACACCCACCATTCTTCCGATCCTGACGTGGCCGAACTGCGTGGGGGCTTCACCTCGACGCGCTTCGTGCTCGTCGAGCCGAGCCATCCGGGCAACGTCGGCGCCGCGGCGCGCGCGCTGAAAACCATGGGGTTCTCGCGGCTCGTGCTGGTGTCGCCACGCGTGCCGCACGTGCAGAGCGATCCGGAAGCCATTGCCATGGCAAGCGGCGCCGACGACGTGCTGGCCTCCGCGCACGTCGTGCCGACGCTCGCCGACGCCCTGAACGGCGTGCACTGGTCGATCGCGCTGACCGCCCGGCTGCGCGAATACGGGCCGCCGCAATGGACGCCGCGCGCCGCGGCCGGCGTCGCGCGCGAGCAGGCGGTGCATGGCGAGATCGCGCTGGTGTTCGGCAACGAGCGCACGGGTTTGTCGAACGATGACGTCGAGCGATGCAGCGCGCTGGCGCATATTCCTGCCAATCCCGCTTATAGCTCGCTCAATCTCGCGCAGGCCGTGCAGGTGTTGGCGTATGAGTTGCGCACGATGTATCTGTCGGCCGATAGCGCGCCCACGGCGGCTCAAGTGGCTGCGGCTCGGGCGGCTGCGGGGCAGGGCGAGCCGGCAGGCGCACGCGCCGCGAGCGACGAAATCGAAAGCATGTTCACGCATCTGGAAAGCGCGCTTGTCGCGCTCGAATTTCTCGATCCCGCCAATCCGAAGAAGCTGATGTCGCGTCTGCGGCGTCTCTTTGCACGCTCGGGTCTCGAGCGCGAGGAAGTGAATATCGTGCGCGGCATCGCCAAGCACATTCTGTTGAAGACCAAGTCCAAGGACGGCGACGCGTCCTGAGCGCCGCATGCCGTTCCTGAATGCTTTTCCGATAGCCGGCGACGACCCCGCCGGCAGCGTGGACTTCCGGCAGGTTTTCCGCAATCCCCCTACAATCCTCAAAACGTTCTAAGCAAAGCTGCCGCCGTGCTATCCGGCAAGCCGTGCCGTGGCGCGCGCCAGGTCGCGCGAGCGGCCCTTTCTCCCACAACACAGTCCCTGCCATGTTCACGAGACTTCGCGAAGACATCGCCACGATCCGCGAGCGCGACCCCGCCGCCCGCAGCGCCTGGGAAGTCCTCACGTGTTATCCGGGCCTGCACGCGCTCGTACTGCACCGGCTCGCGCATGCATGCTGGCGGGCTAAACGCCGCTGGTTCGCGCGATTCATCTCGCAGATGGCGCGGTTCATGACGGGCATCGAAATCCATCCGGGCGCGACGCTCGGGCGGCGCGTGTTCATCGATCACGGCATGGGCGTGGTGATCGGCGAGACCGCGCAGATCGGCGACGACTGCACGATCTATCAGGGCGTCACGCTCGGCGGCACGTCGCTCACGCGTGGCGCGAAACGGCATCCGACGCTCGAGCGCGGCGTGATCGTGGGCGCGGGTGCGAAGGTGCTCGGCGGTTTTACGATCGGCGCGGACGCGAAGATCGGATCGAACGCGGTGGTGACGAAGCCCGTGCCCGCGCGTGGCACGGCGGTGGGTAATCCGGCGCGGATCATCGTGCCGGCGGCGGCCGCAGTGGTTTCAGAGGCGGCGAATGCGGGTTCCAACGGCGCGGCGCGCGACGTCAAACGCTCCGCCGGAAGCAGCGGCTTCTGCGCATACGGCATTACGCCGAACGCGGACGATCCGGTGTCGCTGGCGATCCATGGCCTGATCGATCACGCCGCCACCCAGGCGAAACGCATCGACGAAATCGTCGACGCACTGGAGCGGCTGGGTACGAGTCTCGAAGGACTGCAAGGCGCGGATGCGGCGTTGCTCGATCTACGGCGGTTGTCGGCCGCGATTGCAGGGAAGGTGGAAGGGGCGGCGGCGGAGCGTTGACGTCTGCTTGCAGACGACGATGCCGCCGTTCACGCTGGCGGCCGGCGCTAACGGCAATGCGGCATGCGACGCGGAGACACGGCCGTATCGACGCTGGCATGCGCTGCGACAGTCGCTCTGCGATCAATCATTACGATCGCATTCAACCAACGAAAGCGCTGACATGCGGGGAGCCAGCGGCGCTGCAATCACCCGCACCACCACCTTCAACCTAATGGCAACGCCCGAATCCCTTCAGCATCGATACGCAAATACCCGCCACGGCGCTCGCCGTGGTCGAGATCCCAATCCGGCAAAACCCAGCGCGTGCCGCCCGGCTCGCGATGCCGCGCCGGCCGGTGCGTGTGCCCATGAATGATGGTCGCCGTTTTCGACGACTTGAATAACGCGGCCACGGCCGCCGCCGTCACGTCGTACTTCGGCGAAACCGGCCGCGAGCGGCCTTGGTCGCTTTTCGCGCGCATGTTCTCGGCGAGTTTCTGACGCCAGCGTAACGGCCACGCGAGAAACAGCATCTGCGCGAAACGGTTGCGCGCAAAATGCCGGAACAATTGATAGCCGCGATCCGCGGTGCACAAGCCATCGCCATGCGCGAGCGCGATACGCGTGCCGAACGCGGTGATCACGAACGGATCGGGCAGCCAGATCGCGCCGGCCGCTTTCATGAAGCGCTTGCCCAGCAGAAAATCGCGGTTGCCGTGCATGATGTAGAGCGCGATGCCGCGCTCGGACAGCGTATGCAACAGCGCCGCCATGCGCGCGACGAACGGCTCGACGAGCATGTCGTCGCCGATCCAGTACTCGAACAGGTCGCCGAGTATGAAAACCGAATCGGCCTGCTCGGCCGTGAAGCGGATGAAATGCTCGAACGCGGCGACCGTATGCGGAATCGCCTCGCTCAGATGAATATCGGAGAGGAGAAAAAACGGGCGTGCGGCGTGCGGGCGTTTGCCCTCGCCAGGCACGCCCGCGGCGACGCTTCGCAGCGGCGTTTCTTGCAGCATTGAAGGTGCCTGATGTCAGTTCGAACGAGTCGACGCTTCGTTCACGTTCAGTCGACGATCACAGCCTTTTCGATCACCACGTCGTCCGCCGGCACGTCCTGATGGAAGCCCTTCGAACCCGTCTTGACCTTCTTGATCTTCTCGACGATGTCCAAGCCTTCGACGACCTTGCCGAACACGGCGTAGCCCCAGCCCTGCGGCGTCGGCGACGAATGGTTCAGGAAGTCGTTGTCGTTCACGTTGATGAAGAATTGTGCCGTGGCCGAATGCGGGTCGTTCGTGCGAGCCATGGCGACCGAGCCGTTCACGTTCTTCAGACCGTTGTTCGCTTCGTTGGTGATCGGCTCGGCCGTCGGCTTCTGCTTCATGCCGGGTTCGAAGCCGCCGCCCTGGATCATGAAGCCGTCGATCACGCGGTGGAACACCGTGTTGTCGTAGTGGCCGGCCTTCACGTAGTTGAGGAAGTTCTCAACCGACTTCGGCGCCTTTTCAGCGTCCAGTTCGAGTTTGATGACGCCGTGGTTCGTATGCAGTTCAACCATGATGGAATCCTTTGATGAACAGGGTGGGTAAAAGGCGCGGCGAGTCGTCATGAACTGACGCCGGGCCGCGCCGGGGCGTGGATTGAGCGCTGATGCTTTTCTCGTGGGCGCGGTGTCTTGCGCGCGCTTTCAGTGCTCGCCTTTGCTTCAATTACTTGCCGACGACCGTGGCCGACTCGATCACGACCGGCTTTTGCGGCACGTCGCTCATCGGGCCGCGCGAGGTAGTGGGCGTGCCTTCGATCTTCTTCACGACGTCCATGCCGCTCGTGACCTTGCCGAACACCGCATAGCCGTTGCCGTCCGGATTCGGATAGTCGAGGCCGGCATTGTCCACCGTATTGATGAAGAACTGCGCGGTGGCCGAATTCGGATCGCTGGTGCGCGCCATGGCGAGCGTGCCCGTCATGTTCTTCAGACCGTTACGGCTTTCGAGCGCAATCGGCGCGCGCGTCGGCTTCTCCGCGAAGCTCTGCGTATAGCCGCCGCCCTGAATCATGAAGCCGCGAATCACGCGATGGAAAATCGTGCCGCTGTACTGGCCGGACTTCACGTAGTCGAGGAAGTTGGCGACCGTCTTCGGCGCTTTCTCAGGATACAACTCGACGCGGATGTCGCCTTCCGATGTCTTGAAGAGGACGGACGGATGCGCGGCTTGCGAACCGGACTGGGCAAATGCGGGAGCGTTTGCGATCAGGGCGGCGCTGCCGAGCGCCAACATCAACCATTTCATGAAGATCCTCAGGGTTGGAAAAAACGTATTGCGCGAGAGCGTAATGGGCTTTACTTCGACGGCGCCATGTACGGCGGCATGGCGAGCGAGCCGTTCGCGCCGCCGTACTGGAAGCTCGGCGTCTGCGTCATGTTCGAGGTGGCGCGAGCGGTGTAGTCGTCTTCCGGGACGGCGGACTGCTTCGGCTGGGCCGGGGTCTTGACCGGCGAGATGACTTTCTGAATGTCCGCGAGGCGCTGCGTGGTGGTGGGGCTCACCTTGCCGAGGCTCTGTGCGCGGCGATAGGCCTCGTTGGCCATGCGCAGATACAGGTCGCCGAGATTCTCGTACGCGAGGCTGTAGCCCGGGTTGACCTTGGTTGCCGTTTCCAGCGCGGCGCGCGCTTCGGCATAATGGCCTTGCTTCGCATAAAGCGCGGCGAGGTTGTTATAGGGCTCGGGCAACTCGGGGTACGTCTGCGTGAGTTCGGTGAACGCGGCGATGGCTTCGTCGTCGCGATTCAGATGGGCGAGCACCGTGCCGCGCTTGAACTTTGCTTGCGCGTCGCGTGGATTCGAGGCGATGCGCGCGTCGAGCTGGGTCAGCGAGGCCGCCCAGTTTTTCTGCGCGATCGACGCGTCGATTTCCGGCGTGTTGTCACGCACGGCGGGGCCCTGCGGCCGCGTGGCGGCTTTCTGCGCGAAGGCGGCCGAGGCGGGCACGGCGGCAAGGGCGACAGCCAGGGTGACGCGCAACGTGAGGGCACGCGTGGCGCCGAGAGCGTCGCCGCCGCTCATGCCGCGCGCGACGCCACCGAAGGCCGCCGCGGCGAGGGTCGCAGCGCTGCGCGCGCGGCCGCTTGAAGGTTTCATAGGCTCAGGTCTGGATGTTATACTCCGACCCATTCTAACAAAAGGTCTGCGCGTTCCGTCGAACCGCAAACTGTCTTTTCGCCACTCGTGGTCGTCTCCGCCTTGATCGCAGCCTGACCGCCGCACCAGGTGCACCGGTTTTGCTGTATGCGACGCACCCGCCATTTGTTCGCGGGGCGCGGCGCGCATGAAACACATTGCGGATTTCTTTCGGCCCACGCACCGTTCTCTATGGAATCACTGCGCATCTACAACACGCTCGCGCGTGACAAGCAAACTTTCGTGCCGCGGCAAGAAGGCGTCGTGCGGATGTACGTCTGCGGGATGACCGTGTACGACTATTGTCACGTCGGTCATGCGCGGGTGATGGTCGTGTTCGACATCGTGCAGCGCTGGTTGCGCACGCTCGGCTACGACGTGACCTACGTGCGCAATATCACGGATATTGATGACAAGATCATCCGGCGCGCAGTGGAGAACGGCGAAACGATCAAAGCGCTGACCGATCGCTTCATCAAGGCGCTGCATGAAGACGCGGACGCGCTCGGCATTCAGCGGCCCGACATCGAACCGCGCGCCACGGATTTCATTCCGCAGATGCTTGGCATGATCGAGCAGCTCGAAGCGAACGGCTACGCCTATCAGGCGAGTGACGGCGACGTGAACTATGCGGTGCGCAAGTTCGCGAACTACGGCAAGCTCTCGGGCAAGTCGCTCGAAGATCTGCGCGCGGGCGAACGCGTCGCGGCGAACGACGCGAAGCAGGATCCGCTCGACTTCGTGCTGTGGAAGCAGGCCAAGCCGGAAGAGCCCGCCGACACCGGCTGGGATTCGAAATATGGGCGCGGCCGTCCTGGCTGGCATATCGAATGCTCGGCGATGGGCTGCACGTTGCTCGGCGAACATTTCGACATTCACGGCGGCGGACAGGACCTGCAGTTTCCGCACCATGAAAACGAAATAGCGCAAAGTGAAGCCGCTACCGGTCAAACGTTCGTCAATTTCTGGATGCACAACGGCTACGTACAGATCGACAATGAGAAGATGTCGAAGTCGTTGAACAACTTCTTTACGATCCGCGAAGTATTGGCGCAGTACGATGCCGAGGTCGTGCGTTTCTTCATCGCACGCGCGCATTACCGCTCGCCGTTGAATTACAGCGACGTGCATATCGACGACGCCCGCAACGCCCTCGCGCGTTTGTACACCGCGCTGAAGGACGTCACGCCGGACGACGCCGAGCTCGACTGGAACGAAGCGCATGCGCAGCGTTTCCAGGCAGCAATGAACGACGACTTCAACACACCGGTTGCAGTGTCGGTGTTGTTCGAGTTGGCAACAGAAGCGAACCGCACGCGCGACCCCGCGCTGGCCCGTCAATTGCGCTCGCTGGGCGCGGTGATTGGACTGCTCGGCCGCGAGCCGCGTGCGTACCTGCAGCAGGCAGCGGGGGCAGCAGCCGAAGGCGCGCTCGAGCCCGCCGCGATCGAAGCAAAGATCGCGGCGCGCGTGGCCGCCAAGCAGGCGAAGGACTATGCGGCAGCAGACCGGATCCGGGCCGAATTGCTCGAGGCCGGCGTTGCACTTGAAGACAAACCCGGCGGGTTGACCGAGTGGCGGCGCGTGTGAGCGCACCTCGACTTACCCTTTGATCGACTCGCCAGGCAGGAGGCAGGATGGCAACGGCCACGAAGACGCCGGCTAAACGAGCCGCGTCTCAAACAAACGCGGCAACCGCGGCAAAGTCGACACGCACGTCGGCTCGCACGGGCGGCGGCGCGGTAAGGAAAGCATCGTCGAAAGCCGCCGGGGTGGCGGCCAAGACGGCAGCGGGTGCAGCGACAAAGACCGCCGTGAAGCGCGGGCTCAATGGCGCGTCGGCGCATGCGCCTCTCGCGAAGCGCGCGAAGGCGCCGCGTTTGAAGAGCAATGGCGCCTTGCCGGCTGAATTGGCCGGCGACGTGCAGGAGCTCGCCCGCGTAACGGTGGAGGGGCACGAAGGCGAAGTCGTGCGCAAGACGCGCGCGTCCGCAACCGCGGGCGGCGAAGCGGCGAGCGCGAGCGAAGTCGCGGTGCCGGTGCAGATCGGCGGCCTCACGCCTGAAGTCACGCGCCCGGCCTATTGGGACAAGGCGTGTGCCGACCTCGTCAAGCGCGATCGCATTCTGAAGAAACTGATTCCGAAGTTCGGCCCGGTGCATCTGCTGAGCCGCGGCGATCCGTTCGTCACGCTCGCGCGCTCGGTGGTCGGCCAGCAGATTTCGGTCGCGTCCGCGCAAGCCGCCTGGGCGAAAGTCGAGGCCGCCTGTCCGAAGCTGGTGCCGCAGCAGTTCATCAAGCTCGGTCTGGAAAAGCTCACCACGTGCGGGTTGTCCAAGCGCAAAGCCGAATACGTGCTCGATCTCGCGCAGCATTTCGTTTCGGGTGCGCTGCACGTCGGTAAATGGACGTCGATGGAAGACGAGGCGGTGATCGCAGAACTCACGCAGATTCGCGGCATCGGCCGCTGGACGGCGGAGATGTTCCTGATCTTCAATCTGTCGCGCCCCGACGTGCTGCCGCTCGACGACCTGGGCCTGATCCGTGCGATCAGTGTCAACTACTTCAGCGGCGAACCGGTCACACGCAGCGAAGCGCGCGAGGTCGCCGCCAACTGGGAGCCGTGGCGTACCGTCGCCACCTGGTATATGTGGCGTAGTCTTGATCCGTTGCCGGTCGACTACTGAAAAAGAAGAAACGGGACCATTTCAAAAGCTATCGACTGTTAAAGATTGATAGTTGCGAGATGGTTTTGACATCGGCGAGCGCGGTTAGAATACGCGCTGCCGGTAAGTCCAAGGATTACAAACAATGAAGACCACGTTTCTGGATTTCGAACAGCCGATCGCTGAACTCGAAGCGAAGATCGAAGAATTACGCTTCGTGCAGGACGATTCGGCCGTCGATATTTCGGAAGAGATCGAGCGGCTGTCCAAGAAGAGTCAACAGCTCACCAAAGATCTGTACGCGAACCTCACGCCGTGGCAGGTTTCGCAAATCGCCCGTCATCCGCAACGTCCGTACACGTTCGACTACGTCAACGAGCTGTTCACCGATTTCCATGAACTGCACGGCGACCGCAACTATGCGGATGACCTGTCGATCGTCGGCGGCCTCGCGCGCTTCAACGGCCAGGCGTGCATGGTGATCGGCCATCAGAAGGGCCGCGACACCAAGGAGCGCGCGCTGCGCAACTTCGGCATGCCGCGTCCGGAAGGCTATCGCAAGGCCGAACGTCTGATGCGTCTCGCCGAAAAATTCGGCTTGCCGATTTTCACGTTCATCGACACGCCGGGCGCGTACCCGGGCATCGGCGCGGAAGAGCGCGGCCAGTCGGAAGCGATCGGCCGAAATCTGTACGTCATGGCCGAGCTGAAGACGCCGCTGATCGCGACGATCATCGGCGAGGGCGGTTCGGGCGGCGCGCTGGCGATCGCCGTCGGCGACAGCGTGCTGATGCTGCAATTCTCGACCTATTCGGTGATCTCGCCGGAAGGCTGCGCCTCCATTCTGTGGAAGAGCGCCGCGAAAGCGCCGGAAGCCGCGGAAGCGCTCGGCCTGACCGCGCATCGTCTGAAGGCGCTCGGTTTGATCGACAAGATCGTCAACGAGCCGTTGGGCGGCGCGCATCGCGATCCGAAAGGCATGGCCGCCATGTTGCGCCGTGCGCTCGCCGATTCGCTGCGCCAGTTCCAGGGCATGAGCATCAACGACCTGCGTCAACGCCGTTTCGAACGGTTGATGTCGTACGGCAAGTTCAAGGAAACGACGCCGGGTGCGTAAGCCCGCGCGCGTTCTCTTTCGTCCTGCAGCGCCCAGCGCGCGAGTGACGTGATTCCCACCGCCGAAACGCCCGCCGACCGCCTCGTTCTCGAGGCCGTCGGCTTTTCGTTGTCTACGCTGCCCGCTGACGCGCGTATTGCGATTGCGTTGAGTGGCGGCGTGGATTCGAGTGTGCTGCTCGATGCCGCGGTGCGTGTCGCGGGCGCGTCGCGTTGTCTCGCGCTGCATGTGCATCATGGGCTGAGCGCGCATGCCGATGCGTGGCTCGCGCACTGCGAGGCGTTTGCGCGGGAGCGTGGCGTCGAGTTCGCGGCAGAGCGCGTCGAGGTGTCGCGTGACGCGGGCGTGAGTGTCGAGGCCGCCGCGCGCGCCGCGCGTTATCGCGCGCTGGACGACATGTGCGCATCGCGCGATGTCGCCACGTTGTGGCTCGCGCAGCATGCGGACGATCAGGCGGAAACCGTGCTGTTGCAATTGCTGCGTGGCGCGGGTCTCGCGGGTCTTGCCGCGATGGCGCCTGAGTATTTGCCGGCGGGTGCGTCAGTGACGCGCGTGCGGCCTTTGCTTCATCTGCTGCGCGCGCAACTCGAGCAATACGCGGGCGAGCGTGCGTTGCAATCGATCGACGACGAGTCGAACGCCGATACACGCTACGCACGCAATGCATTGCGCCACGAGGTGACGCCGGCGTTGGCCGTCCACTTTCCAGGGTTTCGCGACGCGCTCGCGCGCACGGCGGCGCACGCGGCGTCTGCGCAGCGTTTGCTCGACGCGCTGGCGCGCATCGATATGGAATCCGCTTCACGCGACGAAGGGCGTGCTCTATCGCACGATGCATTGCTCGCGTTCGACGACGATCGCGCGCTCAACCTGATGCGTTACTGGATGCGCACGTCGGGTTTCGTCGCCGCATCGAGCGCGCGTCTCGGCGATGCACTGCGTCAGCTACGTGAGATTGGCGCGGCGGGCGAGGGCCACGGTCTGCGTATCGATCACGCGGGACATGCGTTGCGCAGCTATCGCGGCCTCGTCTATTGGGAAGCGGGCGACAGCAACGAGCCCGCCGACGAAACCGCGCTCGCCGCTCGCGCGATCAGCGAACTCGCGTGGCAAGGCGAGTCGATCTGGCGTTTGCGGCAATGGCGCGGCACTTTCGTATTCGCCGACGCAGACGTTGCCGCCGGCGACTCCGACACGATTCCCGCGAGCGTTCTACGGCGCGCCGTGTTGAGCGCGCGATCGCGCAGCGGCGGCGAGCGGATGCGCACGAGCGAAGCGCGCAATGCACCGAGCCGCACGCTGAAAAATCTGTTCCAGGAGCGCGGGGTTCCCGCGTGGAAGCGCGACGTGCCGCTGCTTTACGTCGGCGACGATCTGCTGTTCGTGCCTCTGCTCGGCGTCAATCGCGCAACGTTGCCGGAACAGGTCGACGAGGCCGAAACACGCGTCAAGATCATCTGGCGCGAGGATCTGCTGATCGCCTGACCGGCCGGTCGGACACGTGGATTAGCCGGGCGGTGAATCCGGAAATAGGGCGCAAATCCGCATGAAACAGGCCTTTGCAGCCCTTATTTGGCGAATTCCAATAGCCTTTCCGGCTTGTCTTTTTGCCCTCGATCGGGTACGTTTACTTGTTTGCCCGACCCGATTTCGCCGTCGCTTTTGTTGAATTAGTCGGTTTTCGATCGTGATCCGTCGTTTCCGGTAAGCCATCAGCGATCATTCCCGGGCAAATCCGCGCGTGCTGCACGCGTGCTGCATTTACGCCGCCACACACTCTGCCGTCGTTCACAAGACGTTGCGCGCCTGTGCTTTTGTGCGGTCGTCTCCAGCGCGCCAGCGCGGTTTCTCCTCCAGTTCAGAACGACAATGGCACTCATCGTACATAAATACGGCGGCACCTCGATGGGCTCGGTCGAGCGCATCAAGAACGTCGCCAAGCGCGTCGCGAAATGGCACAAGGCTGGCCACAAGATGGTCGTCGTGCCGTCGGCGATGTCCGGCGAAACCAACCGCTTGCTCGGTCTCGCGAAAGAAATCACGGGTCAGCCGAACCCGCGCGAACTCGACATGATCGCCGCCACGGGCGAGCAGGTCAGCTCGGGTTTGCTGGCTATCGCGCTGCAGGAAGCCGGCGTCGAAGCGGTCAGCTACGCCGGCTGGCAAGTGCCGGTCAAAACGGATAGCGCGTTCACGAAAGCGCGCATCAGCGAAATCGACGGCGAGCGCGTGCTGCGCGATCTCGACGCAGGCAAGGTGGTGGTGATCACCGGCTTCCAGGGTATCGATCCTGACGGCAATATCACTACGCTCGGCCGTGGCGGTTCGGATACGTCGGCGGTCGCGGTCGCGGCTGCGTTGAAAGCCGATGAGTGCCTGATTTACACGGACGTCGACGGGGTCTACACGACCGACCCGCGCGTGGTCGAAGAAGCGCGCCGGCTCGATCGCGTGACGTTCGAAGAAATGCTGGAAATGGCAAGCCTGGGTTCGAAGGTGCTGCAGATCCGCTCGGTGGAATTCGCCGGCAAATATCAGGTGAAGACACGTGTGTTGTCGAGCTTGACCGATCCGCTGATACCGCTCGACGCTGAAATGAAGTCGGGCACCCTGATTACTTTTGAAGAAGACGAGACCATGGAAAAAGCAGTCATCTCGGGCATCGCGTTTCAGCGCGACGAAGCTCGCATTGCCGTGATGGGTGTGCCCGACAAGCCGGGCATCGCGTATCAGATTCTCGGTCCGGTGGCGGACGCGAATATCGACGTCGACATGATCATCCAGAACCAGAGCGTGGAAGGCAAAACGGCGTTCACGTTCACGGTCGGCCGCGGCGATTATCAGCGCGCCATGGACATCCTTACGACCCAGGTGAAGGGCCACGTACAGGCCGAGCAGGTGCTGGGCGATCCGAAGGTGTCGAAGGTCTCGGTGGTCGGCGTCGGCATGCGTTCGCACGTCGGTATTGCGAGCACGATGTTCCGCACGCTGTCGGAAGAGGGCATCAACATTCAGATGATCTCGACCTCCGAAATCAAGATCTCGGTGCTGATCGACGAGAAGTACATGGAGCTCGCCGTGCGCGCGCTGCATAAAGCGTTCGAACTGGATCAAGCGTAATTTGCTTCGAACAACGGGGTGGACAAGAGCGCTCCGTTTGTTTTGCGCGGCCGAGGTGAATAAATTGCGTCGCCGGTGACGAAACTGGCACAAAAAATGTTCGCGAGACATTGACCTTCGCGGTTCGGCCCGCTATTATCTTGGCTTCGTCGCGCTGACTCCCTGCGCGACCGAAAGTTTGGGAGACGTGGCCGAGAGGTCGAAGGCACTCCCCTGCTAAGGGAGCATCTGGGCCAAAACCTGGATCGAGGGTTCGAATCCCTCCGTCTCCGCCAGTGATGGTGGCAAACCCCGCAGAGTCTAGGCTCTGCGGGGTTTTGTTTTTGGGCGTTGCAGTTCGAGTGGATTGGTACAGTGACGGCCTGCTGTCGCTCAATCTCATTCGTGACCGTATGTGCAATCACGCACTCAATTCGGTCCTCCAAGTTAACGTTTAGCTTAGCTTGTAAATCCGAACTGCTGTGTCATGCAGCAGTCTTCGCTGTTCCGAAACACTGAACTCTGCAATCACCTCGAAGTACGCGCGATAAAGCTGTTCGAATGTGCAAGACAGCTTGCTGATCGGCATATGACTCGCGAACATGCAGCGGTCAGGCCCAAAAACCTCGATGGCTTGCAGTATCCAAGGGCGAACCTGAGCGACCGTCCAATGAATGCCGAAGATGCATTCCAGCCCAAAAATTTTGACAGCCACATTGGGACACGCGCCGACCAACGTCATTCCACGTCGCCACGCCGCCTGGCCTTCGCTAGTCAGATCGAGCGGCCAGCCCAGCACAGGCAGCACGAACTGAATGTCTGGAAACGCAGTCGCGAGCGATGCGAGTTCGGGAAGTTGCGGGGCGAATATCTCGATTTCGCAGATCAGATTGCGCCCGCGCAGCGAAGCGAGTCCGCGTCGCCATGCCGCGTCCGACATGAGGCGCGGCGCCGTTGCATAGCGAAGCAGCGGGTTCGCCGGGTGCCAACCCAGATGCTGACGAACGCAATGGATCCGATTTGTTGATGCATACGCGTCCAGCGTGCCCGGCAGATCGGGATTCGAAAAATCGACCAAAGCGATGATGCCGTCCGGGCGTCCTGTGGTGTTCGCAAGGTCCTGCGCCCAGCGTGTTTCGCCCACCGGATCGGTCGAAATGAACTCGGCCCAGACTGTGCCGACGACATTCAACGCGCTCGTGTCGCGCGCGTAGTCGTCGGGTAAGTACATGCGGGGGAGCGCACTGTAGTCACCAACGAGGGCTTCGAAGCCTTCGCTGCGCGTCGCGAACACGGGGTAATGGAAGCGCCGGGCGTCGTAGAAGTGTTGGTGACAATCAAGGATCGGCAGGGCGGCGCAGTCCATCATCCAGGTCTCCGTACGCGAGAGCCAGCACTGAAGCGCAGTGCTTGTCCGGCGAGGTTAGCATGAGTCGGTTCGGCGTCCTGTGAGGAGACAGATGGCAGGTTGTCGTCGCCTTGCTGTCGGCGTGTTGAGAAGCAGCGAACGTTGTCTGAATGGCTGGCTTCGCCGGATCACTGAGCGTGGGTTAGCTGGAACCCGCGAAGTCCCACGGCGTGCTCTCGCGGCCGATTTCGTGCGCGGGTCTGCCGTTCGTCAATCGCCGCTGCAAGCCGCACTCGAAATGCGTGCTGCGGCCCCACCATCCCAACGAACTGCAATGGCCCCGACGACAGCGACGTCCTATTCTGCGAGTCGCCCACCACCGCCACCGCATCGGTAATGCTCGTGGCGCCGCCCGCCGCGATCAGCGTCTTGCCGCGTGCGAGCTGTTACGCCTTCAGCGCGTACACCGTAGCGGGCGTAGAGCGGTTGTAGGTCTGCTCCAGTGATATCTAGTGATAGCGCGCCGGATCGCTCATGCCGTTTGCCTTGCTCGCGCACGTGCTGCTGTACCCGGCGCCGACTGTCACAGTGGGCGTGATGCGATATGTCGAAATCACGCCGTACGTGTTGAACACGGTTCGCTGGCGAACAGCGAGCTATCGGCATTTGGTGTCAGTCATCGTATCACTGGTATGCGTGTGAGATACTCTAGGCAAAACCGTTCAATTTTGTCGATTTTCTGGTGAATTTCAATGATATCGGGCGTTTCAACATTAGGTGGCCGACTAGAGATCGGACGACCGGTCACCTTTAAATTTTCGCAGTTCGTTTCGCCTGCGCGACACAAATGGCAGATGGCTGCGTGAGTCCGCTGTGGCGGCGGCGTGCTATGCCTTAAACGAGCGTCGCCGTATGAGCCGGATCGACTGGCGCCTCGAAGCAGGTCGCATTCGATTCAATCCAAATCGAGCGAGAGCGTTTCTGCGCCGAGGCAGGGCAGACGCATGAATAAATAATGCTTCGACATCCTACAGATATTGTCCGCACTGGAAATGACAAATGCCATGCGTGCCTGGCTGCGCATATCGCCGTCGGCCGAATGCCCCGCTGCATGAACGTGCGGCGAGCAGAGCCGCCTTGCATTGCGCCGCGCTCTGATTACAACGCCACCGCTTCTTCACCAAAACCATGTCCAATGTAACGAGACGTAACCGGCCGGCCACGCACGCGATGTTATGCATCAGTTATTACAAACTTGAAATACGCGCAGCGGCGCCTTGCGCTATATTTCCGCCAACAACACATTCTTCCAAAGGGTGATCGATGAAGTCCGCTCGTCTTGTTCCACTTTTGATCGGGGTTTTCGCGCTGGGTGCGTCGGGTGCCGCAATGGCCGGCGGTCTCAGTGTTGGTGTCAACATCGGCATTCCCGCGCCGGTCTACGTCGCGCCGGCACCGGTTTATGCACCGCCGCCTCCGCCCCCGCCGCCGGTCGTCTATCAACCGGCGCCCGTCTACTACGGCGGCCCGGCGATCGTGGTCGGCTGGCATGGCGACCGCTACTGGGACGGACGCCGCTACTGGGCGCGCGATGACTGGTATCGTCATCATCCCCCGGGGCATTACAACTACGGTCACGACCACTACGACAATCATCGCGGCTGGCACTAAGCATCCAGACCCGCGGTTGATCGAATCGCGGCGTCAAAGAAAAACCGCCTGAAAAAGGCGGTTTTTTTGTTGGGCTTCTGCAATAAGCCAGCAAAATGCAGTGGCGCACACAAAGCGCCACGCGCTCACGCGCAAGGCGTGTTGTTCAATCCGTCACGGCAGCCATGCCACCCACCACCGCGCTAAAGCCGCTATCGACGTGCACGATTTCCGCCGTCACGCCGGCCGCCAGATCCGACAGCAGGAACGCCGCCGTATTGCCGACCTGTTCGATCGTCACGTTGCGCTTGAGCGGCGCGTTCTGTTCGACGAACTCGAGAATTTTGCCGAAGCCCTTGATGCCGCTCGCGGCCAGCGTCTTGATCGGGCCGGCCGAAATACCGTTGACGCGCACGCCTTTCGCGCCGAGCGAGACCGCCAGATAACGCACGCTGGCTTCGAGTGAAGCTTTGGCGAGACCCATGGTGTTGTAGTTCGGAATCGCGCGCTCGGCGCCCAGGTAGCTCAGCGTGAGCAGAGACGTGTCCGGCGTGAACATGGATTGCGCGGCCTTGGCGAGCGCGGGGAAGCTATACGCGGAGATCTCGTGCGCGATGCGGAAATTTTCGCGCGTCATGCCGTCGAGAAAATCGCCGGCAATCGCTTCGCGCGGCGCAAAGCCGATCGAGTGAACGAGACCGTCGAGGCCGTCCCAGCGTTGCTTGAGCGAGACGAAGAGGGCGTCGATCTGCGCGTCGTCGGCGACGTCGCAGGGGAACACCAGATCGCTGCCGAACTCGTTGGCGAACTCGGTGATGCGGTCCTTGAAGCGCTCGCCGACATAGGTGAACGCCAGCTCGGCGCCTTCGCGCTTGCAGGCTTGCGCGATGCCGTAGGCAATCGAACGGTTCGACAGCAGGCCAGTCAGCAGGATACGTTTACCAGCGAGGAAGCCCATGAAATCTCCTGATCGGATCGGCGCGCCGCGCACGGCGACAGTGTGCGCAGCAGACGTGCGGATCGCGCGGGTTTATTGGGTAGAATTCTCTCACACTGCAATTGCCCACTGACCAACAAGGCCCCCATGACAACTGGCTCGCGACGGGTTCCAACGCCTCGTGCACTCCGGTGCAGCGTGATTCACAGACCCTTGCGTGCCGGCCTCGCGATTGCGCCGCGTTCATGGCGCTCTGCTTGCGCCGCGCTGATGTGCGGCGTGCTGGCCGTGGCTGGTCTTCTCGTGGCGCCGCGGGCGCACGCGGTCTATGCGATCGCGCAATACGGTGAGCCGAAATATCCGGCGGAATTCAAGCACTTCGACTACGTCAATCCGGACGCGCCGAAGGGCGGCACGCTGGTGCTGGCCAATCCGAGCCGCCTCACCAGCTTCGACAAATTCAATCCCTTCACGCTGCGCGGCAATACGGCGCCGGGTGTGGACCTGATGTTCGAAAGCCTTACCACCGGCAGCAGCGACGAAGTGGCGTCCGCTTACGGGCTGCTCGCCGACGACATCAACATCGCGCCGGATGGACTGTCGGTGACCTTCCACATCAATCCGCGCGCGCGGTTTTCGAACGGCGATCCGGTCACCGCCGACGACGTCAAGTTCTCGCTCGACACGCTAAAAAGCCCGCAGGCCGCGCCGCAATTCGCCTCGATCTTCGGCGAGATCACGCGCGCGGTGGTGGTCGATCCGCATACGATCCGCTTCGAGTTTCACCAGCGCAATCGCGAGCTGCCGTTGCTTGCGGGCGGCATACCGGTGTTCTCGCGCAAGTGGGGAATGAAGCCGGACGGCAGCCGCATTCCGTTCGACCAGCTCGCGTTCGAAAAGCCGATCGGCAGCGGACCTTATCTGATCGAGCAATACGACAACGGCCGCACGATTACGTACCGGCGCGACCCGAATTACTGGGGCGCGGCGCTGCCGGTGCGCGTCGGCATGTATAACTTCGATCGCGTCGTCTACAAGCTGTATTCGGATAGCACGGCGCGGCTGGAGGCGTTCAAGGCCGGCGAGTACGACGCCCTGGTCGAATACGTCGCGCGCAACTGGGTGCGGCGTGATGTCGGCAAGAAATTCGATAGCGGTGAGCTGATCAAGCAGGTGTTTGCGCAACATAACGGCACCGGCATGCAGGGCTTCATGCTGAACACGCGGCGGCCGTTGTTTCAGGACGTGCGCGTGCGCAAGGCGCTGGATCTTGCGCTCGACTTTCAGTGGCTCAATCGGCAGTTGTTCTTTAATCAGTACACGCGTATCGACAGTTTCTTCGCCAACACCGATTTGCAGGCGAAGGGTCTGCCTTCGCCTGGTGAGTTGGCCTTGCTCGAGCCGTGGCGCGCGAAGCTCGCCCCGGCCGTGTTCCGTCCGCCGCCGAAACAGCCGGATACCGATCCTCCCGGCTCGCTGCGCGCCAACCTGCTGGAGGCGCGCGCGCTCTTGCAGGAAGCCGGCTGGACCTACCGCGATGGCGCCTTGCGCAACGCCAAGGGCGAGCCGTTCCGCTTCGAGATTCTCGACGACTCCGGCTCGTCCGCGCAGATGGAGCCGATCGTCGCGACCTTCATCCGCAATCTGCAGAAGCTGGGCATCCAGGCCACGTTTCGCGTGTCGGATTTCGCGGTCTATCAGAAGCGGCTAGACGCATTCGATTTCGACACCACCACCATCCGCATGCCGGACGTGCAGGTGCCCGGCTCCGAGCAGATCGAGCGATTCGGCAGCAAGGCCGCCGATACGCAGGGTTCCGATAACATGATCGGGCTGAAGTCGCCGGTAGTGGATGCGATCCTGAACGCGCTCGTGCATGCGCAGACGCGCGAGCAACTGGTCGACGCCACGCACGCGCTCGACCGTGTGTTGATGCATGGCTACTATGTCGTGCCGCACTGGTACAGCGCGACGCATCGGGTGGCGTTCAAGCGCGGCCTTGCATGGCCGAAAACGCTGCCCCTGTACTATTCGGCGGAAGGCTGGATCACGTCGATGTGGTGGTTCGCGCAGCCACAGTCGCAATCGCAGCCGCAAGCGCAACCTTAACCGCGCTAACGCGTCATTCATTCGGAAACGCCGCCATGTGGAGCTACATCCTCAAACGCCTGCTGCTGATGATCCCGACTTTGCTCGGCGTGCTGACGCTGACCTTCGCCGTGATCCAGTTCGTTCCCGGTGGCCCGGTCGAGCAGATGCAGCACGAGTTGCGCAAAGGCGCCGAGAACGGCGCGCCGTTCGGTCTGCGCGCGCATACCGGTGTCGACGCGCAGCAGATCGCGCAACTCAAGGCGCTATACGGCTTCGACAAACCGCCGCTCGAACGCTACGTGCTGATGCTCAAGCGCTTCTCGACGTTCGATCTCGGTCAGAGCTACTTCCGCCATCAAAGCGTGTGGTCGCTGATCGTCTCGAAGCTGCCGGTATCGATCAGCATCGGCTTATGGACGTTCTTTCTGACGTATCTGATATCGGTGCCGCTCGGCATTGCAAAGGCGATACGCAACGGTTCGCGCTTCGATGTCGCGACGAGCCTCGTGGTGCTGGTCGGCTACGCGATTCCGGGCTTCGTGCTGGGTGTTTTGCTGCTCGTGCTGTTCGGCGGCGGTACGTTCCTGCAACTGTTCCCGCTGCGCAATCTCACTTCGGACAACTGGGCGCAACTAAGTGTCGTAGGCAAGATTCTCGACTATCTGTGGCATATCGCGTTGCCGATCACGGCCTCGGTCGTGGGCAGTTTCGCGGTCGTCACCATGTTGACGAAAAACGCTTTTCTCGATGAGATCCGCAAGCAATACGTGCTCACCGCGCGCGCCAAAGGGTTGTCCGAAAAGCGCGTGCTGTGGAAGCACGTGTTCCGCAATGCGCTGTTGCCGCTGATCGTCGGTTTTCCGGCCGCGTTTATCGGCGCGTTCTTTACCGGCAGTCTGCTGATCGAGACGCTGTTTTCGCTTGATGGCCTCGGGCTGCTGTCGTACGAATCGGTTGTGCGGCGCGATTATCCGGTCGTGCTCGGCACGCTGTATCTGTTCACGCTGATCGGGCTGGCGACCAAGCTGATCTCCGATCTTTGCTACGTGTGGGTCGATCCCCGCATCCAATTCGAACAACTGGAGCGCTGATGAATCGAGCCCGTCTTTCCGCCGATGCGTCGGCGCGCACCGAACCAGCGCGCGCGTTCGTCTCGCCTTCGCCCGCGCGCCGTGTGTGGCAGCGTTTTCGCCAGCAGCGTCTGGGCTACTGGAGCCTGATCGTGTTCGTCGTGGCATTCGCGGCAAGTCTGGCCGGGCCGTTGTGGTCGAACGACAAACCGCTCGTGGTGCGCTACGACGGCAGCCTGTATTTCCCGATGTTCAAGACCTACGCCGAGACCACCTTCGGCGGCGATTTCCCGACGCCGGCCGATTATCTCGATCCGTATATCAAGCATCGTTTCGACGCGCCGGGCAATTTCGCCGTGTATCCGCCGAATCACTACTACTACGACACGCTGAATTACTTTTCGAAGGCGCCGAACCCGGCGCCGCCGTCGCGCGAGAACTGGCTCGGCACCGACGACCGCGGCCGCGATCTGTTCGCGCGTTTGCTCTACGGCTTCCGCGTATCGGTGGAATTCGGGCTGGTGCTGACGCTGATCGGTACCATACTTGGAATCGCGGCGGGCGCCGTGCAAGGTTATTTCGGAGGACGTACCGATATCATCGGGCAGCGTTTGATCGAAATCTGGAGCGCCATGCCGGAGCTTTACCTGCTGATCATCTTTTCGTCGATCTTCGAGCCGGGCTTCATTCTGCTGATCGTGCTGCTCTCGCTGTTCGGCTGGATCGGCTTGTCCGATTACGTGCGCGCGGAGTTCCTGCGCAATCGCCAGCAGGATTACGTGCGCGCGGCGCGCGCGATGGGGCTGTCGAACTGGCAAATCATGTGGCGGCATGTGCTGCCCAATAGTCTCACGCCGGTGATCACGTTCCTGCCGTTTCGCATGAGCGGCGCGATTCTCGCGCTGACGAGCCTCGACTTTCTCGGTTTGGGCGTGCCGTCGCCGACGCCCAGCCTCGGCGAACTGCTCGCGCAAGGCAAGGCGAATCTCGACGCGTGGTGGATTTCGTTGTCCACCTTCGGCGTCCTGGTGGCAATGCTGTTGCTGCTGACCTTCATGGGCGACGCGCTGCGCAATGCACTCGACACCCGTATCTCCGATGCAATGCGCGCCGGAGGCAATCAATGAGCGCGAACTTGCAAAACAATGCGCCACCGGCCACGACCAAGCCGCTGCTCGAACTGGACCATCTGCATGTGCGTTTCGGCGATACGGTCGCGGTGAGCGACGTCACGCTCGCGATCCAGCGCGGCGAACGGGTGGCGCTGGTCGGCGAATCGGGTTCGGGCAAGAGCGTGACCGCGCTGTCGATCCTGCGTCTGTTGAGCGACGCGCAAGTGAGCGGGTCGATCCGTTTCGACGGCGCAGACCTGCTCGGCAAAACCGAGCGCGAGATGCGCGGCTTGCGCGGCTCGGACATCGCGATGATCTTTCAGGAGCCGATGACCGCGCTCAATCCGCTCTACACGGTCGGCGACCAGATTGCGGAAACCATCGTCGTGCATGACGGCGTGACGGCGAACGAGGCGCGCAAGCGCGCCGTGGCGCTCCTGGGACGCACCGGCATCGCCGAGCCGGGCAAGCGCGTGAACAGCTATCCGCATCAGCTGTCGGGTGGCCAGCGCCAGCGCGCGATGATCGCGATGGCGCTGGCGTGCCGTCCGCGTCTTCTGCTGGCCGACGAGCCGACCACGGCGCTCGACGTGACGATCCGCGCGCAGATCGTCGAACTGCTGCTGGAGTTGCAACGCGACGAAGCGGAAAAACGCGGCATGGCCGTGTTGCTGATCACGCACGACCTGAATCTGGTGCGCCACTTCGCGCAACGCATCGCGGTGATGGAGAAGGGCGTTCTGGTGGAGAGCGGGCCGGTCGAGCAGGTGTTCGCGTCGCCGCAGCATCCGTACACGCAACGTCTGTTGGCCAGTCGCCCGGAACGCACGGTGGTGCCGGTTTTGCCGATTTCGCCCGTGCTGCTCGAAGCGCGCGGGATTTCGGTCGATTTCAAAACGAAGTTGCCGGGTTTCAGCGGGTGGTTTCGCTCGGGACGGTTTCGCGCTGTTGCGGACGCGAACGTGTCGGTGCGCCAAGGCGAGACGCTCGGGATCGTCGGCGAATCGGGTTCGGGCAAATCGACGCTGGCGATGGCCTTGCTCGGCCTGCAACGCACCGTGCACGGCGAGATCGAGTTTCAGGGCCGGGCGCTCGGCAGTTATCGCGGCGCCGAACAGACCGCCTTGCGCTCGAACATGCAGGTTGTCTTCCAGGATCCGTTCAGTTCGCTTTCGCCGCGCCAGACCATCGAACGGATTGTCGGCGAAGGGCTCGCGTTGCACCGGCCGACCATGACGCCGCAAGCGCGCCGGGAGAAGGTGATCTCAGTGCTGCGCGAAGTCGGCCTCGATCGCACGGTGCTGCAACGCTATCCGCACGAATTCTCCGGCGGGCAGCGTCAGCGGATCGCGATTGCGCGCGCGCTGGTGCTGGAACCGCGCATCCTGATCCTCGACGAACCGACCAGCGCGCTCGATGTTTCCATTCAACAGCAGGTGCTGAAACTGCTCGCCGGGTTGCAACAGAAGTACAACCTTGGCTTCGTTTTTATTAGCCACGACTTAGCGGTAATCGGGGCAATGGCGCATCGTGTCGCGGTCATGCAAAACGGTTCGATCGTCGAAAGCGGCGAGGTTGAGGAGATTTTTGCGACACCCGCCCACCCCTACACTCGAAAGCTGCTGAAAGCCGCGCTGGACCATTGATTTACCGCTTTTTCACCAATTGGGTGCGGGTCTCGATTGTATTTTTCTATTTGTTTTGACATGTGAATACTTACTGGCTAGTATCGACCAAACTTTTTTCCGTAGACCCCTGATTTTTAGGCAAAAAATACCGACCAATGCGGCACAGAAACCTAACCCAGGCTTGCACGCGCGTCGTCGCCGGGATGTTCATTGGCGTCTTGATGGCAGCAGCTCCCGGCGCGTTCGCCGACGAAGTAAGCAGTTTCAATCAGAATGCCTCATATTCGACCCTCAGCGGGTCGAATTCTTTGTCCGCTCCCAATTCGCAAGCCGTCGCTCCCCCTAGCGACAGCAGCGCCAAATCGTTCCTCTCCGGCATGGCCGGCAAGGCGGGCGACGTGGTCGTCGGCGCCCTGAACATGATCGGCGTGCGCTACCGTTGGGGTGGCAACACCCCGGATTCGGGGCTCGATTGCAGCGGCTTCGTCCGCTACGTGTTCCAGGACACGCTCGGTATGGCGTTGCCGCGCCGCGCCGAGGAAATGAGCCGCGTCGGCGAAAAGGTTCGCGTCAGCGACCTGAAGCCGGGCGATCTGGTGTTCTTCAACACCATGCGCCGCACGTTCTCGCACGTCGGCATCTATATCGGCGACAACAAGTTCGTGCATTCGCCCTCCACGGGCAGCACGATCCGTGTCGACGACATGGATGACGGCTACTGGGAAAAGCGCTTTACCGGCGCGCGCCGGATCGAGGCGTCGTATCAGGACGGCGAGGATTTGCGCAAGCGCGTGAATGCGACCATCGGCGGCAATCAGTAAGAGATTGCGCCGGCGGTTCGCGGCATAAAAAAGCCTGCTTCGAACGAAGCAGGCTTTTTTGCGTTTGACCGGCCGATGCGGCCGTTCCAAGGACCGCTTCAGGTCAGCTTCAGGTCAGCTTCAGGTCAGCTTCGGGTCCGCTTACGCCGCAGCGCGGCTCGCCGCCAGCTTGCGTTGCAACTCCGGCATCATCTTCGCCACCGCTTCTTCGCCCGCCAGAATCGCCGCGTTGCGCTGCGAGAAATCGCTGCCGCTCATGGCGGCCAGATTCGGCCGGATCACGACGTCCGCGTACTTGTCGAGTTCATAAGCCTTGATCGTCTGGCCCATGATCGTGAAGGTCTGCATCAGCACGTCGAACGAACTGGCCGTCAGGCCGCTTTCCGGCCGCTGCGAGATATCCACCGCGATCACGAAATCCGCGCCCATCTTGCGCGCGAACGACGCCGGCACCGGGCTCACCAGGCCACCGTCCACATACTCGTGGCCACCGATCTTCACGGGCTCGAAAATCGACGGCACGCTGCACGACGCGCGCACCGCAATGCCGGTGTTGCCGCGCTGGAACAGGATCGGCTGGCCGGTTCTGAGGTCGGTGGCGACCACCCCGAGCGGCTTGGCCATTTTCTCGATCGGGCGGTTGTTGAGCGTCGTGTTCAGGTAGTTCTGCAGCGCGACGCCTTGCAGAAAGCCGCGCGTGCGAAACGGCATGGCCCAGTCGCTGATCGACGCTTCGTCCATGGTCAGGGCGAGCTTGTTCAGCGCGAAGCCGTTCATGCCCGACGCGTACAGCGCGCCCACCACCGAGCCGGCGCTGGTGCCGGCCACCAGATCGATCTGGATATTGCGCGCCTCGAGCCCCTTGATCACGCCGATGTGCGCGAAGCCGCGCGCAGCGCCGCCGCCGAGCGCGAGCGCGACGCGCAGCGGCCGTTGCGGCTTGTCGAGCGGCGGCGTGGCCGTAACGGGCGTGGTGGCGACGGGCGTGCTATCGGCCTTGCCTCCGGTCGTGGTGCAGGCGGCCAGCACCGCGGAGGCGGCGGCCAGTGAAAAGTTGCGGCGGGCGAGGCTAGGCGATGAGGGCTTCAACGAGTTCTCCAGCAACGGCGCGGGCAACGCAGTCGGCGTCGCCGGTGGCCGCGATCAGGCGGATAGTCAGACGGACGGCATCGCCGGCGGCGATACCATGCGCCGTGGATCTATCTCCGGCCGCAGCGCGCGCACATCATAAAGCAAAGCTTCGCGCGCGCGGCGGCGCGGTAATGAAACGTTGCAGAGGAAGCCCTCGGACGCTATGCGGCGCGGTATGCACGCCGCGCCTGGCCGTTCGGACCAGGGCAGGTAAGACGCTTCTCGAAGGTATAATTCGCCTCTCGCATTTAATTCCTTCGTGCCCATGCACGGCGCTGTTTTGCCGAATGGGCGCGCTCCGCTGCCGCGCTTCATGGGCGATTGTCTGCCCGCAGGCGCCGGCGCCTGTCTTCCGAGTAACCGCTAATGACCACCTCCGTTCGTACCCGTTTCGCACCGAGTCCCACCGGCTTCATCCACCTCGGCAACATTCGCTCCGCGCTTTATCCGTGGGCGTTCGCGCGCAAGATGAAAGGGACCTTCGTGCTGCGGATCGAGGACACCGACGTCGAGCGTTCCACCAGCGAATCGGTCGACGCCATTATCGAAGGCATGGCGTGGCTCGGGCTCGATTTCGACGAAGGCCCGTTCTACCAGATGCAGCGCATGGACCGTTACCGCGAAGTGCTCAAGCAGATGCAGGACGCGGGGCTGGTGTACCCGTGCTACATGTCGACGGAAGAACTCGACGCGCTGCGCGAGCGTCAGCGCGAAGCCGGCGAAAAGCCGCGCTACGACGGCACGTGGCGTCCGGAGCCGGGCAAGGTTCTGCCGGAACCGCCGGCCGGCGTGCAGCCGGTGCTGCGCTTCCGTAACCCGCTCACCGGCGTGGTGGCATGGGACGACGCCGTGAAAGGCCGTATCGAGATCTCGAACGAAGAGCTCGACGACCTCGTGATCGCGCGTCCGGACGGCACGCCGACCTACAACTTCTGCGTGGTGGTCGACGATCTGGACATGCGCATCACGCACGTGATTCGCGGCGACGATCACGTCAACAACACGCCGCGGCAGATCAACATTCTGCGCGCGCTCGGCGGCGAGCCGCCGGTCTACGCGCACTTGCCGACCGTGCTGAACGAGCAGGGCGAGAAGATGAGCAAGCGCCACGGCGCGATGAGCGTGATGGGTTATCGCGACGCCGGTTTCCTGCCGGAAGCCGTGGTCAACTATCTGGCGCGCCTCGGCTGGTCGCATGGCGACGCGGAAATCTTCTCGCGCGAACAGTTCGTCGAGTGGTTCGATCTGGAGCATCTGGGCAAGTCGCCGGCGCAATACGACCACGACAAGCTGAACTGGCTGAACGCGCACTACATCAAGGAAGCGGATAACGAGCGCCTCGCCGGGCTGGCCAAGCCGTTCTTCGCCGAACTGGGTATCGACGAGGCCGCGCTTGCCCAGGGCGCCGATCTGGCGGCCGTGGTGGGCTTGCTGAAGGACCGCGCATCGACGGTGAAGGAGATCGCCGAGAACGCTGCGATGTTCTATCGCACGCCGGCGCCGGATGCCGAGTCCCTCGCGCAGCACGTGACCGACGTGGTGCGTCCGGCGCTCGCCGATCTGGCCGCCGCGCTGAAGACCGTGGAGTGGACCAAGGAAGCGATCGCGGCCGCGTTGAAGGCGACGCTCGGCGCACACAAGCTGAAGATGCCACAACTGGCGATGCCGGTGCGTCTGCTGGTGGCGGGCACCACGCATACGCCGTCGATCGACAGCGTGTTGATGCTGTTCGGGCGTGATGTTGTCGTCGGCCGGATCGAAAAAGCGCTGGCTTGAGCGCGTTCGCGCGAGCCTTGAGAGGGTTTGCATGCGACTTGTGAAAAAAGTCGCATGCAATTGCTCAAAGGGTATTTACAAAGCGCAAATTGGCCTCTAAAATCTCGTTTCTGTTCTGCAAGGGGGGTATAGCTCAGCTGGGAGAGCGCTTGCATGGCATGCAAGAGGTCAGCGGTTCGATCCCGCTTACCTCCACCATCAGAGCAGAGTGAAGTTGTTCCGAAGTCTGGAACTTGTAGCAAAAAAGACTTCACAAACAGTTGTAACGTAGCTAGAATATCGGTCTTTGCTGCTGACGAAGTGAAAGTTAGCGTGAGTTAGCAGCAAGATAAAGACAGATCTGAAAAGATTATGTCCCCTTCGTCTAGAGGCCTAGGACATCACCCTTTCACGGTGAGTACAGGGGTTCGAATCCCCTAGGGGACGCCAAACATCAGCGTCGCTTTAGTGCTCGAAGTCATGCTTCGAGTAGCAGTAAAGCAGCGCAGCTTGCAGAGAAATAACCGACGCTCGCAAGCCAGGGTGTAAAGACTGGAGTGGTAGTTCAGTCGGTTAGAATACCGGCCTGTCACGCCGGGGGTCGCGGGTTCGAGTCCCGTCCACTCCGCCAGACAAAGCCCGTTCATCCAAACTTGAACGGGCTTTTTCATTAAAGGTGTAAGCAGTACGTTGTCCCCTTCGTCTAGAGGCCTAGGACATCACCCTTTCACGGTGAGTACAGGGGTTCGAATCCCCTAGGGGACGCCAGCACATCGGCGTCGTTCGGTTGGAAGTTGAGCGGTGCAGCGGTAAATGAGCCAGTCTCGTGAGCCGCGGTGCAGAAAATCTGGAGCGGTAGTTCAGTTGGTTAGAATACCGGCCTGTCACGCCGGGGGTCGCGGGTTCGAGTCCCGTCCGCTCCGCCAGATTTGAGAAAGCCCACTTCGAAAGAAGTGGGCTTTTTTTATTCCGCTGTCCCGCGCGCCTGGGTATGCTCGGGAAAAACAGCCATTGCCAGCGCGCGCGGCCTGTTTTACCGTTGACCCGACTCTTCCATGTCGCCCCGCCATGTTCGATCCCACCGAAGCTCCGTTACCGTTTCATCTGCGCAAAGCCAGCATGGACGATTTCGAGTTCGCCGAGGCGCTGACTCGCAACAACATGGGCGGTTACTACCGTCGCCACCATCTTGTCTGGCGCGGTGATCTGTTTCTAGGTAGCTGGCGCGAGTCGGAGAATTTCATTCTCGAAATGGACGGCACACCCATCGGCGTGTTGCGCATCACGCAAGAGGGCGACTCGCTGCATATCCGCGACGTGCAGATTGCGGAAGGCCATCGCCGGCTCGGCGCCGGCACGTATCTGCTCGATGTTTCGCATCAATGGGCACGCGAGCGTGGCCTGCGCGAGTTGCAACTGCGCGTGTTCGTCGACAATCCCGCCGCGCGGCTTTATCAGCGCAAAGGTTATAAGCTGGCCGGGCCGCGCCTTGCGCAACTTGGCGCGATCCGTCATCTGGCGCGACGGGTTTGAGGCGGCGGTGTTCTTGACACGCGGGGCCTGAGCGCGGACGTTTGGCGCGCCGGCTTTGTGGCGTCAGGTTGACGCGCAGGGGATCGACACGCAGGGTTAGCGGCGCGCAACCAGGCACCCAGCTAGGCGCTGCGTCAAAGCGCACGTTTGGCACCCGGGATTTCAAGCACTCAGTCAGCGTCCGGCATCGCTCTCTGCATCCGCGCGATCTCGCGCGGTCTCGTCGTCCACCTCTGTGTCGCCATGCTCCCCATGCCCCACCCGATGTTCAGAGCCACGCTCGATAAACGCGCGCGGACTCTCGCCGAAGGCACGCCGGAACATCGCGGAAAACGCGCTTTGACTCTGATAGCCCAGTTCCAACGCGACATGCGACAGCGGCCGTCCTTGGCTCAATAGCGGAATCGCGCGCGCCAGAATCGCCTGCTGGCGCCATTGCGAAAAACTCACCCCCAGCTCCTGACGAAACAGCCGCGCAATGGTGCGCGTGCTCGCGCCGACACCGGACGCCCATTGTTCGAGCGACTCGCCATGCGTCGGGTCCGCGATCACCGCTTCGCACAGCGCGCGCAGACGCTTTTCATTCGGCATCGGCACGGAGAGCGGCAGCGGTTCCGAGCGAGTCAGTTCGTCGAGTGCGAGCGCGCCGAGCAACTGCTCACGCGTAGCCGAGATACCCGGTGTGTCGAGCGCGGCAATCACTTCGCGCAGCAGATCCGAGACTTCGACCACGCGCGGCGTATCGAGTCCGGCCGGCACCGTGCTTTCGGTGATGTAGAGCGTACGCAGGAATGCGTCTTCGACGGCGACCACTTCGTGCGTCACATGCGGCGGCACCCAGATTGCCCGCGACGGCGGCACCATCCACGTCGTGCCGGTCGTCGCCACCCGCAGCACACCGCGCGACGCATAGGCCACCTGCGCCCACGCATGCGTGTGACGCGCGATGCGCCAGCCCGAGGGCATCTGCCGCGAGCGTACGCGGATCGGATGCGTTTCGTTCGGCTGGAACTCGGGCGGAATATCGGCGAAGCGCACGAGGCTCGACGGGTTTGAGTCGGCGGATGAAGTCATGGTGAAGATCGATCCCGATAACGGACCGCGGCAAGCGCGGACCTCGAAAGTCATCCGAAAGCACCGCAAGGCAAAACCCGCTACGGCAAACCGCTGCGGGATCCTCATTGTAGGTGTTGCAAGGAACCGGGCGTTGCATAATGTCCTGATTGCCCGGACCCGAGGAGAACGCCATGAGTTTTGCTACCGCGGACTTGTGCGACGCGCACGAGGATCAACTGGCGCTCGGCACGTTGCGCGTGCTCGAGCCGGTCTTTCACCTGTTCAGCCGCGCTGAGTGTTTCAGCGGTGAAGCGGTGACAGTGAAGGTCTTCGAGGACAACGCACTCGTGCGGGTCACGCTCGAGGAGAAGGGCGCGGGCCGCGTGCTGGTGATCGACGGCGGCGGCAGCCTGCGTTGCGCGCTGGTGGGCGGCAACCTTGCGCAGATCGCGGAACAGAACGGCTGGGCGGGCATCGTCCTGAACGGCTGCGTGTGCGATACGCTGGAGCTCAATGAGGTCAACGTCGGCGTCGCGGCTTTGGCAACCTGTCCAAGGCGCGGCCAGAAGCTCGGCGCCGGCGAGCGCGGCGTAGCGGTGCAATTGCCCGGCGCGCTGGTGCGTCCCGGCGAATGGATCTACGCGGATATCGACGGCGTGCTCGTGGCGAGCGCGGCGCTCGACTGAACCGCGGCCGGCACTTACGTTCGAACAGAGCCAGAAACAGAAGCCACCCAAACCCCCATTCAAGGAGAGCAAACGACGATGCAGACCGTCTTTGTATACGGCACGCTGCGTGCCGGTGAAGTGAACGACATCAGCGAAGCCGCGGCGCGCAACGAGATCGCCGCGCCAAATCGGCTCGGCACGGCCACGGTCCGTGGCCATCTGTTCGATTTCGGCTCGTATCCGGGCCTCGTGATCGACGAAGCGGGCGTCGACGTAGTCGGCGACGTCTACGAGATCGACGACGAACTCGTTGCCGTGCTCGACGAAATCGAGGCGGTCTATCCGGGCGTCGAGGATCGTTTCCTCGCGCGCGAAGTGATGGTGAAAGTCGACGGCGATGTCGTGAACTGCCGCTTTTATCCGGTTGCGCCGAATGCAGTGAAGGGCTTGCCTGAAATCAAATCGGGCGACTGGACCGAGTACCGCCGCACGCGCTAACAAACGCGCTACCTCACGCGCGCAAAAAAAACGGCCCGGCAAGCATACGCCTGTCGGGCCGTCCGGTCGGTCAGCCTTGCGACTCAAGCCGCTTTCGCGCTAGAGGTGACACGCTAAAGCAGGCTTGCTACTGCGTCGTCCGTTATCAACGCATCGGAGCGCATCTGAATGAATGCCCCCGACGCATCCATGAGGCCTGACGTTGGCCTCAGATTTCCTCGTACAGCGGCAGCGTGAGGAAGTCGGTGAACTGCTCCGACGTCGACATCTCTTCGAAGATCTGCGCGGCGCGCTCATACGGCTTGGTATCGCCGCCCACGGCTTGCTTCACCTTGTCGAGTTCCTGCACCGACAACTCGCGCACCAGATCGGCCGTCACCTTGCGGCCGTCTTCGAGCTTGCCCTTCGGCGAGCGAATCCATTGCCACACCTGCGAGCGCGAGATTTCCGCGGTGGCGGCGTCTTCCATCAGGTTGTGAATCGGCACGCAGCCATTGCCCGCGAGCCACGCGCCCAGGTAGTGAATGCCGACGTTGATGTTGTTGCGCAGACCGCCTTCGGTGATCGGCGCTTCCGGACGGAAGTCCGTCAGGTCGGTGGCCGTGACGAGCACGTCGTCGCGCTGCTTGCCGATCTGGTTCGGCTTGTCGCCGAGCACCTTGACGAACTCTTCCATTGCGATCGGCACGAGGCCCGGATGCGCGACCCAGCCGCCGTCATAGCCGTCGCCGGCATCGCGCGCCTTGTCCGAGCGCACGCCGCCCATCGCCTTTTCGTTCGCAGCCGGATCGTTCTTGATCGGAATCAGCGCGCTCATGCCGCCGATCGCCGGCGCATTGCGGCGATGACAGGTCTTCAACAACAGCAGCGCGTAGGCGCGCATGAACGGCGACGTCATCGTGATCTGTGAGCGGTCGGCGAGGCAGAAGTCGCGGTCGGCCTTGAACTTCTTGATCGCCGAGAAGATGTAGTCCCAACGCCCGGCGTTCAGACCCGAACTGTGTTCGCGCAGCTCGTACAGGATCTCGTCCATTTCGAAGGCGGCGACGATCGTTTCGATCAGCACCGTCGCGCGAATCGTGCCGCGCGGCACGCTGACCGCTTCCTGCGCGGCGACGAAGATGTCGTTCCATAGACGCGCTTCGAGATGGCTCTCCATCTTCGGCAGATAGAAGTACGGGCCCGAGCCGCGCGCGACCAGTTCCTTCGCGTTGTGCACCATGAAGAGCGCGAAGTCGAAGATGCCGCCCGACACGCGCTTGCCGTCCACCTTCACGTGCTTCTCGTCCAGATGCCAGCCGCGCGGACGCACGATCAACGTGGCGACCTTGTCGTTCAGCGTGTACGACTTGCCGTTCTGTTCCAGCGAAATCGTGCGGCGCACCGCGTCCTTCAGATTGATATGGCCGGTGATCTGGTTGTCCCAGCTCGGCGCATTCGAATCTTCGAAGTCGGTCATGTACGAATCCGCGCCCGAATTCAGCGCGTTGATGATCATCTTGCGTTCGACCGGACCGGTGATCTCCACGCGGCGGCATTGCAGGTCCTGTGGCAGCGGCGCGATTTTCCAGTCGCCTTCACGCACGCTTTTCGTTTCGGCGAGGAAGTCGGGGCGTTCACCTGCGTCGAGGCGCTTCGTGCGTTCCACACGCGCTTGCAACAACTGCTGACGGCGCGGCTCGAACGTGCGATGCAGCGCGGCGACGAGTTCGAGCGCTTCGCGCGTGAGAATCGCGTCATAGCCCGACTTGATTTCAGCCGTGATTTCCATGCCCTGCGGCAGTTGCAATGATGAATGCGATGACTGCGGGTTCGCCATGTTTTCTCCTTGGTCGGTCGGATTGCAAAGATGCAAATGTTGAGATGCGGTTGAATTGCGGTCGATGTGCGTCGCGTTATCCAGTGGTAGCCGTCATGCGCCAGGGCTGTGGCGCGCGCGGCTGCCGCCGGTGCCGCTGCTGCGGCCGGGCGACGCGCGGGTCTTCAGAAAAGCGAGCAGATCGGACATGCCTCCGCCCGCGCCATGCGGCGTGACGCCCAGTTCTTCGGCTGGGGCGTTTTGCCGGTTGAGCCAGAAAGTGGCGAAGCCGAACCACGTCGCGCCCGCCACGTCCCAACCGTTCGACGACACGAAGACGATCTCGCGCGGCAGCGCGTCGAAGGCTTGCGTGCCGAGCGCGTAAGCGGCGGGCGAGGGCTTGTAGGCGCGCACGGCGTCGACAGATAAAACGTGGTCGAACAGGCGCGTCATGCCGGCGCTCTTCACGGCGATGTCGAGCATTTGCGGATTGCCGTTAGAGAGAATCGCGAGAAGCGGACGCGCGGCGGATTCGCCGCCCGCAGACGCTGCTGAATTCGGCGTTACGTCGCGCAAATGGCGCAGCGCGGGCACGGCATCGGGGAACGCGGACAGGCACGCGTATTCGTCCATCAGACGCTTTTCGGCCGTGCGACCCAGCGTGAGCTGAAGTTTTTTCGCAGCGAAACGCAAGGCGTCGAGTGTGATGTCCCAGAACGGCCGGTAGTGCGCACCGGGTGCGTCTGCCGGATCGGCGAGCGTGCGCAACTGCGTGTATTCGATCTGTTTTTGCCGCCACAACTGCGAGAGCGCATCGCCGTGGCCGGGGAACATCTGCTCCGCGGCAGCGATCACCGAATGCACGTCGAAAAGCGTGCCGTAGGCGTCGAAAATCACTGCTTTTGGGAAGAGTGTCGTTGTGGCCGACATTGCCGTGCACTCCTATCAGAGGTCAGGACGAATTGTATTAGTGATGCTATATGCTAAAAAAGAGGCTAAACATCACTTGATCTTTTACTTTCATCCACCTAATCTGGCGCGCACCGACCACTTTCCCGCCCAAGTGCGGTTCCCATCGCTCATGGACCGTTTCAAGCAGATCGAGACTTTCGTGACCGTCGCGGCCAAAGGCAGCCTGTCTGCCGCGGCTTCGGCCGAAGGCGTCGCGCCGGCCATCATCGGCCGCCGCATCGACGCGCTCGAAGAGCGCCTCGGCGTCAAATTGCTGGTGCGCACCACGCGTAAGATCACGCTGACCTTCGAAGGCTCGGCCTTTCTCGAAGACTGCCAGCGCATCATTCACGAGATGCAGAACGCCGAGGCGAGCGTCTCGGCGGGCGGCGTCAAGGCGAGCGGCCATTTGCGGCTGTCCGCGCCGGCGGGCTTCGGACGGCGTCACGTCGCGCCGCTGGTGCCAGCGTTCACGGTCGCGCATCCGGATGTGTCGATCACGCTCGACCTGTCCGACCGACTCGTCGACCTGGTCAACGAGGGTTTCGATTGCGCGGTGCGGCTCGGCGAGTTGCCGGATTCGTCGCTGGTGTCGCTCAAGCTCGGCGAGAACCGCCGTGTGTGCGTGGCCTCGCCGTCGTATCTGAGCCGGCGCGGCGCGCCGCACAGCCTCGCCGATCTGGCACATCACAACTGTCTCGCGCTCGGCGCGAGCGCCAATCAGCAACGCGGCTGGATGTTCCAGCAGGGCGACAAGGTCGTCTCGATCAAGGTGTCCGGCACGATGGAATGCTCGGACGGCGCCGTGCTGCACGAATGGTGTCTCGAGGGCTACGGTCTCGCGTGGCGCTCGTGGTGGGAAGTCGGCACGGACATCGCGGCTGGGCGGCTCGTCAGCGTGCTCGACGAATTCGCCGCGCCGCCCATCGGCATTCATGCGGTGTTTCCGCAGCGCCGCCATTTGCCGTTGCGGGTGCGATTGTTTCTGGACTTTCTCAAGCATACGTATGGGCACCCTGACTACTGGGGCTAAAACGGCGGGAGCTGACGGCGGGCGCCGCGCGGCCTTGCCCGGCGGTTGCGCCGCCGCCGCGAACAAGGGGTTTCCCATATGCGGACAGACCCTCAACAGATTCATACGCTCAATTCCGCGACCTACAATCGATTGAAGCGGCTTGTCAGCCGAGCCTCGTTGGACGCTGAGGCCGCGCTGCGCGCAGCCGGCGACGGAGGACATCATGTTCAGACACATCCTGGTTCCGACCGACGGTTCAGATCTGTCTCGCAAGGCAATCGACGGCGCCATCGATCTCGCGCAAGCCGTCAATGCGCACGTGACCGCCTACGCGTGCCTGCCGCAATATCCATACTCGCCGTTCTCCGACGTGGTGGTCGAACCGCCCTCCGAATTCCTGCAGCGCAGCGAGCGCGAAGCGCGCGTGCATCTGCGCGAGGTGGAGATGGCGGGGCGTCGTGTCGGCGTGACGGTCGACAGCCGGACCAGCGTGCACCCGGCGCCGTATCTCGGCATCATCGAAGCGGCGGAGCAGGGCGGCTGCGACGTGATCTTCATGGCCTCGCATGGCCGCCGCGGTCTGGGGAGCCTGCTGATCGGCAGCGAAACGCAGCGGGTGCTCACGCATACGAAGATTCCGGTGATCGTGTATCGCTGAATCGTCGAATCACGGGCCACAAAAAAACGCGCCGGCGGTGAGGCCGGCGCGCGCTGTGTTCGCCGCACAATGCGTTGTGCTGGCTTTTTCTCCACTGCTGCTGCGATCTCTCCCAAGTTCCACTGCGAGATTCCGGCCGTCGGCGCTGTTCGACTCGCGCGCCGACGACCGAGCTCCTCCCTGTGACGGCGGCTCTCTGGCGGAGCCGCTTTTCGTCTGTCTGCCTTGTCCCTGCGATCAGACCACGGGGTGGATTACGCGACCTTCTTGTCGAAGAACTGTTCGTCTTCCGTCGAGCCATGCAGCGCGGTCGTCGATGCATCGCGTTCGACCGTTTGCGTTACAGCGTCGAAGTAGCCGGTGCCGACTTCGCGCTGGTGCTTGACCGCGGTGAAGCCCTTTTCGGCCGCAGCAAATTCAGCCTGCTGCATTTCGACGAAGGCGGTCATCTGGTTGCGGGCATAGCCGTGCGCGAGGTTGAACATCGAGTAGTTCAGCGCGTGGAAGCCGGCCAGCGTGATGAACTGGAACTTGTAGCCCATCGCGCCGAGTTCGCGCTGGAACTTGGCGATCGTCGCGTCGTCGAGGTTCTTCTTCCAGTTGAACGACGGCGAGCAGTTGTACGACAGCAGTTGATCCGGGTACTCCTTGTGGATCGCGTCGGCGAATTTCTTCGCGAACTCGAGGTCCGGCTTGCCGGTTTCGCACCAGATCATGTCAGCGTACGGCGCGTAGGCGAGGCCACGCGAGATCGCCTGCTCGAGACCCGGCTTCGTGCGGTAGAAACCTTCCACGGTGCGCTCGCCAGTCAGGAACGGCTTGTCGTTTTCGTCGATATCCGACGTGATCAGGTCGGCGGCTTCCGCATCGGTACGCGCCAGCAGCACGGTCGGCGTGCCGGAGACGTCGGCGGCCAGACGCGCGGCCGTCAATTTGGCGATGTTTTCACGGGTCGGCACCAGCACCTTGCCGCCCATGTGGCCGCACTTTTTCACCGACGCGAGCTGATCTTCGAAGTGCACGCCGGCGGCGCCCGCTTCGATCATCGCCTTCATCAGTTCGAACGCGTTCAGTACGCCGCCGAAGCCGGCTTCCGCGTCCGCCACGATTGGCTGGAAGTAGTCCACGTAGCCTTCGTCGCCCGGATTCTTGCCTTCCGACCACTGGATCTGGTCAGCGCGCGTCAGCGTGTTGTTGATGCGCTTCACGACGAGCGGCACCGAGTTCGCCGGATACAGCGACTGGTCCGGGTACATTTCGCCGGCGACGTTCGCGTCGCCCGCCACCTGCCAGCCCGACAGATAGATCGCCTTCAGGCCGGCCTTGACCTGTTGCATGGCCTGATTGCCGGTCAGCGCGCCGAGCGAGTTGACGAACGGCTCGTTGTTCACGCTTTCCCACAGTTTTTCCGCACCGCGCTTGGCGAGCGTGTGCTCGACTTGCACCGAGCCGCGCAGGCGGATCACGTCTTCCGCCGTGTAGCTGCGCTTCACGCCTTTCCAGCGCGGATCGGTTTCCCATTGCTGTTGGAGTTGCTTGGCTTGTTCTTGACGGGACATGGTGTGCTCCTTGGTTGCCTGTATGGATGGGTGACTCTTTTCTTCGTCGAAACGGTTGGCCGGTTGGGGCGTTTCGTTTCGTGAAGTCTTATATAAGAGTCTAGGCAAATCAATGGTCGCGCAATAGTCGCCGGGGAGCCTTTCTGGAATATTTGTTTGTGTTTAAAATCAATGAATTACACTGAGCGTTTCGCATTAAGAAACGACTTTTTCCATCTTGCAATAGGCCGTCTTGTGCCTTGCAGCACGATTTTTTACGACGCAAAAAAATTTTCCACATCGTGAAATTTGGGGCGCGCCGCAGTACGGACGAAAAAAAACCGGTGCCTGAGCACCGGTTTCTTTCGACTGACGAACGGCGCGAGGCCATCCGGGTCTGTTTTCAAGCTGACTGCGCAGTACCGCCTGGGCGCTGCAACGGGCCGAAGCCCTGAAGCAGAATGCACCCGGTTCAGTACTTAGCTGCCGCGACGCGCCGTACGCGGGCCGTCGCTGCGGCGTGCGCCGTAGCCGCCATCGCGCGAGCCACCGTAGCCTTCACGCGAACCGCCACCGAAGCCGCCTTCACGCGAGCCGCCGCCAGCCGATTTGCCGGCCCAGCCGCCGCCATTGCCGCTGCCGCTGCGTGAACCGCCGCCGTTACCGGCCGGCTTGCCCGAACCGCTACCAAAGCGACGGCCACCGCCGTTGCCACCGCCCGGACGGCCGCGGCCGCCAAAGCCAGGACGGCCGTTACCCGACGGAGCCGACTTGCGCGGCTCGAAGCCTTCGACGACATTGACCGGCAGCGGGGTGCGCACGAAGCGCTCGATGCGCTTCAGCGCGCCTTGTTCCGCGTGATGCACGAGGCTCACCGCGATACCCGAGCGGCCAGCGCGGCCGGTACGGCCGATACGGTGCACGTAGTCTTCAGCGAACTTCGGCAGGTCGTAGTTGAACACGTGCGTGATGCCCGGGATGTCGATACCGCGAGCGGCGACGTCCGTTGCCACCAGCACGCGCACGCGGCGCTCGCGCAGTGCGCGGATCGTGCGGTTACGCGCGCCTTGCGGCAGGTCGCCGTGCAGGGCGGCCGATTCGAAACCGGCGTCGGCCAGGCGGCCGGCCAGCTGGTCGGCGTCCATCTTGGTTGCCGTGAAGACGATAGCCTGGTCGAGGCCTTCGTCGCGCAGCAAATGGTCGAGCAGACGATCCTTGTGATCGCGGTCGTCGACGTAATGGACGGTTTGCGCGATGTTGGTGCGCTGTTCCAGACGCTGAACGATCTCGATGCGTTCCGGATCCTTCAACAGGCGGCCGGTCAGCGAGCTGATCTTGCCGTCGAGCGTGGCCGAGAACAGCATGGTTTGACGCGAAGCCGGCGTAGCGGCAACGATCGTTTCGATGTCTTCGATGAAGCCCATGTCGAGCATGCGGTCAGCTTCGTCGAGCACGAGGATCTGCAGTTGCGACAGATCGATACGGCCGCGTTCCAGGTGGTCGATCAGACGGCCCGGCGTGGCAACCAGGATTTCCGGGTTCTTCGCGAGCAGCATCAATTGCTGGCCGTAAGCGACGCCGCCCAGAATGCTGACGGTGCGCAGGCGCTTCAGGTGCTTGCCGTACGTGGCAGCGGCGGTGGTGACCTGCATCGCGAGTTCGCGGGTCGGCGTCAGAACCAGCATGGTCGGACGGGCAACCGGTTGCGGACGGCGCGTGCGGGCGCCGTCGGCCGGACGCGGTTCACGCGGCTGGCTGGCTTGCGCCTTCTGCAGTTGCGAGAAACGCTCGATGGCGGGCAGCATGAACGCGGCGGTCTTGCCCGAACCAGTCGGGCTCGAGACCATCAGGTCGCGGCCGGCGATACCGGCGGGGATGGCGCGTTGCTGAACCGGCGTGGGGTTCTGATAGCCAGCGGCGGTCAGCGCGGAGACGACATCCGCGGACAGACCGAGCGACGCGAACGACGGGCCGGCCGGTGCTGCGGCTTCAGCGGCGACGGCTTCCGGAGCGGCAGCAACGGCTGCGGCTTGTGCGGGTGCGTCGGCGAGACCGAGGGCTTGGTCGGCGATGGCGTTCAACGGGCTGCTGGGGGTATTGCTCGAAGTCATGAGAATCCTTGGTAAATCCTTGGTACACACGGAATTAAAACGTCGGCGCCAATCGGCATACCCAAGTCGTCGGATTCAGCGAGCAAAGAAGCAGCGAGCAAATCGAAAAACGGGGGCAGCTCGCGACAATGAAGGCGAGCTTTTCGTTAGAAGCTGTATCGGATGCGACATGCCAACACGGCGTGCCGCCAGCCTGGGACATGATCGCCCGTAGGGGGCTAGGCAGGAGGGGACAGGTTCTAAACTGGATTGGAGCTAAACGCTACGAGGCGCTGCGCCGCAAAGGCCGCTAGAGGAAAGCCGGGCAAAGCAGTGAAGCGCAGGCAGCATTGTATAGGGTTTTGCTGCACTGCGCCACTGTTAGGAGTTTTCCTGGTGGAAAAGTTTGTGCCGGGTGCTGGTCTGGCGGGCGGTCCGGTTGTCGCGCGGGCCGCCAATGGTCGCTTCACAGCTGCTTCAGGCCGCCTCGCCGCTCTTGAGCGCTTCGACCAGTTCGACGTATTGCTGCTTCGCGGCGTCCTGCGCCGTGCCCTTGAGCGCCGCCCACGCGTCGTACTTGTATTTGCCGACGATGTCGGTGAAGCCCGGCTTGTCGCCGTGAACGTCGCCGCGGGTGGCCTGCTTGTAGAGGGCATACAGGCGCAGCAGGGTGAGATTGCCCGGACGCTCCGGCAACTGCTGGACGTCTTCGTGGGCTTGGGTGAACTGGGTGTCGATGTCGGTCATTGTCATGTTGCCCGCCGGGCGGGATCGGGATTGAGATCGGCTGACGATCATAACAATTGCGTACCGCCGCGGGGCCGAGGGCTTATTCCAAACATCGGCCGGCAGACGGTCGCAACGCCGAAGCATGCCGCGCGCATGCCAAACCACATTTGCGTGCGCCGTGCCGATTACAATACGGTCCATGACTCAAACTGTGCTCCTCGCCCTCGATACCTCGACCGAATTCTGCTCGGTGGCGCTTCTGTCCGCTCCCGGCAGTGCGGCCGGCGCCACGCCTGAAGAGGCTTGCGCCGAACCGCGTCTCTGGGTGCGCCACGAGCAAACCGGCGCGGTGTCCAGCACGCGCCTTCTGCCCGCCATCCGCGAACTTTTCGACGAAGCCGGCCTGAAACTGACGGACTGCGACGCCATCGCCTTCGGTTCCGGTCCCGGGTCGTTCACCGGCCTGCGTACCGCGACCGGCGTCGCCCAAGGCCTCGCGTTCGGCCTGAATCTGCCAGTCGTGCCGGTCAGCACGTTGCTCGCCTGTGCCGAGAGCGCCCGGCTGCGCGATCCGTCGGTGACACGCGTGCTCGCCGCGCTCGACGCCCGCATGGACGAAATCTATTGGGCCGACTACGCCTGGGACGACGCGCAAGGTGAATGGCGCACGCTGCAGGCGGCGTCGCTCGATGCACCGGACCGGCTCGTTTTGCCCGATGTCCCTTTCACGCTGGCAGGCAATGCCGCCGCGGCCTTCGGCGCGCGGCTGCCGGCGCTCGCCGCGGCGAAGAGCGTCGACGGCGAAGCGCTGCCGCACGCCGTGCCGCTCGCCCACGCTGCGCTGCGCGCATTGCGCGCCGGCCGCACGGTGCCCGCCGACCAGGCTGCGCCGGAATACGTACGCGACAAGGTCGCCCAGACCACCGCTGAGCGGGTTGCAGACAAAGCTGAAAAAGCCGCCAAGGCCGAGCAGGCCGCCAGACTCGCGCACGACGCAGCGCAAGGCGAGGGCCGGCAATGAGTGGCGTGTTGCTCGCGGACCGCTACATGTCGCCGATGACCGAAGGCGACCTGGACGAAGTCGCCGCCATCGAAAAAATCGCTTATGAGTTTCCATGGAGCCGGGGCAATTTCGGCGACTCGCTGCGCAACGGCTACTTCGGCGTTTGTCTGCGCCATGTCACGGGCACGCTGATCGGCTATTGCGTGCTGATGCCGGTCGTCGACGAAATGCATTTGCTCAATCTGTGCGTGACGCCCGCGGCGCAAGGCGCCGGCGCCGGGCTCGCGCTGCTGCGCGAAGCGGTGCGCATTACCCGCGCTGAAAAACTCGACGGCCTGCTGCTGGAAGTGCGGCCGTCGAATTATCGGGCGATCCACTTGTATGAGCGCTTCGGCTTTGCTTCGATCGGCCGGCGCAAAAACTATTATCCGGCGCGGCATCGCAGCCGGGAGGACGCCATCGTGATGCGTTTCTCGTTTGCCACGGAGGGCGCAGATGGCGCTGCATGAATCGGTACTGGAAGAGTTCGGACTCGCGCCGCTGTGGGTGCGTCGCGGGATGGCGGTGGCGCAGGAGGTGGTTGAGCCGCAAGCGCAAGCCGCAGCCGAGGCCGCAGGCGTGGTTGGGCAGAGCGCCGGTGCGCTGGCCGGGCCGGATGCGCGTCGAGCAGAGACGCGCGGCGCGGCGCCGGGATTGCCACCCGTTGCTCGCGCACAGCAAACCTCGCAGCCCGCGGCGCGGGCGGCAGACGTTCAACAAGCCAATGCCGCGCCAGCGCAAGGCGAACGCCGCACGCCTGGCCGTCCGGAGCAGGCATCGCCTGCGGAAGGGGCGCGCGATCGGTTCGATGATCGCCAGCCGACGGCTGAGACGCGCGCAGGCGAGTCGCCGCGTTCCATGCAGAACGGCGAGCAAGCTGAACGTCATGGACGGCCTGCACAAGATCCAACGCAAGGACGGACGCAAGCGCCGGTCGAGACACGCCAGTCGCAACCATCGCAGTCAACGCAAGCCCAGCAACCCCGCAGCTCCGAGCCGCCGACATTCGACGCGTCACCCGATGACGATTTCGCTTGGTTCGACGACCTGCCGACCCAAGCTCCCGCCGACGCACGCGACGAAGCCCCTGCAGCGCCGGCAATCCACACGCTAGACTGGGACGCGTTGAGCGAGCGCGTCGCCGCCTGCCGGCTTTGCCGTCTGTGCGAGAAACGCACGAACACGGTGTTCGGCGTCGGCGATCGCGGCGCCGACTGGATGCTGATCGGCGAAGCGCCAGGTGAGAACGAGGACCGTCTTGGCGAGCCGTTCGTCGGCCAGGCCGGCAAGCTGCTCGACAACATGCTGCGTTCGCTGACGCTCGCGCGCGACACGAACGTCTATATCGCGAACGTGATCAAGTGCCGGCCGCCCGGCAACCGTAATCCCGAGGCGGACGAAGTCGCACGTTGCGAGCCGTATCTGCAACGTCAGGTGGCGCTGGTCAAGCCGAAGCTGATCGTCGCGCTCGGCCGCTTCGCGGCGCAAAGTCTGCTGAAAACCGAGGCGAGCATTTCGTCGCTGCGCGGCCGCGTGCACGAATACGAGGGCGTGCCCGTGATCGTCACGTATCACCCGGCGTATCTGCTGCGCAGCCTGCCCGACAAGGCCAAAGCCTGGGCCGACCTGTGCCTTGCGCGCGACACGTGGCAGGCGGCGGGCGGCGCGCCGTCGAACGCGTCGAAGTGACGGCCGCCGAGGGGCCGGCGGCCGGTTCCGCTGCCGTGCCCGGAATCGATGCCGTAAGCCGCGATACGCTGCTCGACACCTTGCACGACTCCGCCGTGCGCGATCTCACGTGGTTGTTGCTGAGCGCCGATCTGTTGCGCCCGCAACCACCGGTGGGCGCGCTGGCGAATCCCTTCGACACGCCGCAGGAAGCGCAGGCGACCATCGACTGGCTGCGCGCGCTCGACGCCGCGCCCGAACCCTTGCATCACGAGCTTGCGGCGACGCGCATCACGCGTCTCGGCCGGTACGCCGAACGGCTGCTCGGCTGGTTCCTGCAACATGGACCGGCGGCGCGGCTGGTGGCTGCCGGCGTGCCGTTGCGGCGCGCTGGTGTCACGCTTGGCGAATGCGATTTTCTGGTGCAGACGCGGCAGGGTGCGCGGCTCCATTGGGAGCTGGCCGTGAAGTGCTATCTGCATGCTGGCGGAGGGCATGCTCAGTCGTCCGCTCGGTTATCCGATTACGTCGGCCCGAATCTGAAAGACCGCTTCGACCTCAAGCTCGCGCATGTGCTGAATCACCAGTTGCCGTTGAGCGCGCGTGAGGAGTTCGCCTCGGTCGGCTACGCGGGTCCGTGGACGCCGCAGATGTTCATCAAAGGCTGGCTGTTTTACCGGCATGGCGAGACGCCGCTCGATCCTGTTGAGGTCGATCCGGCGCATGGCCGTGGGTGGTGGGTGACGCGCGGTGATTGGCCGGAATTCGCGGCGGCGCAGGCGCAAAAGTGGCGAACATTGCCGCGGCTGGAATGGCTTGCGCCGCGGTGTCATACGCCTCTTGAGGTGCAGACCGCGGGCCTCGCTTTCGTCGATGCGCAAACGCTCGCCGGACAAACGTTGCATCAGCACGGACCGGCGATGGTCGCCGCGTTCGCTGAGGACAGCGCAGGCAATCTAATAGAACGTTCGCGTGGCTTTATCGTGCCGGACGAGTGGCCCGAGCTGGCGCAAAGCTATGCGCGGCAGTAGCAGCGGGTGAACGGGAAAGAAGCGGAAAAAAAAGAGGCGCCAGAAAGACTGAGGCGCAGACCCGAGCAGCGCAGCCAGTCGGCTACGACGCACAAGACCCGTCTCCAACGTCGATCAAAGTACGCAGTAGGGCCGTGCAACGCGGTGGGTCCGCTACAACGCGCGAGCACCTCACCGCTGTCGTTAAAAGTGCCGTAGAACCGGGCAACGCCGCAGGTCCACAACCACGCGCGAGCGCCTCACTGCCATCGTTAAGAGTGCCGTAGAACTGGACAACGCCGCAGGTCCGCTACAACGCACAAGCGCCGCGCAACCATCAGCCAAGCCCCTAGACCGGGCGAACGCAGCCAGAGCACCACAACACCCAGCCGCACCTCACCACCACCGATAAAAATGATGCACCGGCCCGACGCCGCTGCCGACGTCGAGTCGATCGCTCGCCTGCAGCGCGCCGGTCAGATACTCCTTCGCGTCGGCGACGGCGCTCGCCAGATCGCCACGCTGCGGAATCAGCGCCGCAATCGCCGACGACAGCGTACAGCCCGTCCCATGCGTATTCTTCACCGGTACACGCGGGCCGCCGAGACGCAGCGTGCCGCTCTCCTGCACCAGCCAGTCCGGACTATCGGTAGCGCTCAAATGGCCACCCTTCATCAGCACCGCGCGTGCACCGAGCGCACGCAGCGCTTCGCCTTGCTCGACCATGCCGGCTTCATCGGTCGCGGCTTGCACGCCGAGCAATGCGGCCGCTTCCGGCAGATTGGGCGTTAGCAGATCGGCAAGCGGCAGCAATTCGTCGCGCACCGCCGCGACCGCGTCCGGCAGCAGCAACGCGTGGTTGCTTTTCGAAATCATCACCGTGTCGAGCACGATGTGCTTCGGCTTATACCGGCGCAGCGCGTCGGCGACCGCGCGCGCGATCGGCGCGTTCGCCAGCATGCCGATCTTCACGGCGTCGATGCGGATGTCGTCGAACACCGCGTCGAGTTGCGCGGTAACGAAGCCGGGGTCCGGCGCGTGAATCGCGGTGACGCCGCGCGTGTTCTGCGCGGTCAGCGCGGTGATCACGCTCGCGCCGTACGCGCCGAGCGCCGAGAAAGCCTTCAGATCGGCCTGAATGCCGGCGCCGCCGCCGGAATCGGAACCGGCGATCGTCAGCACATTGGGAATCGGTTGAGTCATGGCAAAGCGAGGAAGGAGGAAGGCGCGGGCCGCGACGTGAGCGGGCAGCCAGCGCGGATCAGTGCTTGACTTCGCCGATCAGCGCGACCGAATCGAACGCGCGCTGGTTGGCCTGGTGGCGCCGCATCACGAACCACATCATCACGCAGACGAAGGTGCCGAACAGCACGATCACCGCCGTGACCGGCACGTCGAGCCACACCAGCACGGCGTAGAGGCACAGCATCACGAGCACCGAGAGGTTTTCGTTGAAGTTCTGCACGGCGATCGAATGACCCGCCGACAGCAGCACGTGCCCGCGATGCTGGAGCAGCGCGTTCATCGGCACGACGAAAAAGCCCGACAGGCCGCCGACGATCATCAGAAACACATACGCGACGATCAGATAGCCCGGCACATGCACGCGGCCGAAATAGAGACCCCAATGGGCAGGGAACAGGTCGCGCGTGTAGAACGCCATCAGCATCACAGCGATGCCCATCATGATGCCGACCGGCAACACCGACAGCGACTTTTTCAACGGTACGCGGGACGCCGCGAAGATCGCGCCGGCCGCCACGCCCACGGCCACCACCGCCTGCAGGATGGCTGCTTCGGAGAGCGACATGTTGAGCGACACCTCGGCCCATTTCAGCACGATGAATTGCAGCGTCGCGCCGGCGCCCCAGAACAGCGTGGTGACGGCGAGCGAAATCTGGCCGAGCTTGTCGCGCCATAGCACGAGGAAACAGTCGGCGAAATCGGTAACGAGTTTGATCGGGCCGCGTTCCTGTTTCGGATAGCGCGCGCCGGTGTCGGGAATGCGCAGATTGAACAGCGCGGCGATGATATAGATCGCCATGATGACCAGCATCGCCGCCTCGGCGGGCGTGTTGACCGAGGGAATGTGGTGCCGCAGGATCGGCGCCGCAATGTGCGGGCTGATGAGCGCACCGCCGAGCACGGTGCCGAGAATGATCGAGCCGACGGTCGTGCCTTCGATCCAGCCGTTCGCGGCGACCAGCCGGTCAGGTGGCAGCAGTTCGGTGAGAATGCCGTACTTCGCCGGCGAGTAGGCCGCCGCGCCAAAGCCGACGATCCCATACGCGAGCAGCGGATGCGCGCCGACCAGCATCGTGATGCAACCGACGACCTTGATGGTATTGGTGATAAACATCACGCGTCCTTTCGGACGGGAGTCGGCGAAGGCGCCCACGAAGGCGGCGAGAACGACGTATGACAGCACGAAGAACAGCTTGAGCAGCGGCGTCATCCAGTTCGGGGCGTGAAGATCTTTCAGCAGTGCGATAGCAGCGATCAGAAGCGCATTGTCGGCCAGCGACGAAAAAAACTGCGCGGCCATGATGGTGTAAAAACCTTTTTTCATCTGATGCGATGCTGTCCTCGCTGCGGTCTGTCCGCCCCGGCCGCTGGTTGAGCGTCCGGGCTTATGCCGTTCGAAATGGGTTGTGCGCACGGCTTTATATCATGAAAATAGATGGATTCGGACTAGCAGAATCCTTGATCGCACCGCCCAGCGGGCTGCCGAGCGTTGAAAACGCCCTGTAAGCCGCTGATTCGCAAGCGTCTTTACGAAAATATCCCATGCCGCGCCCCCTCTCAGCCACGATTCATACCTCCGCTCTCGCCAATAATCTCGCCGTTGCCCGGCGCTACGCGCCGAAATCCAAAATCTGGGCCGTCGTCAAGGCAAACGCCTACGGGCACGGCCTTGCGCGCGTTTTTCCCGGCCTGCGCGCAACCGACGGCTTTGGGTTGCTGGACCTCGAAGAAGCCGTGAAGTTGCGTGAATTGGGCTGGGCCGGCCCGATTCTTCTGCTCGAAGGCTTCTTTCGTCCGACCGATATCGACGTGATCGACCGCTACAGCCTGACCACCGCGCTGCATTCGGACGAACAGTTGCGCATGCTCGAAATGGCGCGCCTGTCCAAGCCGGTCAACATCCAGTTGAAGATGAACACCGGCATGAATCGCCTCGGTTACACGCCGGAGAAATTCCGCGCCGCGTGGGAGCGGGCGCGCGCCTGCCAGGGCGTCGGCCAGATCACCTTGATGACCCATTTCTCGGACGCCGACGGCGATCGCGGCGTCGACTATCAGATGCAAGCGTTCGAGCGCGGCGCGCAAGGCATTGCCGGCGCGCGCAGCCTCGCCAATTCGGCCGCCACGCTGTGGCATCCCGCCACGCACTTCGATTGGGTGCGCCCGGGCATCATCATGTACGGCGCGTCGCCGTCCGGCGTGACAGCCGCGATCGAAGGCACGGGCCTGCAACCGGCCATGACGCTCGCTTCGGAACTGATCGCCGTGCAAATGCTCAACGAAGGCCATACGGTCGGCTACGGCTCGTCGTTCAAGGCGCGCGGTTCGATGCGCATCGGCGTGGTGGCGTGCGGCTACGCGGACGGCTATCCGCGCGTCGCGCCGGAAGGCACGCCGGTGATCGTCGACGGCGTGCGCACGCGGGTCGTCGGGCGCGTCTCGATGGACATGCTCACCGTCGACCTGACGCCGGTGCCGACCGCCAACGTCGGCTCGCGCGTCGAGTTGTGGGGTACCTCGCTGCCGATCGACGACGTCGCGCAGGCATGCGGCACCATCGGCTATGAGCTGATGTGCGCCGTGGCGCCGCGCGTGCCGGTACGGGCGGAATAACGCGTGGCTAAACCGAAGACGTTGTACATCTGCAGTGAATGCGGCGGGCAATCGCCGAAATGGGCCGGCCAGTGCCCGTCATGCAATGCGTGGAACACGCTGGTCGAGTCGGTGGCGGAAGCGCCGTCCACGCACCGCTTCCAGTCGCTCGCGAAGAGCGCGCCGGTGCGCCGGCTCGCCGATATCGACGCGTCCGATGTGCCGCGCTTTTCCACCGGCGTGAGTGAGTTCGACCGCGTACTCGGTGGCGGTCTGGTGCCGGGCGGCGTGGTGCTGATCGGCGGCGATCCGGGCATCGGCAAATCGACGCTGCTGCTGCAATCGCTCGCGGAGATCGCCGCCGACAAACGCGCGCTCTATATCAGCGGCGAGGAATCGGCCGCGCAGATTGCGTTGCGCGCGCAACGGCTTTCGTTGCTGGAGCCGGGCTCGAAGGCGAGCGAGCTGCAACTGCTCGCTGAAATCCAGCTCGAAAAAATTCAGGCGACGATCGCCGATCAGCGGCCCGATGTCGCGGTGATCGACTCGATCCAGACGGTCTATTCCGATGCGCTGACTTCCGCGCCGGGCTCGGTCGCCCAGGTGCGCGAGTGCGCGGCGCAACTCACGCGGATCGCCAAGCAGTCGGGCACCACCATCATCATGGTCGGCCACGTGACCAAGGAGGGCGCGCTCGCCGGGCCGCGCGTGCTCGAGCACATCGTCGACACGGTGTTGTACTTCGAGGGCGACACGCATTCCTCGTATCGGCTGGTGCGCGCGATCAAGAACCGCTTCGGCGCGGTCAACGAGCTCGGCGTGTTCGCCATGACCGAGCGCGGATTGCGCGGCGTGGCCAATCCGTCGGCGCTGTTTCTGTCGCAGCACGAGCAGTCGGTGCCGGGTTCCTGCGTGCTGGTGACGCAGGAGGGCACACGCCCGCTGCTGGTCGAAGTGCAGGCCCTCGTGGATGCCGCCAACGCGCCGAATCCGCGGCGCCTTGCGGTCGGCCTGGAACAGAACCGGCTCGCGATGCTGCTGGCGGTGCTGCACCGGCATGCCGGTATCGCGTGTTTCGATCAGGACGTGTTTCTGAACGCCGTGGGCGGCGTGAAGATTACCGAGCCCGCGGCCGACCTGGCCGTGCTGCTCGCGATTCATTCGTCCATGCGTAACAAGCCGTTGCCCAAGGGGCTGGTGGTGTTCGGGGAAGTGGGTCTCGCCGGTGAGATCCGGCCGTCGCCGCGCGGTCAGGAGCGTCTGAAGGAAGCCGCCAAACTGGGCTTTTCGGTCGCGGTGATTCCCAAGGCCAATGCGCCGAAGCAGCCGATAGAAGGCTTACAGGTCGTTGCGGTCGAGCGGATCGAACAGGCGATCGATCGGGTCCGCACGCTCGAATAGACGGGGGTTCGGGCGTCCTGGGGCGCCCGACGTTCCGTAATGCCCGGTAAATATCTCCATATTGGCTGTAACCTACCCGACATTCCTTTTTCCTAAGCTGCAAGGGTATGCATCCCTTCTGATGCCCGAAAAAGGATCGCGCCTTGAAACAGTCATATGAAACCGTAGCCGAGCAGCCGATCCAGGTGCGCGGCTGCCGCGTCTCCGCGCCTATTCGCCAGCCTTGGGGCGGCGCTTGCCGGATCGTCGAATGGATCGACACGGCAGGGCAGATTTCGCGGCGGGTGGTGGCCGAAGACGCCACGGCCGCCGAAGTTCGCGCGACGATCAATCGTCATGTGGAAGGCCGCAAGCACGTGCTGTACGACGACGAAAAGACGCCGCGTCAGACGTTGCCGCGGCAAACTGCGGCGCGGCGCTGAGGTTTGTGCGGGCGGAGCGGGCTGGCCCGGAGTGTGTCGCGTGGTTATTTTCCTGCGCTCGCGGCTCGCGGCTCGCGGCTCGCGGCTAGCCTTTGCTCCTTACGCCTTTAGCCCTCGTGGCTTCTGAGCCTTTTCTCGCCGCACAGAGCTAAGAAGTGGCGCACCAGGTGGCATTTCACCGCCGGCCGGCTGGGCCCCGCCAAGGCGCTGCTTCTCCTGCGCCTTACCTGATCAGGCTCTCTTCATCGTTTTCACCGCTCGCGCTCGCCGCATCGTAAGCCTGCGGATTGAACAGCGGATGCCGCGCGGCTTCGGCAGCCGTGAGCACCGGCGAGACACAGCAGTCGAGCGACTCCAGCAGCAAAACCCATTCTTCCAACGGACGCTTGCCGATCACGTCGGCTAGTTCCTGAGTGAGCGCGGTGGCGTCCGGACCGCCGATCGCCTGGCCGAGACTCCAGTGGCGCGTGGCCCATTCGGGCCGGTCGAGCGCCATGCAGAGCGTTTCCCAGAATTTCAGTTCGAGCGCGCCGACCGCGAGCCAGCGGTTATCGAGCGTGCGGTACAGGTTGTAGCAAGGCACACCGCCGTTCAGCAGACCGGCGCCGACGGCAGGCGCCGCGCCTTCGTTAGCGAGCGCGACCTGCGCCACGACGTTGTGCGCGTAGGTGGCATGCGTCATGGAGACATCGACGAAGCGGCCTTCGCCGCCGCGCGACACATGCCATAGCGCCGCGAGAATCTGCGTGACCGCACTCAAGGCGCCGCCGAGCAGGTCGGCAATCTGGAAATTCGGCAGGATCGGCGCGCCGTCACGGCCCGCCAGTTGATCGAGCACGCCCGCGTAGCCGATGTAGTTCAGATCGTGTCCGGCATGGTCGACGAACGGGCCGCTCGCGCCGTATCCGCTGATCGCGCAGAACACCAGCCGCGGATTGAGCGTGCGCAGCGTTTCGTAGCCGAGGCCCAGCCGCTCCATCACGCCTGGCCGGAAACTCTCGATCAGCACGTCCGCTTCCGCCGCGAGCGCGCACAGCACGTTGCGTCCCGCTTCGGATTTGAGGTCGAGGCGCGTTTCGCGCTTGCCGCGATTCACCAGCCGGTAAAACGCGCCGGGCCGCCCGGCCACGCGATCGCTCGACGACTGCATCATCGTGCGGGTGGGATCGCCGGCGCCGGGCGCTTCGATCTTCAGCACGTCGGCGCCCAGTTCGGCAAGGCGCAGGGCGGCGACCGGTCCCGGCAGCAGGCGCGTCAGGTCGAGCACACGCAGCCCTTGCAGCGCGGGCGGCGCGGAGACAGCCGACGCGGCGGCCGAAACCGTGGCCGATGAATCAGGCGTTGAGACGGATGATGTCGCGGATGACAAAGCCAACCTCCCGTCGATGCCGGCGCGGACCTGAAACTGCGTGCCGCTAGCCGATTTGTTCGAGTTCCTCATGAGTCTCGAGCCATTCGGCTTCGAGCGTTTCGAGGCGCGCGTTCACATCTGCCTGACGGCGGATCGCCTCCGTCAGTTTGCTTTTCTGCTCGGGCTCGTAACTCGCCGGATCGACGACAAAAGCATCGAGCGTCGCCTTCTCCGCGTTGAGCGCGTCCATTTCCTTTTCGATCTTCGTGATCCGGCTTTGCAGCGGTTTTTTCAGGTGCGCGAGCTTTTGACGCGTTTCCGCCTCGAGGCGCCGCTGTTCCTTGCGGTTCACGCCGTTGTCCACGCCGCTGTCGCCGCCATTGCCGCCGCTCGATGCCGCGTTCGCTTTGAGCGCTGCGCGTTGCTCGGCCGCATGTTGAAGCAGCCAGTCCCGATAGTCGTCGAGGTCACCGTCGAATTCCTGCAGGCGATGTTTCGCGACCAGCATGAATTGATCCGTGGTGGCGCGCAGCAAGTGCCGGTCGTGCGACACCAGAATCAGCGTGCCTTCGAACTGCGCGAGCGCCATGGTCAGCGCGTGACGCGTTTCGAGATCCAGGTGATTGGTCGGTTCGTCGAGCAGCAGCAGATTCGGCTTTTGCCAGATGATCAGCGCGAGCGCGAGGCGGGCTTTTTCACCGCCAGAGAAGGGCGCGATCTTCGAGGTCGCCATCTCGCCGGAAAAATTGAAGCTGCCGAGGAAGTCGCGCAATTCCTGCTCGCGCGTGTCCGGTGCGAGACGCGCGAGGTGCTGCAACGGGGTGTCGTCGGGGCGCAGCGTTTCGAGCTGATGCTGCGCGAAGTAGCCGATGCGCAGCCCTTTGCCTTCGCGCACGTGGCCGCCGAGCGCCTCGAGCGTGCCGGCGAGCGTCTTGATCAGCGTGGATTTGCCTTGGCCGTTGGCGCCGAGCAGCCCGATGCGCTGACCGTTCTGGATCGACAGCATGACGTGATCGACGATCGGAATCTCGACGGCGGGGTCGCTCTCGCTCCGATAGCCGCAGCGCACGCCTTCCATCACCATCATCGGATTCGGCGCGGAATCGGGCGTGCGGAATTCGAACGTGAACGGCGAGGACGCGTGCGCCGGCGCGATCAGCTCCATCTTTTCCAACGCCTTGACGCGGCTCTGCGCCTGGCGCGCCTTGGTGGCCTGCGCCTTGAAGCGGTTGATGTAGCTCTGCAAATGCTCGACCGTGCGCTGCTGCTTTTCGTACGCGCTTTGCTGCAACGCGATCTGTTGTGCGCGCAGCACTTCGAATTGCGAGTAGTTGCCGCCGTAGCGCTTGATCTGCTGCTGTTCCAGATGCAGCGTGACGTTGCAGACCGAATCGAGGAATTCGCGGTCGTGCGAGATCACGATCAGTGTGCCCGGATAACGGGCCAGCCAGTCTTCCAGCCAGACGATCGCGTCGAGATCCAGGTGGTTCGTCGGTTCGTCGAGCAGCAGCAGATCGGAGCGGCACATCAGCGCCTGCGCGAGGTTCAGGCGCATGCGCCAGCCGCCAGAAAAGCTGCTGACCGGCTCGCGCGTCTGTTCCAGCGTGAAGCCGAGGCCGAGCAGCAGGGCTTCGGCGCGCGCGGGCGCGGTGTAGCCGTCGGCGTCGGCGAATGCGGCGTGCGCTTCGCCTTCGGCCGCGCCGTCGTGCGCGGCGGAGGCGGCGGCAATCGCCGCTTCGATCGCGCGCAAAGCGGCGTCGCCGTCCAGCGTGTAGGCGAGGGCGGTCTTGTCCGCGGCAGGCGTTTCCTGCGCGACGTGGGCGATCTGCCAGTTCGGCGGGATCGAAAAATCGCCGCCGTCAGCATGCAGCTCGCCAAGCAGCACGGCGAACAGCGTCGACTTGCCCGCGCCGTTCGCCCCCACCAGGCCGGCCTTTTCGCCGGGGTTGAGGGTGAACGTGGTGTTGTCGAAGAGCGGCTTGGTGCCGCGCGCGAGGCTGAACTGGTTAAAGCGGATCACGAAAAGGCCGACTGAAGAAAACCGCTATTTTAGACTGCCGGGCCCGACACCGGGCGCTCAACCGGGATCGGCCATTCGGCCGACTGTACCGGCGAAGCTTTTGGCATAGACTGACGGCTTTCACGGGGGGAACACATGACATCGATTTATTCGTTTGCAGCACGTACGTTGGGCGGCGAGGAAGTGAGCCTCGGGCAGTACGACGGCAAGGTTCTGCTGATCGTCAACACGGCGAGCGAATGCGGGTTCACGCCGCAGTACGCGGGCTTGCAAAAGCTGTACGACACCTATGCGGCACGCGGGCTCGCGGTGCTCGGATTTCCCTGCAACCAGTTCGGCAAGCAGGAGCCGGGCGACGCCGCGCAGATCGGCAGTTTCTGTGAAAAGAACTACGGCGTGACCTTTCCGATGTTCGACAAGGTCGACGTGAACGGTGCGAACGCGCATCCGCTGTTCCGCTATCTGACGGGCGAGGCGCCGGGCCTGCTGGGGCTGGAAGCGATCAAGTGGAATTTCACCAAGTTCCTGATCGGCCGCGACGGCAACGTGGTGAAGCGCTATGCGCCGCTGACGAAGCCCGAGGCGATTACCGAAGATATCGAAAAGCTGCTGTAAGCCGGCGGCCGCTACAGGATCGGCGAAAAGAGACGCGCCACGTGCATCAACACGCGTTTCAAAGCGGTGGCCTTGCGGTATTCATTGCGGTCGATTTCACGCGATTCGGCGAAGTCGGCCAGCAGCATCGTTTCGACCTCTTTGGCGAAGCCGCGATCCACGGTCAGCACCATGATCTCGAAGTTCAGCCGGAACGAGCGGTTGTCGAGATTGGCGCTGCCGATCGCCGCGGCCGCGCTGTCGATCAGCACGACCTTCTGATGCAGAAAGCCCGGCTGGTAGCGGAAGATCCGGATTCCCGCGCGTAGTGAGTCGTACGCGTACAGTTTCGAGGCGGCGAACACCACGAGGTGATCGCGCCGGCTCGGAATCAGAATGCGCACGTCCACACCGCGCAGCGCCGCGAGCCGCAAGGCCGAGAATACCGCCTCGTCGGGGATCAGGTAGGGCGAGGTGATCCAGACTCGCTCGCGCGCCGCGTTGATCGCTTCGACGAAAAAGAGCGAGCAGGTCTCCTGCTTGTCCGCCGGACCGCTCGGCACGACGAGGCAGTGCATGCCTTGGCCCGCCGCGGGGTCGGCGACCGGAGCGGGCGGCATGTCGAACTCGGGCAACTGCTGCGTGGCCCAGTGCCAGTCTTCCGTGAACACGAACTGGATGCTGGCGACCGCCGGGCCGCGCACCTCGATATGCGTATCGCGCCACGGCGAGAGCGGCGGCTTGCCGCCGAGATATTCCACGCCCACGTTGTGTCCGCCGACAAACGCGCGTTCGCCATCCACCGAAACGATCTTGCGGTGATTGCGGAAGTTCAGTTGCAGACGATTGACGAAGCGGCGATTGGTAGCGAACGGATGCGTCTCCACGCCGCCGGCGCGCAGCGCCGCCACATAGCGGTGTGGCAGATCGAAGCTGCCGATGCTGTCGTACAGGAAATAGACGCGCACGCCTTGTTGCGCTTTCGCGATCAGCGCGTCTTTGAGCATCTCGCCGAGCGCGTCGTCGCGCACGATGAAGAACTGCACGATCACGTAGCGGCGCGCGTTCTCGATCGCTTCGAAGATGGCCTCGAAGGTCGCCGCGCCGTTCACCAGCGTGCGTACCGAGTTGCCGGGCAGAAACGGCATGCCGCCGAGGCGCGTGAGCGAATGCACGAGCCTGCCGCCGAGCTCCAGCGTGGGCAGGCCCGCCGACGACGCGCGCGTGTCCCATTCCGGCGGATGCGCGCGCGTGCGCAGCAGTTCGTTCTCGACGCGGCGTGCGTCCGCGTAGCCGGCAAACTTGCTACGGCCGAGGAACAGATACGGCACCAGCGTCAGATAAGGCATCGCGACCAGCGACACGGCCCACGCGATCGCACCTTGCGAAGTGCGCGTGTTGAGAATCGCGTGGCATGCCGCGGCCACGCCGAGAATGTGGCAGAGGGCGACCAGCGTGCCGATGTGAAGCAGGTCGAATTGCATAGGCAGGGTTGGGTTGGCGAAGCGCTGCCTCGGCCGGCTCGATAGGCGCCGGGCAGCTGACCGCGCCCATCTTACCGAACGTGCGTGCGTTGAGGGTGGGGAATGGTCAAGCCGCAGTCAAGCTTCGGGGGCGCGTGCGCGAATGCGGTGTGGTCGACGTGGGCAGAACATTTTTGCTTTTGCCTGGTCGTAAGCGCGCGAGTCGGGCGTGGGATGTTGGACGAGACTTGGGATCGAAGCGAGCGCTCGTGAAAGCGGCTTCGTTTGGACGCGCGACGCGCAGAGATTGGGCGCAAAGCGAGCGCCCGGTAAAGCGGCTTTGCTCAGGCGCACTGCGCACAGCAGGTCAAGCCCGCCATGCGCACCGCATCCCGAAGAAGCGATAAAACCTCAAACCGGCAAATCGGCCGCCTGGATCAGGAACACGTTATCGTCGCCGGCACTGGTGGACAGCCAGACCAGATCGAGCCCGCCGAACGCCGCTTCCACGTTCGCCCGCTCGTTGCCGATCTCGACGACCAGCACGCCTTCGTCGGTCAGCCAGTTGCGCGCTTCGGCGATGATCCGCCGCACGATGTCCATGCCGTCGACGCCACCCGCCAGCGCCATGTCCGGCTCGTGCTTGTATTCGGCCGGCAGATCCTGCATCGACGCCGCGTTCACGTACGGCGGGTTGCTGATGATCACGTCGTAGCGGCGCTCGGCGAGCGGCGCGTACAGATCGCCTTCGAACAGCGCGACGCGGTCGTCGAGCTTGTAGTCCGTGACGTTGCGCGCGGCGACTTCCAGCGCGGGCGCCGACAGATCCACCGCGTCGATATCCGCGTTCTGGAACGCATGCGCGGCGAGAATCGCGAGGCAGCCGGAGCCGGTGCACAACTCCAGCACGGCGCTCACCTGCTCGGGATCTTCCACGTAGGGCTGCAAACCGTCCTGCAGCAATTCGCCGATGAACGAACGCGGCACGATCACGCGCTCGTCCACGTGGAAGCGGAAGCCGTGCATCCAGGCTTCCTGCGTGATGTAGGCGGCCGGCACGCGCTCGGTGGCGCGGCGCTCGATCACGTTCAGCACGGCGTCGATTTCAGCCGCGGTCAAACGCGCGTCCAGAAACGGATCCAGCAGATCGAGCGGCAGATGCAGCGTGTGCAGGACCAGATAGACGGCTTCGTCGTAGGCATTGGCCGAGCCGTGGCCGAACGACAGATCGGCCTGGTTGAAGCGCGAGACCGCGAAACGCAGCAGGTCGCGAACGGTGGAAAACGGGAGCGTCATCGCAAATAGTCCTTGGGTCACGCAATCAGTTGTTCGAGCACGCGGCGATACACGTTCTTCAGCGGCTCGATGTGTGCGACTTCGATATGTTCGTCGATCTTGTGGATGCTGGCGTTCAGCGGGCCGAATTCGATCACCTGCTTGCAGATGCGCGCGATGAAGCGGCCGTCCGAGGTGCCGCCGGTGGTCGACAGTTCAGTGGTGACACCGGTTTCGTCCTTGATCGCCTTGGCGAGCGCGTTCGACAGATCGCCGCGCGGCGTGAGGAACGGCAAGCCGCTCACGGTCCATTGCAGATCGTAGTCCAGATCGTGCTTGTCGAGGATCGCGTGCACGCGGGCCTGCAGACCTTCAACCGTGCTGGCCGTCGAGAAGCGGAAGTTGAACATCACGTCCGCATGGCCCGGAATCACGTTGGTCGCGCCGGTGCCGCTATGAATGTTCGACACCTGCCACGTGGTGGGCGGGAAGTATTCGTTGCCGTCGTCCCAGCGTTCGGCGACCAGTTCGGCCAGCGCGGGCGCGAGCAGATGCACCGGATTCTTCGCCAGATGCGGATAGGCGATATGGCCTTGCACGCCTTTGACGATCAGCTTGCCCGACATCGAACCGCGCCGGCCGTTCTTCACCATATCGCCGAATTGCGCGCTCGAAGTCGGTTCGCCGACGACGCAGTAGTCCATGCGCTCGCCGCGCGCCTGCAGGGCCTCGACGACCTTGACGGTGCCGTCGGTGGCGGGGCCTTCTTCGTCGCTCGTGATCAGGAAGGCGATCGAGCCGCGGTGCGCCGGGTGCGCGGCGACGAACTCCTCGCTCGCCACCACGAAGCCCGCGATCGACGCTTTCATGTCCGCCGCGCCGCGGCCATACAGCTTGCCGTCGCGACGGGTCGGCTCGAACGGCGCCGAGTGCCATTGTTCGAGCGGGCCGGTCGGCACCACGTCGGTATGGCCGGCGAACGCGAGCAGCTTGCCCGCGGTGCCGTCGACGCCGCGTTTAACGGCCCACAGGTTGGTCACGCCGTTCGATTCGATGGTCTCGTGCTCGAAGCCGAGCGCGGACAGGCGCTCGATCAGGAGGCGCTGGCAATGCTGGTCGTCGGGCGTGACGGACGCACGCGCGATCAGTTGTTCGGTAAGGGCGAGGGTGCCGGACATGGATTCGATACAGCCACTTTGAAATGAAAAAATGCCGGCTGGCGGTTGAACACCGCAGCCGGCAACAGCTTTTGAGCCACGCGGCCGAGGCCGCGTTTTACTACGTACCGCGACTACGTGTTGCGCTCAGTTGCGCGAAATCACGCTTCAGGCCAGGCCGCGCAGGCTCACGCGAACAGCGCTGTGTAGTCGTCCGCCGAAAAGCCGAGCGACTTGACGCGCCCGTTGACCACCAGCACAGGCCGCTTGATTACCGACGGCTTGTGGATCATCAACGCGATCGCGCCCGACTGCGTGTCCGCGGCCGCCTTCATGTCGTCGGACAGGGCGCGCCACGTGGTGCCGCGCCGGTTCAGCAAGGCGTCGAGCTTCACGTCTTTCAGCCAGTCCTGCACGAGCGGTTCGGTCACGCCGTGTTTCTTGAAGTCGTGGAACTCGAACTCGACGCCGTGCTCTTCAAGCCACACGCGGGCTTTCTTCACGGTATCGCAGTTCGGGATGCCGTAGACGACGGTTTTCGTGCCGCGCGCCATCAGTCGCCTCGCAGCAGCTCGTTCAAGCCGACCTTCGCGCGCGTCTTGGCGTCGACCTTCTTGACGATCACGGCGCAGTAGAGGCTGTGCGAGCCGTCTTTCGACGGCAGGTTGCCCGCCACCACCACCGAGCCCGCCGGAATGCGGCCATACGTGACTTCGCCGGTTTCGCGGTCGTAAATCTTGGTGCTCTGGCCGAGGTACACGCCCATCGAGATCACCGAGTTTTCTTCGACGATCACGCCTTCCACCACTTCCGAACGCGCTCCGATAAAGCAGTTGTCTTCGATGATCACCGGGTTCGCCTGCAGCGGCTCGAGCACGCCGCCGATGCCCACGCCACCCGACAGGTGCACGTTCTTGCCGATCTGCGCGCACGAACCGACGGTGGCCCACGTGTCGACCATCGTGCCTTCGTCCACGTACGCGCCGATGTTCGTGTACGACGGCATCAGCACGACGTTCTTCGCGATGAACGAGCCGCGGCGCGCGATCGCGGGCGGCACCACGCGGAAGCCGCCGGCGGCGAAGTCTTCAGCGGTGTAGTTGGCGAACTTCGACGGCACCTTGTCGTAGAACTGCGAGTAGCCACCGGCCGGCATCGGCGCGTTGTCTTCCAGGCGGAACGACAGCAGCACGGCTTTCTTCAGCCACTGATTGACGACCCAGTCGCCGTCCTTCTTTTCCGCGACGCGCAGCGCGCCCTTGTCCAGTTGCTCGATGGCGTGGGCGACGGCTTCGCGCACGTCGGCCGGAGCGGCCTTCGGCGACAGTTCGGCGCGGTTTTCCCAGGCGGTGTCAATGATCTGCTGAAGTTGTTGCGACATATGCGTGCTTTATCGAAGAGTTGAAGTCTGAAGAAGGGATGCGGTGCGCGGGGTCGCAAAGTGAAAACTCAACCCGCCAGCGCGCGGCAAAAATCGACGATCCGCTGCGCGCCCTGCGTGCATTCGTCGACGTCGGCGACGAGCGCCATGCGCACGAAATTGCGGCCGGGGTTCACACCGTGCGCAGTGCGCGCGAGGAACGAGCCCGGCAGAACCGTCACATTATAGTCGGCGTAGAGGCGCTGGGCGAACTCGGTGTCCGTGAGGCCCGTGCGCGAGACATCCACCCACAGGTAGAACGCGGCGTCCGGCAGGCGCACGTCGAGCACCTCGGCGAGCATCGGCGTCACGGTGGAAAACTTCCGCACGTACTTCGCGCGGTTCTCGCGCACGTGCGTCTCGTCATTCCAGGCCACGATGCTGGCACTCTGGAACACTGTCGACAAGGCCGCGCCGTGGTATGTCCGGTATAGCAGGAAGTCCTTGAGAATCGCCGCATCGCCCGCGACGAAGCCCGAGCGCATGCCCGGCACGTTCGAGCGTTTGGACAGGCTCGACAGCATGACGAGCCGCTCGAAACCGCGGCCGAGCCGGTGGGCCGCTTCCAGGCCGCCGAGCGGCGGGTTGGCTTCGTCGAAATAGATTTCGGAGTAGCACTCGTCCGAGGCGATCACGAAGCCGTAGCGGTCCGACAGCGCGAACAGTTCGCGCCAGTCGTCGAGCGTGAGCACCGCACCGGTCGGATTGCCGGGCGAGCAGACGTAGAGCAGTTGCGTGCGCGCCCAGATGTCGGCCGGCACCGCCGAGTAGTCGCAGGCGAAGTTGCGCGCCGGGGCGCTATTCACGAAGTACGGCTGCGCGCCGGCCAGAATCGCCGCGCCTTCGTAGATTTGGTAGAACGGGTTCGGACAGAGTACGATCGCAGGCTCGCTGTCAGCATTCTTTTTCGGATCGAGCACGGTCTGGGCGAGCGCGAACAGCGCCTCGCGCGAACCCGACACCGGCAGCACCTGGGTGGCCGGATCGACCGGCGGCAGGTTGTAGCGCCGCGTGACCCACTTTGCGATCGACTCGCGCAGCGCCGGCGACCCGATCGTGGCCGGATACGAGGACAAACCGCCGAGCGAGGCCACCACCGCGTCGCGGATCAGCGCGGGCGTAGGGTGTTTCGGCTCGCCGATGCCGAAGCTGATATGCGCGAGGCCGGCGGTCGGCGTGAGCTCCGCGAAAAGCGCGCGCAGCTTTTCGAACGGGTAGGGCTGAAGGGAGTCGAGTAGCGGATTCACTGGGCGGATCGAGCCTGATCGAAGAGGGGCACAGACGGATGCGGAAAGAAGCGGGGCACGCGCGCCGGCGGTCAAGCGCACAAGGTGCGCGAAACACACGGCAGAGCGGCAAGCGGATGATTATAGCGTGGTGCGCATGGCGTGGCGGGCGTAGCCTCGCGCAGCCGTTCACGGGCAGATTTGGCGCCGGCGGCACGCACAGGCGATTCACGGCCGCGCCGTAAAAGGTAAGTTGAACGGTTAAGCAGTTGAACAGGTAAGAGGACATCGCGCCGTTGAGCAACGGCGCAACCCGCCAGGCGGCGCAGGCAATGCGCTGCAGCGGGAACGACGCGAACCGCCGACGGTTCGCGCAAAAAAGAAGCAGGAGCAGCAATGTACGCAGCAGTCTTGGAGACAACCGGACACAACAGGCGCAGGAGCGCCGCGGTCCTCGGTCGGAACGCCCGCAGCGCCTTTGCGAGTAGAGCGGCAGTGCGCGGCCGGAACACCACTAGCGCCTATGCAAGGAAAGTCGCGGTCGTCGGCCTGAAGGCCACCAGCGCCTGCGCAAAGAGCACCGCGGTCCGCGACAGAAACGCCCCAAAAACCTCCGCAAGGAGCCCCGCACCATGACCAACTGGCTTCGCAACGGTTGGCCGACGCTCGCGATCATGCTGGGCGCGTCGGTGTGGGGCGTGATTTGGTATCCATTGCGCATGCTGGCGGCGCTCGGTGTGACGGGCACCGCAGCCAGCGCGCTGACGAGCGGCGCCGGCTGCCTGTTCGTGCTGCTGGTGCGCTATCGCGCGCTCAAGACCGTGCGCTGGCACTGGCTGCTGCCGGCTCTCGCGCTGGCGGCGGGCATCACCAACCTCGGCTTCGTGTGGGGCTCGATTCACGGCCAGGTGATGCGCGTGCTGCTGCTGTTCTATCTCACCCCCGCGTGGACCGCGCTCTTCGCGCACTTCATCCTGCACGAACGGCTGACTTGGGCTGGCGCGGGTCTGGCAGCATTGTCGCTGGCCGGCGCGATGACCATGCTGTGGTCGCCGCAACTAGGCATTCCCGTGCCCGGCAATCTCGCCGAATGGGCAGGCCTTGCGGGCGGCATGGGCTTCGCCATGAGCAACGTGCTGATTCTCAAGACGAGCCGCGTGTTGCCGGACATGAAGCCGGAAATGCGCACCGCGACGATCTTTGGCGGCGCGGCGCTGTTCAGTGCCTGTGCCTCGCTGTTCGAGGCGATGCCCACGCCGCCCACCGGCGCGCATCTCGGCACGGCCGCCTGGCTGGTGCTCGGCCTCGGGTTTCTGCTGGCGTCGAACAATATGCTGGTGCAGTACGGCCTCGCGCGCGTGCCGGCCAACCGGGCGTCGATCATCATGCTGTTCGAGATCGTGGTCACGGCGCTGTCCGCGTGGCTCTTCGCCGGCGAGACGCCCGGTCCGCGCGAATGGGCGGGCGGCGTGTGCATCGTGCTGGCTTCGGCGCTGTCGAGTTGGGTGCATCGGACCAAGACCATGCCGCCCGATCCGGCCATTCAGGAGGAGAGTCTCGCTGACGGACGCGATGCCGGACTCGACGACCGTAAGGACGGCAAAAACCGCTCACGCGCGATGGTATGATTGCCCCTCATTAGCCGGCACATGCCTCACCGCGTGAAGCCGGCATCCGAGGCCCGAGGGTTCGCGGGCCGTATCGCTCTGTTGGCGAACGGCTGGCGCGGCCTTCACGAGCCACTTATTTTTTCCCTTTTCAAACAGCGAAATCGCCGTGCGTCTGACCTCGATCAAACTCGCTGGCTTCAAGTCATTCGTCGATCCTACGCATTTCCAGGTCCCGGGCCAGCTAGTCGGCGTGGTCGGACCGAATGGGTGCGGCAAGTCCAACATCATCGACGCCGTGCGCTGGGTGCTCGGCGAATCGCGCGCCTCCGAGCTGCGCGGCGAGTCGATGCAGGACGTGATCTTCAATGGCTCGACCGCGCGGAAGCCCGGTAGCCGCGCCAGCGTCGAACTGGTGTTCGACAACGCCGACGGCCGTGCCGCCGGGCAGTGGGGGCAGTATGCCGAAATCGCCGTGAAGCGCGTGCTCACGCGTGACGGCACCTCGAGCTACTACATCAACAATCTGCCGGCGCGCCGCCGCGACATTCAGGACATCTTCCTCGGCACCGGCCTCGGGCCGCGTGCTTACGCGATCATCGGGCAGGGCATGATCGCGCGCCTGATCGAGGCGAAGCCGGAAGAGTTACGCGTGTTCCTCGAAGAAGCCGCGGGCGTGTCGAAGTACAAGGAACGCCGCCGCGAAACCGAGAACCGTCTGCACGACACGCGCGAAAATCTGACGCGGGTCGAGGACATCGTCCGAGAACTGGGCGCGAACCTCGAGAAGCTGGAAGCGCAGGCCGTGGTCGCCACGCGCTACAAAGAACTGCAGGCCGACGGCGAAGAGAAGCAGCGTCTTCTGTGGCTGTTGCGCAAGAACGAAGCCGGCGGCGAGCAGGAACGCCAGCAACGCGCGATCGAGCAGGCCCAGATCGACCTCGAAGCGCACACCGCGAAGCTGCGCGAAGTCGAAGCGCAACTCGAAACGCTGCGCGTCGCGCATTACTCCGCCAGCGACGCGATGCAGGGAGCGCAAGGCGCGCTCTACGAGGCGAATTCGGAAGTCAGCCGGCTCGAAGCCGAGATCAAGTTCATCGTCGAATCGCGCAATCGCGTGCAGGCGCAGATCGCCGCGCTGAACGCGCAGCGTGAGCAATGGCAGTCGCAGGCGCAAAAAGCGCAAGACGATCTCGCGGACGCCGAGGAACAACTGGCCGTCGCCGAGGAAAAAGCCGCGCTCGCCGAAGACGAAGCCGCCGCCAAGCACGACGCGATGCCCGCGCTCGAAGCACGTTGGCGCGATGCGCAAACGGAGTTGAACGCCGAGCGCGGCGGGATCGCGCAGACCGAACAGGCGCTCAAGCTCGAAGCCGCGCATCAGCGCAATGCCGATCAGCAATTGCAGCAACTGCAGGCGCGTCACGAGCGCCTGAAATCGGAAGCGGGCGGTCTCGACGCCCCCGACGAAGCGCAGCTCGAAGACCTGCGCATGCAGCTCGCCGAGCACGAGGAAATCCTGCACGACGCGCAAACGCGTTTGGCTGACGCGCAGGAAACGCTGCCGCGGCTCGACGGCGAACGCCGCGCCGCGCAGGAGCGCGTGCAAACGGAAAGCGCCCAGATTCACCAGCTCGACGCGCGCCTTGCCGCGCTCAAGCAGTTGCAGGAAAACGTCCAGACCGAAGGCAAGATCCAGCCGTGGCTCGAGAAGCACGAATTGGGCGGCCTGCCGCGTCTGTGGAAGAAGCTGCATGTCGAAGCCGGTTGGGAAGCCGCGATCGAGGCCGTGTTGCGCGAACGGCTCGCCGCGCTGGAAGTGTCGAACCTCGACTGGGTCAAGGCGTTCGCGACCGATGCGCCGCCCGCCAAGCTCGCCTTTTATGCGCCGCCGGTAGCCGGCCAGCCGGCTGCGACGCCGCCTGCATTGCGGCCGCTGCTGTCGCTGGTGCGAATCGACGACGCGGGCATCCGCGCGGTTCTGAACGACTGGCTCGGCCTCTCGTTCGTCGCCGACGATCTGCAGCAGGCGCTCGCCATGCGCTCGCAGTTGCCGGAAGGCGGCTCGTTCGTCGTCAAGGCGGGGCATGTGGTGACGCGCGTCGGCGTGCAACTGTATGCCGCCGACTCCGAGCAGGCCGGCATGCTGGCCCGTCAGCAGGAAATCGAAAATCTGGCGCGTCAGGTTCGTGCGCAAGCCTTGCTCGCCGACGAAGCGAAGGCCGCCGCGATCCGCGCCGAAGCCGCTCACACGCAAGCCGCCCATGCGCTGACCGATGTGCGTCAGCAGGCGGAGCGCGCCACGCAGCGCGTGCATGCCTTGCAAATGGACGTGCTCAAGCTCACCCAGGCGCATGAGCGTTACACCCAGCGCAGCACGCAGATTCGCGAGGAACTCGAAGAGATCACCGCGCAGATCGAAGAGCAGCGTGCCATGCGGGCGGAGTCGGAAGCGAACTTCGAGCGTCATGATGGTGAGCTCGCCGAATTGCAGGCGCGTTTCGAAGATCATCAACTGGCCTTCGAAGCACTCGACGAACAACTCACCGCCGCTCGCGGCCAGGCGCGCGATCTCGACCGCGCCGCCACCGACGCGCGCTTTGCCGCGCGCAACATGGCGAACCGCATCGACGAACTGAAGCGCAGCATTCAGGTCGCGCACGAACAGAGCGAGCGCGTCGCGGCGTCGCTGGAAGATGCGCGCGCCGAGCTGGAAACCATCAACGAGCAGACCGCGCACACCGGCCTGCAAGACGCGCTGGATATTCGCGCCGTCAAGGAAGAAGCGCTGCACGCCGCGCGCCTCGAACTGGACGATTTGACCGCCAAGCTGCGTGCCGCCGACGAGACGCGTCTCATGGCCGAACGCGCGCTGCAACCTTTGCGCGACCGCATCAACGAATTGCAGTTGAAGGAACAGGCGGCGCGTTTGAACGGCGAGCAGTTCATCGAGCAACTGGCCGCGGCGGGTGTCGACGAGGCCGAGTTGCAGGCCAAGCTCACGCCGGACATGAAGCCGTCGTACCTGCAGGGCGAAGTCACGCGCATCAACAACGCCATCACGGCGCTCGGCCCGGTCAACATGGCCGCGCTCGACGAGTTGAAGGCGGCGACCGAGCGCAAGTCGTTCCTCGATGCGCAATCGACCGATCTGAACAGCGCAATCGAAACGCTCGAAGACGCGATCCGCAAGATCGACGCGGAAACGCGCACGCTCCTGCAAGGCACCTTCGACCAGGTGAACCAGCATTTCGGCGAACTGTTCCCGCGCCTATTCGGCGGCGGGCAAGCGAAGCTGATCATGACCGGCGACGAAATTCTCGACGCCGGCGTGCAGGTGATGGCGCAGCCGCCGGGCAAGAAGAATTCGACGATCCACCTGCTGTCGGGCGGCGAAAAAGCGCTGACCGCGACCGCGCTGGTGTTCGCGATGTTCCAGTTGAATCCCGCGCCGTTCTGTCTGCTGGACGAAGTGGACGCGCCGCTCGACGACGCCAACACGGAACGTTTCGCGAACCTCGTGCGGGCGATGTCGGACAAAACCCAGTTCCTGTTCATCTCGCACAACAAGATCGCGATGGAAATGGCGCAGCAGTTGATCGGCGTGACCATGCAGGAGCAGGGCGTGTCGCGGATCGTTGCTGTCGACATGGAAACGGCTGCCGGTTTCGCCCAGAATATCGTTTAAACCAAGCCTTCGCGGGTGCGTTCAGCGCAGCGGCCGGTGGCCGCGCGATACGTGGAGCGGGCGCAGAGCCGCGCAGATAAAAGAATTGCTGATGGAGCATGCATGGACGAGTTGACACTCGGTTTGATCGGCGCGGGTGCCGTGGTGGTCGGAGGCGTGGTCGTGTACAACGCGTGGCAGAGCGCGAAGGTGCGCCGCAAGATGCCGCGGCCGATGCCGGCCGATACTGCCGAAAACCTCGCGCGGGACGATCAGGAGGAGCAGAGCCCGTTCATCGAACCGGCCCGGCCGACCACGCGCCGCGAGCCGGTGGTGGGCGCCGAAGCGGCGGAGCAAACCGCGGCGGCGCGCGTCGAACCGACGTTCGGCGGCCAGGCGGCCGGAACGGCGCCACTCGACACGCCGGCCGATATCCAGGCCGAGACGACCACGCCGAACGGCTATCCGGAAGCCGAGGGCGTGGCTGAAGCCGAAAGTGGCGAGACCGCCGGGGCCGGTAAGGCGGCGCAAGCCGCCCGCCAGGCCGGCGAGCCGGTCGAACCGATTCTGCCCGCTGCCACGACGATTTCGTCGGCGCCGCCGGCTATCGTCGATCGCCGCATCGACTGTATCGTGCCGATCCGTTTGAACGGGCCGGTCGCGGGCGACAAGGTGATTCCGCTTGCGCAGCGCCTGCGCCGCGCGGGCAGCAAGCCGGTGCATATCGAGGGCAAGCTCGAAGGCGGCGCGTGGGAGTTGCTGCAAAACGGCGCGCGCTATGAAGAGCTGCGCGCGGCCGCGCAACTGGCCAATCGCAGCGGCGCCCTTAACGAGCTGGAGTTTTCCGAGTTCGTGACCGGCGTGCAGCAGTTTGCCGACGCGCTGGATGCATCGCCGGAATTCCCCGACATGCTCGAAACGGTGGCCATGGCGCGCGAGCTCGACGGTTTCGCCGCACAGTGCGACGCGCAGTTGTCGATCAACGTGCTCTCCGACGGCGCGCCGTGGTCCGCCAACTACGTGCAGGCGGTCGCATCGCAAGACGGCCTGCTGCTGTCGCGCGACGGCACGCGTTTCGTCAAGCTCGACGCGAAGCAGAGCCCGGTGTTCATGCTGCAATTCGGCGACACCAACTTCCTGCGCGACGACCTGACCTATAAGGGCGGTCAGATGATCACACTGGTGCTCGACGTGCCGGTGGCCGATGAAGACATCCTGCCGTTCCGCCTGATGTGCGACTACGCGAAATCGTTGGCCGAGCGCATCGGCGGGCGGGTGGTCGACGACGGCCGCCGTCCGCTGCCGGAAACCGCCTTGCTCGCCATCGAAAAGCAGTTGATGACGCTCTACGCGAAGCTCGAACAGGCGGGCATCCCGGCCGGCTCGCCGGCCACGCGGCGTTTGTTCAGCCAGTAAATTTTTTTACGTTTTACCGGTGTCTCCGACGGCCGCACGATGTGCGGCCGTTGTCGTTTCAGGCAGCGCCTTGATGCGAGCCGGTCGACCGGACGCGCAACGCGTCGAAACTGGCCATTCGGCCGATGTAAAGGGGCACGCTTCCTGCGATAATCCAATGTCTGAACTTCACTGACGAACCTTCCGACAGCATGGCCCGAACCTCCGCCTCACATCCCGCAACCAACGCCCCGGCAGAGCGTGCCGCGTGGCTGCGCGCGGAACTCGAACGCGCCAACTACGCGTACTACGTGCTCGACCAGCCGGACCTGCCTGACGCGGAATACGACAAGCTGTTCAAAGAGTTGGAGAGTATCGAGACGGAGCATCCGGACCTGATCGTGCCGGATTCGCCCACCCAGCGCGTGGGCGGCGAGGCGGCGAGCGGCTTCGAGCCGGTCGTGCACGACCAGCCCATGCTGTCGCTGAACAACGGTTTCGCCGATGAAGACATCGTCGCATTCGACAAGCGCGTCGGCGACGCGCTCGGCAAGAACGCAAGCGAGCCGCCGGTGCCGGTCGACTACGCGGCCGAGCTGAAATTCGATGGCCTCGCCATCTCGCTGCGTTACGTCGACGGCGCGTTCGTGCAAGCCTCCACGCGCGGCGATGGCACGACCGGCGAGAACGTCACCGAAAACGTCCGCACGATCCGCTCCATTCCACTCAAGCTCAAGGGCAAACGCGTCCCGCACGTGCTCGACGTGCGCGGCGAAGTGCTGATGTTCAAGCGCGATTTCGAGCGTCTGAACGAACGCCAGCGGGCCGCGGAACAGCGCGAATTCGCCAATCCGCGCAACGCCGCGGCGGGCAGTTTGCGGCAGCTCGATTCGAAGATCACCGCGCACCGGCCGCTGTCGTTTTTCGCTTACGGAATCGGCGTGCTCGAAGGCATGGAGATGCCGGCCACGCACAGCGAACTGCTCGACTGGTACAAGGAACTCGGCTTGCCGGTGAACGGCGAACGGGCGGTGGTGCAGGGCGCGCAGGGTTTGCTGGGCTTCTTTCACAGCGTTGGCGAAAAGCGCGAGAACCTGCCGTACGACATCGACGGCGTGGTCTACAAGGTCAACCGGCGCGATGAGCAGGACGCGCTCGGCTTCGTGTCGCGCGCTCCGCGCTTTGCGCTGGCGCATAAATTCCCGGCGCAGGAAGCGTTGACCAAACTGGTCGCGATCGACGTGCAGGTCGGCCGGACCGGCGCGATTACGCCGGTGGCGCGGCTGGAGCCGGTGTTCGTCGGCGGCGCGACGGTCACGAACGCCACGCTGCACAACGAAGACGAAGTGCGCCGCAAGGATATCCGCATCGGCGACACGGTGATCGTGCGGCGCGCCGGCGACGTGATTCCCGAAGTGGTGAGCGCGCTGCTCGACCGGCGTCCTTCCGACGCCCGCGAATTCGTGATGCCGACGCAATGTCCCGTGTGCGGCTCGAGTATCGAGCGGCTGCCGGACGAGGCGATCGCTCGTTGTACCGGTGGGCTGTTCTGTCCCGCGCAGCGCAAACAGGCGCTATGGCATTTCGCACAGCGGCGCGCGCTGGACATCGATGGTCTCGGCGAAAAGATCATCGACCAACTGGTCGAGCAGAATCTGGTGCGCACGCCTGCCGATCTGTTCAACCTCGGTTTTGCGACGCTCGCCGAACTCGATCGCTTTGCCGAAAAGTCCGCGCAGAATCTGCTCGACTCGCTCGAGAAGGGCAAGCACACCACGTTGGCGCGCTTCATCTACGCGCTCGGCATTCGGCATGTGGGCGAATCGACGGCGAAGGATCTGGCCAAGCACTTCGGCTCGCTGGATCCGATCATGGACGCTTCGGTCGAAGCCTTGCTGGAGGTCAACGACGTGGGGCCGGTGGTCGCCGAGTCGATTCATCAGTTCTTCGCCGAGGAACACAACCGCACGGTGATCGAGCAGTTGCGCGCGCCGGGCAAGGTCACGTGGCCGGAAGGGCCGCCCGCGCCCAGAGCGCCGCAAGGCGTGCTGGCCGGCAAGACGGTCGTGCTGACCGGCACCTTGCCGAGCCTCGCGCGCGAAGAGGCGAAGGAAATGCTGGAAGCGGCCGGCGCGAAAGTGGCCGGCTCCGTATCGAAGAAAACCGACTATGTGGTGGCGGGAGCCGACGCGGGCAGCAAGTTGGCGAAGGCTGAGGAACTCGGCGTCCCCGTACTCGACGAAGATGGTATGCGTAAGCTCCTGGAGGGGCAGTTATGATCCGCGAAATTCTCAAGATGGGCGACCCGCGCCTTTTGCGCATTGCCGATCCGGTCGATCACTTCGACACGCCCGAGTTGCATGAACTCGTCAAAGACATGTTCGAGACCATGCACGACGCAAACGGCGCGGGCCTCGCCGCGCCGCAGATCGGCGTCAATCTGCAGGTGGTGATCTTCGGCTTCGGGCACAACGAGCGCTATCCGGACGCGCCGCCGGTGCCGGAAACGGTGCTGATCAACCCGACCATCACGCCGGTCTCGCTGGACATGGAAGAGGGCTGGGAGGGGTGCCTCTCGGTGCCGGGTCTGCGCGGCGCGGTGAGCCGGTTTTCGATGATCAAGTATCACGGCTTCGATCAATACGGCAAGCCGATCGACCGCGTCGCAGAGGGCTTTCACGCGCGCGTCGTGCAGCATGAGTGCGATCACCTGATCGGCAAGCTGTATCCGATGCGGATCAACGATTTCGCGAAGTTCGGCTTCACCGAAGTGTTGTTTCCGGATATGGATCCGAATAGCGACGATTGAGGCGGCTTGCGCTGCTTCGGTTGCCGCGCTTTTGCAGCTTCGGCTTGGTGTAGGAATCAAAAAACCCACGCAAATGCGTGGGTTTTTTGTTGGAAGCGCCAGAGCGCCTTCAGACGCCCGGCTTCAGAACGACTCGTCCGGCGCCAGATAACGCCATTGGCCCGGCGGCAGCGCGCCCAGCATCACACTGCCCATGCGTACGCGCTTCAGGCCGATCACTTCGAGGCCGACCAGTTCGCACATGCGGCGAATCTGCCGCTTCTTGCCTTCGCGCAGCACGAAACGCAACTGCTCGCCGTTCTGCCAGCTTACTTGGGCGGGCTTCAGCGGCACGTCGTCGAGCGACAGGCCGTGGCGCAGCAGCGCGAGACTTTCCGGCGGGAAGTGGCTTTCGACGTCGGTGGTGTGCTCACCAAACGCCACGCGCACCAGATACTCCTTGTCGATCTCGGAATGGCCGCCGATCAGCTGCTTGGCGATGCGGCCGTCTTGCGTCAGCACCAGCAAGCCCGTCGAATCGATATCCAGACGGCCGGCCGGCGCAAGCTGGCGCAAATGCGACACGGAGAAGCGGATGTCCGAGCGATCGCCTTCCCAGCGATTCGCCGGCGTGACCAGCGTGATGGCCGGCTGATAGCCGTCTTCCGCCTGACCCGAGACGAAACCCACCGTCTTGTGGATCAGCACCGTCACCTGGCTCGCTTGCGCGGCTTCGGCGGCGGGGTCGATTTCGATGCGCTGGTCCGGACGAACCTTCGTGCCGAGCGTGTCGATGCGCTCGCCGTCCACCAGCACCCAGCCTTTTTCGATCCACTCGTCGGCTTCGCGGCGCGAGCACAGGCCGAGTTCGGACATCAGCTTGGACAGGCGCAGCGTGCCTGGCGCGTCTTCGTAGTCGCGACGCGGCGTGCGCGGAGCGGCATCGGTTTCGCTGCCGCGTTCGGCTCGGGCCGGGCCGCGCGGTTTGTCGGCGCGCGCGGGGCGCTCGTCGCCGAAGCGACGGCCGGCGGCCGGCAGCGTCTTGTCGAAGCTGCGGGCCGGGCGTTCGCCACGGTCGGTGCGCTCGGTGCGCTCAGCGCCGCGGGCCGGACGGTCGCCGAATTCGTGTTTGGCCGGGGCGCGTTCGCCGCGGTCGTCGCGCGGAGCGCGTGCCGGACGGTCTGCCCGGCCGCGGTCGCCGTAGCCGGTTTTGATGGGTTTCGCGAAGCTGCGTTCGCCACGTTCGGACGCACCGCGCTCGCCTTCGAAACGGCGCGGCGCGCTGTCGCTGCGCGGCCCACGCTCGCCGGCGCGGCGCTCTTGCGGAGCGCCACGGTCGCTGCCGAAGCGCGGTCGATCAGATGCGTCGCGTTCACGGCGCTCCGGTCGCTCGCCACGCGGACCGCCTTCCGACGGACGGCTTGCGCCTGGACGAGCACCGCTGAACGGACGGCGTTCGCCGTCGTCGCGGCGCGGGGCGCGATCACCAAAGCTGCGCGGAGCGCGTTCGCTGCGATCCGTGCTGCCTTCGAAACGGCGGGGCGCACCTTCCGTTCGGGCACCGGCTTCACGATGCGGCGCGCGGTCACCGCGGTCGGCACCGCCTTCAAAGCGACGCGGCGCACGTTCACCTCGATCGGCCGCACCTTCAAACCGGCGTGGCGCGCGATCGGCGCGGTCACCACCGCCCTCGAACCGACGAGGAGCCCGTTCGCCGCGCTCACCGCCACCTTCGAAGCGGCGCGGAGCCCGTTCAACGCGATCGCCTGCGCCTTCAAAACGGCGCGGCGCGCTACCCGTACGGTCCGCACTTCCCTCAAAACGACGCGGCGCGCCTTGGCTACGCTCGCCGTCAGCCTTACGCGGCGCGCGTTCGCTACGATCCGCGCCACCTTCAAATCGACGCGGTGCGCGTTCTCCAGCGTCCCGACGCGGGGCGCGGTCGCCACTGCCTTCAAACCGGCGCGGACCCCGTTCACCCTCGGCCTTACGCGGCGCGCGTTCGCTACGATCACCACCACCTTCAAATCGACGCGGCGTGCGCTCACCGTCATCCCGACGCGGCGCACGATCACCGCCACCTTCAAAGCGGCGCGGCGCACCACCCGCGCCCTCGCGACGCGGCGGCCGATCGGACGCCGCGCGATGCGCGCCGCCAGCGTCCCGCTCGCGCGAAAACGATCCTTCAGCCCTTGCAGGACGCGCAGTACGTGCGCCAGAACCAGCCGGTTTGCCGGCGCCAGCCGGTCGCTTGCCGCCGCCCGCCGCGCCAGCGCCTTCACCCCGCGCCCCGCTCGATCCCGGCGTCGCCGGCCTGGGGCCCGCCGGGCGCGTCGGCTTACGCGCCGACGTGCTGCCGGTACGGACAGGGGCGCGTTCGGACGAAGCCGGCCGCGGGTGCTTGGCTGTTAATTTGACTCGCATGAAATCTCACACTGCGATCGCGCGCAGCAGTTCGGTCTCGACCTGAATTTGCAGGCGGTTGTCCGACAGACCGTGTCCATCCAGCAGGAACACGTCTTCGACGCGTTCGCCGAGCGTATTGATCCGCGCCGAAGCGACGCCGACCCGATGCTCGGCCAGCACACGCGCGATCGAATAAAGAAGGCCTGGCCGGTCGTTCGCCGACACGGACAGGATGTAATATTGGCCGCGCTCGTCGGCCCGAAGATCGACGCGCGGGGTAACAGGGAAGGTCCGCGACAGCCGCGACAAACGGCCTTTCGACGGTCCCGGAAGCAGGGTGCCGTCACCGGTGAGGCGGGCGGTCAGTTCCTGTTCGACCAGATTGGCAATATCGCGATAATGCACGTCTTCTTCGGTATGCGCGACGAGGAAATTATCGAGCGCGTACCCGTGACGGGTCGTGCTGACCCGCGCATCGAGCACCGACAGGCCATTGCGGTCGAAATACGCGCAAATGCCGGCGAACAGATCCGGCTGATCCTTCACGTACACCAGCACCTGAAGCGCCTCGCCGATCGGCGACGGACGGGCCCGCACGATCGGCGTCGGCGTTTCCACGTGGCGGTACAAGACACGCGTTTGCCACGCGATATCCGCCGCGTCGTGCCGCAGGAAATAGCCGATGTCGAGCTTGTCCCACAGCGCCTTTTGCGCGCCTTCCGGCACGGTTTCGAGGCGCAGCAGCGCAAGCGCTTCTTCCTGACGCGACTTCAGCTCCGAATGCGCATCCGGCCGCGCGCCGCCGAGCACGGCGAGCGTGGCGCGGTACAGGTCTTCCAGCAGCTTGCCTTTCCACGTGTTCCAGACTTTCGGGCTGGTGCCGCGAATGTCGGCCACGGTCAGCAGATAGAGCGCCGTGAGGCGGCGCTCGGTACCGACCAGTTCGGCAAAGCGCTTGATGACTTCCGGGTCGCTCGTGTCCTGCTTTTGCGCGACCTGGCTCATGGTCAGATGTTGCTGGACCAGCCACACCACCAGTTCGCCGTCCTCGCCCGTGATGCCGTGATTGCGGCAGAAGCGCCGCGCGTCGGCCATGCCGAGCGTGGAATGGTCGCCGCCGCGGCCTTTGGCGATATCGTGAAACAGCGCCGCCACGTACAGCACCCACGGCCGGTCGAAGTTGGCGATCAACTGGCTGCAAAACGGATATTCGTGCGCGTGTTCGGCCACCGCGAAGCGGCGCAGATTGCGCAGCACCATGAGGATGTGCTGGTCGACGGTGTAGACGTGATACAGATCGTGCTGCATTTGTCCGACGATGCGCCGGAAGTTCAGCAGATAGCGCCCCAGCACGCTGGTCTGGTTCATCAGACGCAGCGCGTGGGTGATGCCGGCCGGCTCCTTCAGGATGTCCATGAAGAGGCGACCGTTTTCCGGGTCGCGCCGCCAGTGCTGGTCCATCACGTCGCGGGCGTTGTAGATCGCGCGCAGCGTGCGCGCCGACAGGCCTTTCACGCCGGGCGTCTGCTCGTACAGCAGGAAGGCCTCGAGGATCGCGTTCGGCTCGCGCTGGAACACGTCGTCGCTGGCGATTTCCAGCATGCCCTGCTTTTCGACGAAGCGATCCGACAGCACGCGCGTGATGCCGCTCGTGCTGGGGAAGAGCTGCGCTTCGATGTTCTGGATCAGGATCGTGGCGAGCTGCGTGACAGCCTTGGCCGACCAGTAATAGCGGCGCATGAGCTGTTCGCTCGCACGCTTGGTGGCGGTCGGCTTATAGCCGAAGCTCTCGGCCACCGCCGTTTGCAGGTCGAACACCATGATGTCCTGACGACGGCCGGCGATCACGTGCAGCCGGGCGCGCAGCGCTTTCAGGAAACTCTCGTTACGGCGCAGTTCGCGCGCCTCGCGCTCGGTGATCAGGCCGCGCGCCTCGAGTTCGCGCCAGCTGCTGCCGAAACCGGCCGCCTGGGTGATCCACAGGATCAGTTGCAGGTCGCGCAGGCCGCCCGGGCTCTCCTTGATATTGGGTTCGAGCGAGTAGGGCGTGTCCTGGAATTTGGCGTGACGCTGACGCATTTCCAGCACTTTGGCCTGGAAGAAGGCCTTCGGGTCGAGCGCTTCGCGGTAACGCTTCGCGAAGTCGTCGAATAGCGTGGCGCTGCCGGTAATGCGCCGTGCCTCGAGCAGCGAGGTGCGCACGGTGACGTCGTTGGCGGCTTCTTCGAGACATTGCGACACGCTGCGCACGCTGCTGCCGAGCTCCAGCCCCAAATCCCAGGCGAGGCTGATAAAGCGTTCGATGCGCGCTTCGAGATGCTCGATCGGCGCGTCGGGCAGCAGGACCAGAATGTCGATGTCGGAATGCGGCGCCAGTTCGCCGCGCCCGTAGCCGCCTACCGCTACCAGCGCCAGTTCGGGCGGCAACTCACAGGTGTTCCAGGCGGCGCGCAGGGAGTCGTCCGTGGCGCGCGCCAACGACGCCATCAACGCGTCGACGTTGGTGGCCGTCTTGAAGCGTTCCAGCAGTTGGGCTTTGGCCACTTTGTACTCCGCCTTGAGCGACGTGGCAGGGGATTGGGCGACGGCTGGAACACTACTCATTGGCAGGGAGGCGGTGAGGTCGGAAGTCGGTCAGGCCGTGGCCGCGACGACCGGCGGACGCGCGGGCGTGCCGGCGGATACGGTCAGCACGTCGTAGCCGGTTTCGGTGACGAGGATGGTATGTTCCCACTGCGCCGACAGGCTGCGGTCCTTGGTCTTGACGGTCCACTGGTCCGGCATGGTGCGAATGTCGCGGCGGCCGGCGTTGATCATCGGCTCGATCGTGAAGATCATGCCGGTCTGCAATTCGAGCCCGGTGCCGGGGCGGCCGTAGTGCAGGATCTGCGGGTCTTCGTGGAATACCGTGCCGATGCCGTGGCCGCAGTATTCGCGTACCACGCTGTAGCCCTGGCCTTCCGCATGTTTCTGGATCGCGTAGCCGATGTCGCCGAGATGCGCGCCCGGGCGCACCTGGTCGATGCCGAGCCACATGCATTCGAAAGTAGTCTGGACGAGGCGCTTGGCCAGGATCGAGCCTTCACCGACGATGAACATACGGCTGGTGTCGCCGAAATAGCCTTCCTTGATCACGGTGACGTCGATGTTCAGCGCGTCGCCGTTCTTCAGCGTTTTGTCGCCGGGAATGCCGTGGCAGATCACGTCGTTGACTGAAATGCAGGTGGCTTTCGGATAGGGCGGGTAGCCGGGCGGCTGATAATTCAGCGGCGCCGGGACTGTGCCCTGTTCCTTCAGCATGTATTCGTGGCACAGACGGTCGAGTTCACCGGTCGTGACGCCGGCCGTGACGAACGGGGTGATGTAGTCGAGCACTTCGCTTGCCAGTTTGCAGGCGACGCGCATCTGCGCGATATCGTGTTCGTTTTTGAGCGTAATAGCCATGAGTCGGGCCTGAAATGCGATTTATTGCAGGATTATCGCACCATATTCCGGCTGCCGCAGCCTTTTGCGACGGGGCCGGCGCGTTTCACTGGCTCCCCGGCGGGCTCGTTCGAGGCGGGCGGTGCCCGCGCGGGTGCAACCCCGCGGCCGTGAACAGGACTACCGGGCAGGTTGAGTCGTGCAATAGTCGCGTGCTATAATCTTTGGCTAAGTCGATCTCTGTCTTACTTTATTCGTCCATATGGACAAAAAAGCGGCAAGAATGGCTTCTCATAACGCCGGTTGCCTGCGCTATGAGGTGAATGCAGAAGCGAAAGCGGAAGCAACAAGGCAGCAGACTCGCAGGCCGGCGCACCCAGGGTGTCCGCCGCGTTCAGCCAGAGAGATTTATGGCAACGCGGCCGATACGGCAGCCGGCTTAAGACCCAACCCTCGCGGAGATTTTCATGGCAGTTACCATGCGTCAAATGCTGGAAGCCGGTGTCCACTTCGGTCACCAAACGCGCTTCTGGAACCCGAAGATGGCCCCCTTCATTTTCGGTCATCGCAACAAGATTCACATCATCAACCTCGAAAAGACGCTGCCGATGTACAACGACGCGCTGAAGTACGCGCGTCAACTGGCAGCCAATCGCGGCACGATCCTGTTCGTCGGCACGAAGCGTCAATCGCGCGACACGATCGCTGAAGAAGCACAACGCGCTGGCATGCCGTTCGTCAACGCGCGCTGGCTCGGCGGCATGCTGACCAACTTCAAGACGCTGAAGGTCTCGATCAAGCGCCTGAAGGACATGGAAGCAGCGCTGGAAGCAGGCGAAACCGAACGCATGAGCAAGAAGGAAGCGCTGCTGTTCGAACGCGAAATGGCCAAGCTGCAAAAGTCGATCGGCGGCGTGAAGGACATGGGCGGCATTCCGGACGCGATCTTCGTGGTCGACGTCGGCTACCACAAGATTGCCGTGACCGAAGCGAACAAGCTCGGCATTCCGGTCATCGCCGTGGTCGACACGAACCACTCGCCGGAAGGCATCGACTACGTGATCCCGGGTAACGACGACGCTTCGAAGGCTGTCGCTCTGTACACGGCTGGCGTGGCTGACGCGATCGTCGAAGGCCGTGCGAACGCGGTCAACGAAGTGGTGCAAGCTGCACGTGGTGGCGACGGCGACGAGTTCGTCGAGGTCAACTCGGAAGCGTAAAGCTGCCCCGTGTCCGGCAAAAAAGGGGGCTTTCTACAGGCCCCCTTTTTTTAAGCCGCGACATTGTGGTGGGCGCTGCCGGCAGTGTTCGAAGCAGTGCCCGAGGCGTTCTCCGTAAAAAAGTACGGTCAACGCTGAAACGAATTCTTGCCGCCGGCATCGAAGTCCGGGCGGCGTGTGACAGACGGAACTCAAGGAGCAAATGATGGCGGCAATTACCGCAAGCATGGTTGCAGAACTGCGCGCAAAGACCGACGCGCCGATGATGGAATGCAAGAAGGCGCTGACGGAAGCCGACGGCGACATGGCGCGCGCTGAAGAGCTGCTGCGCGTGAAGCTGGGCAACAAGGCCAGCAAGGCAGCGTCGCGCGTGACGGCTGAAGGCGTGGTCGCATCGTTCATCGGTGGCAACGCGGGTTCGCTGGTCGAACTGAACTGCGAAACCGACTTCGTCTCGAAGAACGACGACTTCCTGGCTTTCTCGAAGCAAGTCGCCGAGCTGGTCGCCACGCAAAACCCGGCTGACGTCGCAGCGCTGGCGGCACTGCCGCTGGACGGTTCGACCGTCGACGCAGTGCGCCTGGCACTGGTCGGCAAGATCGGTGAAAACCTGTCGATCCGCCGTTTCGTGCGTTTCGAAACCTCGAACAAGCTGGCGGCGTACCTGCACGGCACGCGTATCGGCGTGCTGGTCGAGTACACCGGCGCGGACGAGCAGGTCGGCAAGGACGTCGCGATGCACATCGCCGCGATGAAGCCGGTGTCGCTGTCGTCGGAAGACGTGCCGGCGGATCTGATCGCCAAGGAACGCAGCATTGCTGAACAGAAGGCCGCCGAATCGGGCAAGCCGGCTGAAATCGTCGCCAAGATGGTCGACGGCAGCGTGCAGAAGTACCTGAAGGAAGTATCGCTGCTGAACCAGACGTTCGTTAAGAACGACAAGCAGACGATCGAGCAGATGCTGAAGGCTGGCAATTCGAGCGTGCAGAAGTTCGCGCTGTTCGTGGTCGGTGAAGGCATCGAGAAGAAGCAGGACGACTTCGCCGCTGAAGTCGCCGCTCAAGTCGCTGCTGCAAAGCAACAATAAGTCTCACCCAAGCTTCACTGCAATATCGTTGGACCCGCGGCGGAGCAAGACTTTGCCGCGGTCGGCAGCGCCGCAAGGCTGCGCGCGGGTTGACCCTCGCCGCGCAGCCGCCGCTGGCGAACCCCAGGGTTCGTCAATTTGGCGACGCTTGCCCGAATCAGCATTTCACCCCTACATTAGTCCCTTGTTGTTGCCCTGTTCTGCGCGATCTGGATACCCCTATGCCCACTGCCTATAAACGCGTCCTGCTCAAACTCTCCGGTGAAGCTCTGATGGGCGACGATGCCTTTGGTATCAATCGCGCGACCATCGAACGAATGGTGGCGGACGTGGCCGAAGTGGTCCGTCTCGGAACGCAGTTGGCCGTGGTGATCGGCGGCGGCAATATTTTCCGCGGCGTCGCGGGCGGCGCGGCGGGTATGGACCGCGCCACGGCCGACTACATGGGCATGCTGGCCACCATGATGAACGCGCTGGCACTGCAGGACGCCATGCGCCACGCCGGCATCGAGGCGCGCGTGCAATCGGCGCTGCGCATGGACCAGGTGGTCGAGCCGTACATCCGGCCCCGCGCGATTCGCCAGCTCGAAGAAGGCAAAGTCGTGATTTTCGCGGCCGGCACCGGCAACCCGTTCTTCACGACCGACACGGCCGCCGCTTTGCGCGGCTCGGAAATCGGCGCGGAAGTCGTGCTGAAAGCCACCAAGGTGGACGGCGTGTATTCCGCCGACCCGAAGAAGGACCCGAGCGCGACGCGTTACACCACGATCAGCTTCGACGAGGCGATCGGCCGCAATCTGCAGGTGATGGACGCCACGGCGTTCGCGCTGTGCCGCGACCAGAAACTGCCGATCCGGGTGTTTTCGATCGTCAAACCGGGCGCGCTCAAGCGCATCGTACAAGGCGAGGACGAGGGTACCCTCGTCCACGTGTAAACTCTCGTTCACATAACGTGGGCTTTAGCGCGAGCCCGGGCCGCCGCATCTTGCGCGCGCTGGCCGGCTCGCACCGTTTTGAAGGTTCGGAGGTTTAAAAATGTCTGTGGCTGATATCAGGAAGGGCGCTGAACAAAAGATGCAGCGCTCCATCGACGCGTTCAAGAACGACCTGTCGAAGATCCGCACGGGCCGTGCGCACACGGGCCTGCTCGATCACATCCAGTGCGACTACTACGGTTCGCCGGTGCCGATTTCGCAAGTCGCGAACCTGACTCTGATCGACGCACGCACGATCGGCGTGCAGCCGTGGGAAAAGAAGATGGTGCAGGTCGTCGAAAAGGCGATCCGCGAGTCGGACCTGGGTCTGAACCCGGCCACGCAAGGCGACGTGATCCGCGTGCCGATGCCCGCGCTGACGGAAGAACGCCGCCGCGAACTGACCAAAGTGGTCAAGAGCGAAGCGGAAACGGCCAAGGTCGCAGTGCGCAACCTGCGCCGTGACGCTAACGAGCAACTGAAAAAGCTCGTGAAAGACAAGGAAATTTCGGAAGACGACGAGCGTCGTGCAGGTGACGACGTTCAGAAGCTGACGGACAAGTTCGTCGCCGAAATCGACAAGCTCGTCGTGACGAAGGAAGCCGAGATCATGACGGTCTGAGGCCGGTCGGCTCAGCACTTTCAGGTTTCCACTTCTTTTATTTGCAGTCACTGTCCCGACGGCCATGACCTATACCAGCTCAACCGTGCGCGTGCCTGATGTCGCCGCGGTGCCGCGACATATCGCGATCATCATGGACGGCAACGGCCGTTGGGCCACCCAGCGGCGCTTGCCGCGCGTGGCGGGCCATACGCGCGGCGTCGACGCAGTGCGCGCGGCCGTCGAGGCGTGCGCCCGTCAGGGTGTCGAATATCTGACGCTGTTCGCTTTCAGCTCGGAAAACTGGCGTCGTCCGAACGACGAAGTGTCGTTCCTGATGCGCCTGTTCGTGACCGCGCTGGAGCGCGAGATCGGCAAGCTGCACGCGAACGGCATCCGGTTGCGCGTGGTGGGCGATCTGTCCCGCTTCGATACGCGCATCCGCGACCTGATCAGGCGCGCGGAGACCAAGACCGCGCGCAATACCCGTCTCACGCTCACAATCGCCGCGAATTACGGCGGCCGCTGGGACATCATGCAGGCCACCCGCAAGCTCGCCGAACAGTCGGCGCTGGCGGGCAAGGCGGTCGAGGTGACCGAGGAATCGTTCGCCGAACACCTGTCCATGGCTTATGCGCCGGAGCCGGATCTCTTCATCCGCACGGGCGGCGAGCGCCGTGTCAGCAACTTCCTGCTGTGGCAGCTCGCCTACACCGAGTTCTACTTCACCGACACGTTCTGGCCGGATTTCGACGCCGACGCGCTCGGCCATGCCATCGCTTCGTACGCGGAGCGCGAACGCCGCTTCGGCCGCACCAGTGCTCAACTCGAGCCGCAATCGCAAAACGTCGATTCGCTTCCATGCTAAAAACCCGTGTCATCACGGCGATCATCCTGCTGGCGGTGTTCCTGCCGGTCACGTTGTTCGCGCCGGTGGGCGCATTCGGCGCGTTGATCGCCTTCGTCGTCGTGTTCGCCGCATGGGAGTGGGCGCGCCTGCTCAAGCTGGGCGGCGCGGGCCCGGTCATTTACGCGCTGGTGGCGGCGGTGGCGCTGGTCGCCAGCACGCGCCTCGGCGCCGGGATCGAAGAGGCGCGGCCGCTCTTCCAGGCGGCTGCTATCTTCTGGGTGATCGCAGGTCCGTTCGTGCTGCTGCGCAAGCCCACGCTCGCGCAGGGCGCCTGGCGTCCCTTTCTGTTTCTTGCCGGCATTGTGGTATTTGTCGCGTGCTGGCATGCTCTCGTCGCCGCGCGCATGCAGGGCGTGTCGTTCGTGCTGTCGCTGCTGCTATTGGTATGGCTGGCCGATATCGGCGCATACTTCTCTGGAAAAGCGTTCGGAAAACACAAGCTGGCGCCTGCCATCAGTCCGGGCAAGACTTGGGAGGGCGCGATCGGCGGCTGGCTGGTGGTGATGATCGTCGCGGCGGCGGCGGTCTTTTTGCATGCGTTCGAGCCGACCCTGTATTCTGCGCTGCTGGCGCATTGGGGCGCCGTGCGCACGCTGCTCGCGCTGACCCTGCTGGTGGCATTCAGCGTGGTGGGCGACCTGTTCGAATCGATGATGAAACGCCAGGCCGGTGTGAAAGATTCAAGCGGCCTGTTGCCGGGGCACGGCGGCGTGCTCGACCGCATCGATGCCTTGTTGCCGGTGCTGCCGCTTGCCATGCTGCTGCTCGGCTAGAGAAAGAGATATGCAAAAACGTCTGACATTGCTCGGTTCCACGGGCTCGATTGGAGACAGCACGCTCGACGTCGTCGCGCGTCATCCCGAGCGTTTTTCGGTTTATGCGCTCTCCGCGCATCGCAACGGCGACAAGCTCGTCGAGCAATGCCTGCGCTTTCAGCCCGAAGTCGCGGTGGTCGGCGACGCCGACACGGCCGCGAGCGTCGCGGCGAAACTGCGCGCAGCCGGTTGCAAGACCGAGGTCACGTACGGACCGCAGGCGCTCGTCGACGTGTCGAAGAGCGACGGCTGCGATACGGTGGTGGCGGCAATCGTCGGCGCGGCCGGTCTTGCGCCGACTCTCGCCGCCGCGCGCGCCGGCAAACGCATCCTGCTCGCCAACAAGGAAGCGCTGGTCATGTCCGGCGCGATCTTCATGGACGCGGTGCGCGACAACGGCGCCGTGCTGCTGCCGGTCGACAGCGAACACAACGCGATTTTCCAATGCCTGCCGCGCGAAGCCGCGCTGCACGGCGGCGTCTCCAAGATCATTCTGACCGCGTCGGGCGGCCCGTTCCGCACGCGCGAACCGGCCACGCTCGCCGACGTCACGCCGGAAGAAGCCTGTAAGCATCCGAACTGGGTCATGGGCCGCAAGATTTCGGTCGACTCGGCCACCATGATGAACAAGGGCCTCGAAGTGATCGAGGCGCACTGGCTGTTCGGTTTGCCGGGCGAGCGCATCGAGGTGCTGATTCACCCGCAGAGCGTGATCCACTCAATGGTGTCGTACGCGGACGGCTCGGTGCTCGCGCAGCTCGGCAATCCCGACATGCGCACGCCGATCGCGCACGCGCTGGCGTTTCCGGATCGCGTCGATTCGGGCGTGGCGCAACTCGATCTGCTGCAGGTCGCGTCGCTCACGTTCGAGAAGCCGGATTACACGCGCTTTCCGTGTCTTGCCCTTGCAGTGAAGGCACTGGCTGAGGGAGGCCTCGCGAGCGCGGCCCTGAACGCCGCGAACGAAATCGCGGTTGAAGCGTTCCTCGCGCGCCAGATCGGTTTCATGACGATTGCCCAGGTGGTCGACGCGGTGCTCAACGCGTTGCCGAACCGCAGCGCGCACGCGCTCGAAGACGTGATCGAAGCGGATGCCGCCGCGCGTCGCGCCGCTGCCGAATTCATCGCGCGTCTGCCCGACGGCGCTCGTCGAACGGAACGCGCCGTCCAGTGAGGCGCACATGAACCTGCTGATCGAACTGCTCGCCTTCGCGGTCGCGATTGGCGTACTCGTGGTCGTCCACGAATACGGGCATTACAGCGTGGCGCGCCTGTGCGGCGTCAAGGTGCTGCGTTTTTCGATCGGCTTCGGCAAGCCGCTGTTCCAATGGGTGAGCCCGAAGACGGGCACCGAATGGACCATTGCCGCGCTGCCGCTCGGCGGCTACGTGAAGATGCTCGACGAGCGCGAGACCGGCGCCGAGCCGATCCCCGCTGAAGCGTTGCCGCATGCGTTCAACCGGCAGTCCGTGTGGCGCCGTTTTGCGATAGTCGCGGCCGGTCCGGTCGCGAACTTCCTGCTAGCCATCGTGCTGTTCGCGCTCGTCTTCGCCACCGGCGTGACGGAGCCGGCGGCGGTGGTCGCCGCGCCCTCGCCGAATACGCCCGCGGCCATTGCCGGTTTCGAGGGCGGCGAAACGATCGTGGCCGTGCGTGCCGAGAACGCCGGCGAGTCCGAGCCCGTGCGCTCCTGGTCGGACCTGCGCTGGAAGCTGCTGGGTGCGGCATTCGATCACAAGCGCGTCGTGCTGAGCGCGAAAGATGCGCACGGCACGTCGGATTTCCAGCTCGATCTGCGCGGCCTCGGCGAGAAAGACGTCGACGACGACTTCATGTCGCATCTCGGTTTCGAGCCGGGCGGTGGCAAGCTGACGGTCGCGGGTGTGCAGCCGGGTAGCGCGGCGCAAAAGGCCGGGCTGGCTGCGGGTGATCGTCTGCGTGCCGTCGACGGCATTCCGACCGACAACGCCACGGCCTTCATCGCTTATGTAAAATCGCACGCCGGCAAAGCGGTGACGCTGCAGGTCGAGCGTGGCGGCAAGGCGGCGGGCAAGCTCGAAGACGTCAGCATAGTGCCGCAGGCACAGCGTGATGAAACGACAGGTCAGCAGATCGGCCGCATCGGCGCGGAACTGGCTACGCAAGTGCCGTCGATCGACGTGCATTACGGTCCGATTGAAAGCTTGCAGTTGGGTGCGCACCGCACGTGGGATCTCGCGGTGTACTCGGTGCGCATGTTCGGCAGGATGGTGGTCGGTGAAGCGTCGCTGAAAAATCTTTCCGGTCCGGTGACGATCGCCGATTACGCAGGAAAGAGCGCACGTCTAGGTCCTTCTGCATTCCTGTCGTTCCTGGCCCTTGTCAGTATTAGCCTTGGTGTACTGAACCTGTTACCAATTCCGGTATTGGACGGGGGTCATCTGTTATATTATTTGGTTGAAGCTGTGACCGGTAAAGTTGTCTCCGATCGCTGGCAACTCGTTTTTCAGAGGGCGGGTCTCGCCTGCATCGTCGCATTGTCGGCGATCGCGCTGTTCAACGATCTGGCTCGTTTAATCCATTTTTAAAGTGTTCGGCGGCGTTCACGATGGCGACCGCCCGACCTGATGCAGCTATACACACTGGGGAAGCACGTTGTTTAAACCTCATCGCTTTGTTCCAAAGACGGTTATAGCCGCGGCATTCGCCGCGCATGGGCTGGTTGCTCACGCAACGACGCCCTTCGTGGTGCAAGACATCCGGATCGAGGGATTGCAACGCGTCGAACCTGGTACCGTGTTCGCCTATCTGCCCATCAAGCAAGGCGACACCTTCAGCGACGACAAGGCATCGGAAGCCATTCGCGCTCTGTATGCCACGGGCTTCTTCAACGACGTCAAGATCGCGACCGAAGGCAACGTCGTCATCGTGCAGGTGCTGGAACGTCCGGCCATCGGCACGATCGACTTCGCCGGCATTCATGAGTTCGACAAGGAAAACCTGACCAAGGCGCTGCGCGCCGTGGGTTTGTCGCAAGGCCGTTACTACGACAAGGCGTTGGTCGACAAGGCCGAGCAGGAACTGAAGCGTCAGTATCTGACGCGCGGCTACTAT
>NZ_JARESS010000060.1:0-45597 GCF_046027915.1 Paraburkholderia sp. RL17-347-BIC-D
CGAGGACGATGGGCGTGAAGAACGCTCTTGTAGAGGATACGTTATGGCTTGCAAATCAACGTCGTTAATCGCAAATGCAACCGCTGAAATATTCGTCGTTGGCCGCGTGGCACTAAGTTTTGGCGCGTTGACTCAGATGGACTGCCATTCCCTTGCGCGAGCGACCGCTCCGGCCGACTGAACGATTCCAGCAAACTATTGCATCCACCGATTGAATCCGGCAGTCCTGAGCGGCCGTTTCACCCGCCTCGTAGTCCTTGCCGCGTTGGACAGTGGCGTCGGCAAAGTTGCGTAAGCGCTGACGTCCGTGCACGGGTGACATTACGCTTCAACCCTCCGGTCGGCAGGCTTGTGCCGAGACTCCCGCGCTGGGCTCCACGCAGCTACTGACCAAGCATGGCGAGCGCGTTGCGCATCGGAGCAAGTGAGACTGAAATCAGCCCCGCGAGCGGCGAGTTCATTTCCAGTATCAGGCAAATTGCCACGGAAGTGGATAACGCGCCCAGAAACAATGCTGCAATGACCGTGCCGTTGGCGGGGGCGAACACCCCAAACGAGCCGAAAATGATGGAAAGCCACAACACCAGGGCTACCAGCAGCGGTATGGGGAGTGAACTTGCCTCCTGCAGCAGCGCCAGCCCGCGCACGGCCAGCGCTTCATCGGCAATCTGGATGGCGCTCGTCTGCAGTTGACGCTGCTCTTCGTTACGCGGCGAGAGTTCTTTCAGCTTGTGCTGAAGGCCTTCCGCCCGTTTTAACGACTGGATGCTGCCCGCTGCTGATACCTGCGCGGGATCGCGGGAAGCGAGTATCTGAATCCACGTGCTGTAGTTCTGCTTAAGCAGGTCACGGACCTCATGCGTCTCAGGTCCATATTGGGCCAGCACGCGATCGAGGCGAACGATGTTAGCGGCATTGTGCACAAGCTCACTATTCACTGTATCGAATGAGCTTTTCGCCGACGAGATCAGCAGGCCAGGCACCAACGCGGCCATCGTCGCGATCAGACCGGTCGCCAGCTTCACGACACCGACTGAATCATCGCCAAGGTGATGCTCCGGTAGCATGGCACGCACGTACAAGCCAAGCAGCGCGCCGCTGAATACACATACAAACACAGTCAATGCGACACCGACGTCGCTCGCAGTTCAATCCTCGGTCTCTCGTGGCACCCTGTCGACGGTCAGGGGATCATGCCGCACTCAAACATCTTGTTGAGGATCGGCGCTGCCACCCTGTTGATGAACGCGGTGCGCATCTGTGGATCGTCGCGCAGCATCTGCACGGCCTGCTGTTCTCTCTCGGGCTTTGGCTTGCCCTGTTTCTCGGCTCTCTCATGCCACAGTTGCTCACAGGACGATTGCTGGTACTTTTGCACGAGGTTGTCGGCCATCATGTCCATAATCGGATATTGCTGTCCGATGGCACTGCCCGCGAACAGCAGGGCTGGCACCATCGCAAATCTCAAGAGACGCCTGTTCACGGGTCTGCCCTCATATCTTCATCAACGGGTCGTCAGTGAGGAAAAGCGCCCGAATCGTCTCGTCCGTAAGGATGGCCTGGTTCTTGACGTCGTCCGGGAGCGCACGATCCACGGCAATTGCTCAAAGGTTAGTTTACGTGACCAGTGGGGGATGCCGATATTGCACCTTGGTCCTATATCGGCTCAATGGGGCGTGAGTACGCGAGCTAGCCCGGCGGAATTGCCTGTGGTTGCTGTAAGCGGGGAAGTTTCGCGTGCTACAGATCTGCTACAGCAAGGGGAGCCATCCATATCTGACAGGCGTTGCGCCTGTCATTCTACCCCCTGGACCATCGCTGCCCGGGAAGGCTCGGCAAAGTTACTTTGAACAGCCCCAGTTCGTTAAGGGTTATTCGATGCCTGCCATCGGCCACAGGAATGTGACGGTGCCTCTGCGCGTGTTGGCAGGCGTCGAATAAGCCTCGATGGAGGAAACCGCGGAGTGCGCCGATGCGGTTGGAGCTTCGTGGCTATGGCGATTGGTCGGTCAGGATGCCCAGCGGTGCCGGATGCGGCGCGGCCAGGCGGGATGCTTGATGCGCGCTGATGCAGTGATGAAGCGGTGCAGTGGCGCAATTGTGGTGGCGAAGCGGACGTGCGAGGGACTGCGCGAAACGACAGGCGCAAACGTCCGCCCGCGGGCCGCGTTGCCGCAGAGCCGTTTCTTATCGAGCTACTTTGCTGGCTTTGCGCCACCCTATACGAGGTCTACGCGACGGAGTTTTAAATAATGTTGCGCGTTGACCATGATGCTAGTGCGAGAGTCCGAATTGGCAGTGCGCTGCTCGATTTTTTGGATACTATAGCGTTCTTAAGCTCGGCCTACCTCGTGCAGGTCGGCCTTTAGGGTCACGCGCAGCAAGACTAATACTGGCAGCGCTTACGGAGTTTCGGATTGGCCGTGCGTTCTGATTGAACTGTGCCCGACCAACCTCCGAGCAGAGTTGGCCAGTCCGGACGGGGGGCACATGGAAGATCTACCAGACGAGAACGTCAGTCACCTAAAGCGCTTCAAGGCGGCGGCAGCAGCATGGGTTTGCGACGGTTACACACTGGACGTGAGGTTCATCGCCCAAAAAAGCGACGGCAAAAATGACGCAATACTCTGGGATGCATCGATCGTACTTTCGCCATTGCCACCGAAGGGTGACAGGAATTTCTTTTTAGAAGTCGATGATGTAATCGTCAGCCAGACCCAGATCCGAATCGACAAGATTCAAGACGCTGAAACAATCATCGAACGGGCAGGAGTTGGCTTTCTCACCCATGCCAACGGACGCACGTTTGTGTTGCCCCATGCAAACAGAGGACCCAAATACGGGAGCGGATTGATCGACCGGCAAGCGTGGTTTTCGCCGCTTCGCCTGACGGTATCTCTCGGTCCACGAGGATCTTTCACACCCCCGGTTCTTTCGGGCATCGATGATGCTTTGAGACTTGCGGAACCACCGTTCGACGGGTTAGCAGATGTCGCCGGGTGGTTGGGTCTTCGAGAACCCGGCACGGAGCCTTTGACGGTCCCGCAGATCACATGCGAAATTGTTCCACCAGCCGACATCCGCTTTGATCAATGCAGCCTCACCTCGGACCAGCTCTTGGTCACTGTCGCCGCGCACCCCAACTTTGATACATCGACACTTCGTCTGGCAGTGCGTGCAGTTCCGGGCAATTTTATGCTCGGTCGGAAGCAGATCGCTGATAGGCTGGAATGGAAGGACGAGGACGGATTACGCAAGGGAACCGCACTTGTCCATCTCCCTGACTCTGATCAGGTGCTGCTGATGCTGATGATCGGCAATGCGACGGTACGACGAACGTGGATTCTCGACCCGACGAAGGCACGCAACAACCGCCTACTAACCGTTCAACATTTCGACAAGGAGTTGAAGAAGCTCACGGACGCGCTGACGACTGCCGCCGACGGACGTCTGTTCGAAAGGGGCATTGCGTCACTATTGTTCTTGCTCGGTTTTTCGCCTGTGCTGACACTCGACAACGATGCGACTGACTTGATTGTTGCTACGCCCGGCGGCCAGTTAATCCTTGTTGAATGCACCCTCAAGACTGCGGACTTCCGAAACAAGGCCGGCAAATTAGTGGACAGACGTGGATCGCTCACTAAGGCACTTCAGGAAAGCGGACACGCTCTGAACGTCGTCGCGGTCCTAGTATGCGGGGTGCCCCGAGACCAAGTTGCCGCTGACGCTGAAGACGTGCGTTCACTTGGCATCGTTTTAGTCAGCCGGGAAGATATCGATGCGGCCTTTAATCAACGCCGAGCACCTAGGAATCCGGACGAACTGATACAGGCGGCGCTAGAAAATTTGACGAATGCTAGCGGGGCGACGGCCTCTCCGCCCGAAAACGCTTAGTGCCTTAAATATATCCAGCATGTCATGCGGATTCCTTCATTGCTGCGGCCTATCTGGCGCATTTCAGGCGGCTTTCGAGGCCGGAGGCACTGCACGCGGTCGGTCAAGCACGGCAAGCGCCTCATGGAGCTTCGTTTCCCGTGGATCTTTTGCACGTGATAGACGGGGACGCCTTCGTTGATCATCATGGACGCACTGTCGTCGACCCAGGCTGAAACTGATCCTCTCGATCAGCCGTCCTTCAGCTGAATCTTCCAGTTCTTCGCTTCCATGCATTGAACAATTGAATTCGTGTCCTGACGGTCGAAAACACGCTGTGACATAGCCCTACACTCGAGCAACTCGCCGGAAAAGTCCGCTTGCGTGGAGCCGGGGCGAGAACCGCCTATCATTGTGCTGCCGCATGCTGTTAAGGAAGCCAAGAGAGTGACTGACAGTAGAAACCTCATTTTTTATCCCCGAGTTTTTGACAGAATTCTTTTGAGGGGTTGACACAGCCGCCGACGCACGTCGGTCGCCCCAGATCGTTGAGCATTGCGCCGCCGCCAAACTGACTTGAACATTTCACGTAGCCAATGTTGTCCGTGATGCACCTTCCTGGCGCGCAAGCAGCGCCCTGCATCGTAGACACCGCGACTCCTCCAGGTGGAGCGCAGAAAATGCGGCCCATATTGTCTTTTACGCAGTTTCCCTGAGCGCTGGCCGAAAAGGGGGCGCTACAAACCATGGCCACGATTAGAAATCGGCTTATATGCACTTTATCGACCGTCAAACTAGTTCTCAGTGTTGGTTCTTCTAGTCGGCATTTCCGCCGTCGCTCAAGCTGAATCTTACGAAGAAATAAGGTGAGAAAGAAGTGGATTTCTTATCGATTCGTTCGGCGGCGCACGCATGCTGTCGGTGCCGCGCGACACAACGGTCGGGCAAAAGGTAATCTTGGCAGCGCGTCGATGGAGCAAATCAGCAGTCGAAAGCTCAGCCCAGAAGCTGGTCGCCAAATGATTTGCGGCGATTTGGCGCACTGATTGACGCTTAACCTTAAATTTAGCGACTAGTCACGCAGCGAGCCGGGTTGTTTGGGGGCGCAATTCAAGAGCACTTTTGTGAAGACGTCCAAACGCTGAATGGTTTCCGGTGGATTCAAAATCGAAGCGTACTTGATGCGACGTCATGCGCTTTGGTGGCCATTCAGGTGACACATCCAGAACCTCGCCAAGTCTGGTCCATATCAAAGTCAGCTATGTGAGGGCGGATTCAACCGGTGGATGCAACACACTAGAAGCTGCGTGAGCGGCGGGAGTGTTGCAAATGAAACAGCGGCGCCGGATTTACTACAGCGAGAAGCAGAAAGCGCTGATGTGGGAGCGCTGGCGGAAGGGTGAGTCTCTCCAGCATATCGCCCAGCTTTTCGATCGCCACCACTCGTCCGTGCAGCGGATTATCGGCGAAACCGGTGGAATCCAGCCGGCACAGCGACATCGCTCGCGGCTGGCGCTAACATTAGCCGAGCGGGAGGAGATATCGAGAGCGCTCGTCGCTGGCGATTCGATCCAGTCAATCGCCAGTCGGCTTTCGCGGGCTCCGTCTACCATCTGCCGCGAGATCAAACGCAACAGTGGACAGGATGGCTATCGGGCAAGCTACGCCGATCAGCTTGCCTGGGATCGGGCGCAGCGGCCCAAACTCTGTAAGCTGGTCGAACACCGGATGTTGGCACGCATCGTGGCAGACAAACTTCAACTGGAGTGGTCGCCCGAACAGATCGCCGGATGGCTCAAGCGCGCGTACCCGGGCAACGAGGATTACCACGTGTCACACGAGACCATCTACCGCAGTCTCTTCATCCAGGCCCGTGGTGCCTTGAAGAAGGAATTGCTGGAACATTTGCGGCGTACCCGGGTCATGCGGCGTTCCCGCCATTACACGCAGAAAACGGGCGAGCACGGCAGGATCCGCGACACAGTGTCAATCAGCGAACGTCCAGCCACAGTCGAGGACCGCGCGGTACCGGGACATTGGGAAGGTGATCTGCTTTGCGGCAGCGGGAGCAGCCAGATTGCGACACTCGTCGAACGCCAGACACGCTATGTCATGCTGGTGAAGATTGCCAGCAAGGACAGCGAGACAGTTGCCAATGCGCTGATCAAACACGCCTGCAAATTGCCGCAGGAACTCTACAAATCGCTAACCTGGGATCGAGGCACGGAGATGGCCAGCCACAAACGCTTTACTGTCGCCACTGACGTTACCGTCTACTTCTGCGACCCACAACATCCCTGGCAGCGTGGGTCGAATGAAAACACGAATGGACTGTTGAGGCAGTACTTCCCGAAGGGAACCGACCTGTCGGTGTATTCACAGGCCAAACTCAATGCCGTGGCGAGACGCCTCAATGAGCGTCCGAGGAAGACACTGAACTACGAAACGCCCGCCGAGCGGTTTAACCAAACTATTGCATCCACCGGTTGAATCCGCCGAGGCGGAGCGGCCCTTCGAAAGTCAAAATATAAACTCAAATCAACGGCAGTTCATGGCCGAACCCTGCCCGACGCTCCGCACGTGCAAACTCCCAAGTCACGCATTGCGCGTCGGACACCAGCTGACCCAAAGCCGCGCTACGTACCAGCGTAATCGCAAGGGCCGTTTTCCAGCGCGAAGCGGCCATTCCACTATTTAGGTCCGCCATGACAAATTTCGCCTCGAACCCGACACGGGACGGGCAACGAACCTGTCATCCGTGAGCGAGAGATCCCGCGCAGCCCATCGCGATTATGACAGCGCGTCGACTACCGCATGATAACCACCACCAAGCGTCTTCGTGAGCGCATCGAGTTCGTCATCGAGGCGTGATTGAACGAACCCACCAGCCTCCGTCAGGGCCAGGCCGATGTAGTGATCGGACCCATTGCCGCGATTGACGACTTCGAGCAGCGTAGTGATGTTGCGCGTCCAGCGCGATACCGGCACATTGCCAGGCTGCCGGTGCGGCTGCGCGTGATGCGCGCGCGGGTTGCGCCATTGATGCTCGGCGTCGATTGAGCTGGCGATGCGTCCGCTAACCCCTTGCCAGGAATCCATGACATACAAGTGCCCAAGGAGCGTGCAGGTCCGGACAACCTGTCCGCACTGTCGGGAGCCGCAGCCTTCTTCACCTTTCGAGGTAGAGCGGCTACCTTTTCGACATGCAAACAGCCCCCGGCCACGGGTTCATGTATGCGCCGGTTTGCCTTTCTAGCCCGTCTTAAATGGAAAAATCAATATGTCCAATACGTTCAGAAAATACGTCATTACAGGTTCAGCATCCGGAATTGGCCTCGCAACCAGGCAGCTACTCGAGGCGCAGGGTCATCATGTGATAGGCACTGATATTCGCAACGCCGAAGTCATCGCAGACCTGGGTACACCTGAAGGACGCGTCGATCTGGTCGAGCAGGTGGAGAGAAAAAGCGGCGGTTCGATCGACGCCGTTCTCGCCGTGGCAGGTGTCGATATTGCGAGCCCCGCCACCGTAGCGATCAACTATTACGGCGCCGTGGCGACGCTACAGGGGCTCCGCCCGCTGCTGCTGAAGTCGTCGGCCCCTCGTGCCGTGGCCGTCTCGTCCATTACCTCCGTCCACCCCTACGATGAGCAACTTCTGAACATGCTGCTCAATGGTACAGAGGAACAGGCATTGGAACGGGCACGAGACGCGAGTTACGTCTACGCGACAACCAAGAGAGCACTTTCACGATGGATCCGGCGCAATGCGATCAATGCGGATTGGGCTGCTTCGCGTATACCGCTGAATGCGCTTGCGCCGGGACTTGTCAGGACCGAATTGCTCGCGCGACTTTTCGAAGACCCCGATAAAAAGCGCGCCGTCAGCGCCGGCACCCCCATGCCACTCGGCGGTCCGTATGAGCCTTTGGCCGCTGCCGAGTTCCTTGCCTGGCTCGCCAGCGAAAAGAACGGCCATATGACCGGCCAGACCATTTTCATTGACGGTGGTGCGGATGCGGTGATTCGCGGTGATTCGGTCTGGTAAATCGATGGACTGTGTATACCGTGCGTCAGAAGCAAGCGTGTCCGGCAATCGCCGCGAAACGCACTGCTCGTCTGCTATTGACGTCCCTGCTCCAACGGTACGTGTTGGCTGATGAAGTCGATAAACGCTCGTAGCTTCGGCGTGATATGTCTGCCGGACGGCCACAACAGCTGGAAGGTGTTGTGGTCGGTCGTGTATTCGTCCAGAACCGTGACCAGCAGGCCGTCATTGAGGGCATCGCGCACCGTGAAGTCCGACATGTAGGCAATGCCGAGACCTTCCAGCGCAAAGCACAAGCGCGCCTCGTTGGTATTGCATGTCACCGTTGTGGACAGTTGCGCTTCGACTTCGTCGGCATCGCGGCGCAGTTGCCACACCTGCAGTTTGCCGGTGTTCGGTATGCGGAATTGAATGCAGGCGTGTTCGGCGAGTTCCCTCGGATGCACCGGCTTCCCGCAGCGTTCGAAATAGGCCGGCGCGCCAACAAGCAGCATCCGGAAAGAGCCAAGTCGCCGCGAGGTCAAACGGGAATCCTCAACGTCGCCGCTACGAACAACAGCATCATAGCCCTCCTCGATCACATCGACCTTCCGATTATCGAAATCGAGATCCAGTTCGATCTCGGGAAAACGCCGCTGAAACTCGACAAGTACAGGTAGAAAGGGTTCGCCGATCATCGGTAACCCGACGCGCAATCGCCCTTTGGGGACTGCAGAGGCTTCCGACAACTCGGCTTGCGCCGCGTCGAACTCAGCCAGAATGCGGCGTGCGCGTTCGACAAACATCTCGCCCTCGGCCGTCAGCGTGACGCTGCGTGTGCTTCGATGAAACAGCCTGACGCCCAGACTTTCCTCGAGACGCGTCACGCTTTTACCCACGCCTGAGGCAGAAATACCCAGAATGCGGCCGGCAGCGACAAAGCTGCGCGTCTCGGCGGCCTGAACAAAAACATTAAGTGCAACGCTATCCATAGTCTCGCAGCATCCATTGGACGGACACATTGTCCGCTCTATCGGGAACTCTACCCTACTTAATTCATGCCCGAAAAGCCGTTACTTTTGCAGGGCAGGCAGGACGCCAACTCTTTGCCCGTAGAGATACAACCTCCATTTCCGTCAAATTGAAGATGCAGCGGTATCACACCGATGCCTGAACAGGAACTCATGATGACAACCGGACCAGACCTTTTCGATCTCGCACGCAAGCTCGAAGACACACGATGGCAGTTACTGCTGAATGCCGATGCTACCGCGCTAACCGACCTTTTATCCGACGATCTGCAATTCGTGCATTCGAGTGGCCTGAAGGACGACAAGACGAACTACCTCGACGCCGTCCGCGCGGGCGCGGTGATCTACCGAAGCGCCAATAGCCGCATCGAGACAGTCGTACCCCTTGGTAATGAATCGTTTGTCGCGAGTGGCTCTCTGAAAATGGAAGCGACCGTGCGTGGAACGGAACGGAGTCTCCATTCGCTCTTCACGGTGGTGTGGCGACGCGAGCAGGAAATGTGGAGGCTTGTCGCGCACCAGACTACCTTGCTGCCGGCTTGAGCAGCTAACTACGTTATCCAAAGGAACAGATCATGACCATTTTCATTACTGGTGCCAGCGGTTTCGTCGGCGGCACTGTCGCCCGCCGCCTGCTCGCCGCAGGCCACAGCGTTCGTGGACTGATACGCGACGCAAGCAAAGCCGAATCGCTGAAGGCACTGGGTATCGAGCCCGTGATCGGGAGCCTCGAAGACAGCAGTCTTCTGACGCGTGAGGCCGGGCAATCCGAAGGCGTGATTCACGCTGCCGACAGCGACCATCGGCCGGCGATCGAAGCCCTTATCGAAGGACTGCGGGGCTCCGGCAAGCCATTGCTCCACACCAGTGGTTCGAGTGTGATCGGGGATGACGCGCTGGGCAATAGCGTTGCGGAAGCAATCTTCGACGAAAACACACCGATGGTCGTCGAGCCCGTCAAGCAACCCCGTCGCGACATTGAACTGCGGGTACTCGCCGCGTCCGGGGAAGGTGTGCGCGCTGTGGTGATCTGTCCGAGCAACATCTACGGCAGCGGCACCGGTCTCAATCCGCGCAGCGTGCAGATCCCCTTTCTGGTCGACAACGCGCGTAAGGGCGGCGTGGTGCACATTGTTGGACGGGGCGTCAATCGCTGGTCGAACGTCCATATCGAAGACGTCGCCGAACTCTATCTGCTCGCATTGGAGAAAGCACCGGCTGGCGCGTTTTATTTCATCGAGAACGGCGAGGCGTCGTTCGGTGAAATTGGCGATGCTATCGCACGGCGTCTGAAGCTTGGACCGGTTGAATCGTTGTCGGTCGAGCAGGCTACCGAGCGTTGGGGTAAGGTCCATGCGCACTACACCTTCGGTTCCAATAGCCGTGTCCGCGCGAAGCGTGCCCGTGAGGAACTCGGCTGGACGCCGCACCACACGTCGGCGTTAGCCTGGGTTGAACAGGACATGCCACTATGAGCAAAGTCTGGTTCATTACTGGAAGTGCTGGTGGTATCGGCGCCGGCATTGCCCGGGCAGCGTTGACTGCGGACGATGTCGTGGTTGCCACCGATCTCGACCTTGAACGGCTGCAGGAAGCTTATGCCGCGAACGCGGCGCACGTTCTGACAGCGCAGCTGGACATTCGCGATGCAGCACAGGCTGAGGCCGCCTTGGAAGCCGCCCTCGCCCGCTTTGGCCGCATCGACGTGCTGGTCAATAACGCGGGCTATGGTCAGTTCGGAGCATTCGAAGAAATCGAGCCCGAGGCAATCGAGCGCCAGTTCGCCACCAACGTGTTCGGCACCTTCAACGTCACCCGGGCGGTCTTGCCGGCGATGCGTCGGCAACGTTCAGGGCACGTCATCAACATGTCGTCCAATGGCGGTTTCAAGGGAGTTCGAGGCGCTTCGATGTATTCGGCCAGCAAGTTCGCCATCGAAGGCTTCTCCGAGGCTCTGGCACAGGAAATCGCGGACTTCGGCCTCAAGCTTACCATCGTCGAGCCAGGCGCCTTCCGTACCGACTTTCTCGACAACCGTTCGCTAAAACGCGGCACGCACGCTCTGGATGACTATGACGATTTCCGGGCCAAAGCCAATGCAGTGTTCGAAGCCCGCAATCACAACCAGGTCGGCGACCCTGACAAGCTTGGCCGTGCGCTAGTCCGGATCGCTAACGAAACGGCCCCGCCGCTGCGCTTCGTCGCAGGCGCCGACGCGCTCAAAGTCGTCGACGACAAGCTGGATTACGTTGCCCGTGAAGTCGAACGCTGGCGCGAACTGTCCCGCTCCTCCGACTTTTAAATCGCCCATCACAGGATATATTTCATGAATCTTCCAACTCTGGACTTACGGCTCGATGCACTAGAAAGCCGCTTTGCTCTTGAACGACTGATCGCTGAATACGCTCAGGCCTTCGACAACCATGATGAAACCCTGCTGCGCAGCATTTGGCACGAAGGTGCATCGCTATCGCTCGGCGACGCGTTCGGCAACTTTGAAGGCGTCGAAGCGATTATTGGATCTGCACGGCAGAATTGGCAGAAGATGCCCCACATGCATCACTGGATGGCCAACCCGTTGATCAATATCGACGGCGATGCAGCGACCGGCCGCGCTGCCGTCGACTGCCTGTGCACCCATGTCGAGATGGGTCCGGTACAAATCAGCGGCCTCTACCACGACCGCTTTGAACGTCGCGACGGCCGCTGGGCGTTCGTCGAACGCCGCTTCGACCTTCATTTCCTCACGCCGCTCGCGAACTGGACACCGGTTGCGGGCAGCGAGAGCGTCAAACCGTAGGCGAATAACTAACTATCCGGCCTTCGGCGTTTTGTCGATCATCAGCGATAGATGATCCAGATCCTCGCGTAGCAGCGCCAACGCTTCGCTGACGGCGCTGCTGCCTTTCAATTGCCGCTTGGCCGGCCGCACGACCGATTGCACCGCGAGCTCCGCGATCGTGTCGGCGATCTCGATCGCGCTGCTCGCCCCCTCCGGCTTGTACCAGAACGCGGGCCAACTGCACATGCCGATGAGCGTAAACGCCGTGACCTTGGCGTCGACGACACGGAACACCCCTGCACTCACCCCTGCCTCGATTGCCGAGGTAAAGTTGCTCAATACTGCGCGCTTGGCATCTTCATTCGCACGATACGCGCGCTCGGGCAACTGCTGCTCGGTGCGATGGATCACGCGAAATTCATTGTAGTGGCTCAGAATCAGCATCGTATGCTGATGAACCAACAGACGCAGACGCTCTTTCGGATCCGCATCCGGCTCGGCAACCGCCTGACTCGACAGCCGCCTCGCTCTCAAGGTGACCTCCTCCACCAGCGCCGTGAGTATCTCGTCCTTGTTCTTGAAATAGTAATAGACGGCGGTACGGGTCACGCCAAGCGCCTCGGCGATTTCCTGCATCGACGCACCGCCGAAACCCTTCTCGATGAAGAGCGCGGCCGCGGCGTTCAGGATCTGTTCTTTTTGCCCCTCAGCATTCACCTTTGCCACGAAACCACTCCTGATAGCGGTCGACGGCCAGTTTGCCGTCATACCGTAGTGTTGTGTTTGCGTGATTGTAACGCCCGGACCATCCTGTTCAACCCCTCGCGGCCCATGCTGACTCATGCGCCGTCGTCATCCGTCGATGGTCAAGTTCAAACGTGGCTGGTAGAAAGCGCCGCCGTCACAAACTCGCGTAGAAAAGTAATCCATGTCCTGATTTTTGCGTCCAGATACTCTCGCGACAAATAAGTAGCATACACGGTCGTACCCTGCAGCTCGTATTCCGGTAACACACGCACCAACGCGCCACATTGCAGCGCCGATAACGCAGAAAGCATGGGCAACGGCCCTATGCCAAATCCCTCAACCAGAGCGACCGCCAAGGCATCGGCCGAGTTCACGCGCAACTTGCCCGGGTGCAGTTCGATTTCTGCCGCACCGTCTCTTCCTTCAAACCTCCAGCGATCGACCGGAAAGTGCGGGGTGACCAACTGCAAGCACGTATGCTGACGCAACTCCTGCACCGACTTCGGTGCGCCTTGCCGCTGGATGTATTTCGGCGACGCGCACAGCACAGTTGGCATCGTGCAGATTCTGGCAGACACGAGTGCGGAGTCGGGTAAATTGGCCGTGGCGACCTGGAACGCAACGTCGAATCCCTCATCGAGCAAGTCGGGAAATCGCTGCGAAAGCGTCACGTCAGCACGGACCAACGGATATCGCTCCAGATAGTGAGTCAATGCCGGCACGACATAGATCTGCCCGAAGCTCAACGGAGCATGAATACGAAGCACGCCAGCCGGTGATGTTCGTGCGTCTCCGGCTTCGACTTCGGACGCATCGATCAGTGCAAGGATTTCCTTGCAGCGATGTAAATACCGGTTTCCCGCATCGGTCAACGCGATACGCCGGGTCGTCCGATTGAATAGGCGGGTGCGCAAATGGGCCTCCAGATCCGAGATAAAACGGGAAGCCTGCCCCGTGGTCATGTCCGACTGCTCCGCGCCCGCGGTGAAGCTGCCCGCCTCCGCCACGCGCACGAAGACTCTCATGTTTCGCAATAAGTTCATCGTGCGCTGCCTGGCTGCTCCCCCACCGCTAGAATTTGTGCCGCAATGCAACGCGAACACCGACCTGCTTGCTGGAGGTAGACGGGCTAAAGCCGCTGACGGAGGCGACCGCCGCCTGATTGAGTGAGTCACGGCCGCTTGCGCGCTGCAGGACAGTTAACGCGTAAAGGTCCGTTCTCTTGGAGAGGTTGTAATCGGCACCGAAGTCGAGTTGAAGATACCGGGCGCCACCATCGCCTTTTACCGAATTTCGCCGCATATAATCAAATGCCGTGCCAATCAATAATGCGGGGGTGAGCCGGGATCTAACGCTCAACTCAAGGTTCGTAAACTGGGCAGTTCCAGAATAGCCGAACGGGTTGGGACCTGAGGCGGAGCCAAGCGACTCGAAACGCGTATTGGTCGCAACGAATCCGAGCGTAGTGGCACTGATCGTATACGCCGCACCCACACCAAAAATCTCGGTCGTTTTGGCCGATGCATAGCCAGCATACACAGGATTCGATTGGGCCGACGTCGCCGATCCCAGCGACCCCATATTGTCCGCTGTCACGCCGCCCTTGTTCGGCGTATTCCCGTAGAAGGAAATATTCGGATCGCGCGCATTCAGGTAACCGGCACCCAGCGACAGTGCACCGCCGGCATAACCGGCGCCGAGTGACCAGATCTGGTTCTGTGTAATGCTCCCCGCCGTGCCACCGAAGCTATAGGCAGCACCCGCGCTAAACCCGTGGTACGCAGCGCTCGTGAACTTGACCGCATTGTTGATGCGATTCGAATTTGCCAGATTGTCGACGTCGTCGGGATGCGTGCCCATGAATCCCGCCCACTGCCCCACGACAGCCAGCGGCTGCAAGAAGTCGACCAACGTGTCATATTGCCTGCCGAGTGTCACTGTTCCGGGTCCGCCAGTGATCCCCACGTAGGCCTGGCGGCCGAACTCCGTTCCGCCTTGAGCAAGTACGCCGTTATTCGCGTTGAAACCGTTTTCGATGACGAATAGTGATTTCAGCCCTCCGCCGAGATCCTCCGTTCCGCGCAAACCCCAGCGACTCCCGCTTACTCCCGTCGCTGTTCCATCGGTTAGAGCAAACTGATGTGCACCTGACAGCGCATCGCCTGCTTTGCCGGTTTGTGCCTTGTTCACGTAAGTGACGCCAAGATCCACAATGCCATAGAGGGTGATTGTGCTCTGCGCATGTCCTGCGCAAACGAATCCACCGATTAAACATCCAATATAAGCCTTTTTCACGAATCGTCTCCAATATTATTTAGTAATACTATTTATTGTTTATCCGTCTATAAATTGATAATTTCATGTCATAGCAATCAGAAGATGTCACGATACAAAGAACTGCTGACCGCTACGCGCGCTCGCGTCGCCGGTTTGCCGCAATGAATGCATCGAGGCTCAGAGACCCAGCACCCCATACGATCACCTGCAGAAATCCACCCGTAATCGCAATGTTCTTCATGAAACTAATCAGTTGCTTGGGATCAGCAAAGTTGTCGTGAAAGGTCAGCCCCGTCGCCAATGTAAATATCGCCATTACGGCGGCCACGATACGGGTTCGATAGCCGAGAACGAGTGCCGTCCCAAACCCTAGTTCAATTACAACTGCGATGACGTAAGCGGCCTCGGGCCATGGCAGCGCCTTTGAGGCAATATAGGCTTGGGTGCCAACGGGGTCGGTCAGCTTGCCGACACCGCTCATCAGGAAGAGCGAACTCATCAGAATGCGACCGAGGGTTGCGGCCGAAGAAGTGCTTGTATTCAACAGTGCCTCACATTTTGGTTAAACATCGGATAACAACGCTGACGAACCTCTCAGGTCCAGCAAACCGCTCTTCGTCGGTTATGCCTTTTTGTCCAGCTGACTGGACGTGCTGTGCCGAACCAGCACCTTCTCCCCGGAAGCCGGGATCTGTTTCACGCGGCGTTCATGTATGCGGCCAAGACTGCCGACAGCCACCGCCGCCAGCGCGGTCGGCACGGCCGACACAAGCAACGTTTGATCGACGCTCCATGCGAGCGCCATCAACTGGCCGCCGGCGAGTGGCCCAAGCACCGCGCCGAGTCTGCCGAAACCGAGTGCCCAACCCGCACCCGTAGCCCGCGCTCTTGTCGGATAGATCGTGACCGCCAGTGCATTCAGGCCGGATTGACCGCCGAGAATGCAGAATCCGGCGAATGCGATGCATAGACCGGCGGCCAGCGGCATGTTATGAAAGTAGCTGATGCCGACTATTGCTATGCCACCGAGGGCGAAATTGGCAAACAACACCGCCGCAAAGCCGCGCCGATCGATCAGCATGCCCAACGCGAAATTACCCACCAGCCCGCCAAGCCAAAGTGCCGTCCCCGCCAACACTGCTATGCTCGACGAATAGCCTGCCCCACTCATCAGCACGGGGATCCATGCGGCGAGGAAGTATGCGCAAAGCATGTTGGCGAAGTTCGCAGCCCAGAGCAGCGGCGTAACGATCCGGCGGCCCTCCCCCAGCAGCATTGCGAGCGTATTGCCACTAAGTACGCCGTTCGCGGGCGGCAACGTGGGCATGGCGGCCCCGGGCGCCACCCGGTGTAGCAGGTGCAAGGTTCGTGGCGTTTGCGGGTGGCGCAGAAGGAAAAATTGCAGCGATTCGGGAAGCGCCGCAAACATTGAAAGGGACAACAGCGCTGTGAGCGATGCGCCCGCGTAGAAGACACCGCCCCAGCCGAACGGTGCAATCACCAGCGCCGCTATCCCTCCGCCGATCACGCCACCGACGATGTATCCCGACGATACCGCCATCATCAGGCTCACGCGGATGCGTGCCGGGCTGTATTCGCCTGCGAGGGCCATTGCATTCGGAACGATCGCACCCATTCCTATCCCTGCAGCAAAACGAATGCCGATTAGGGCGCTAATCGAGTTGGCGAAAGGGGTAAGCACCATGCAAAGCGCGATCCAGGCGGTCGCCGCGATCAGCATCGGACGGCGGCCGATCTTGTCAGCAAATCCCGCGAGCACCAGCGATCCGGCGAACATGCCCAGCAACCCGGCCGCGAACACCGGCCCCAATACGGAGCGGCTGGTGCCCCAGGCTTTTATCAGCGCCGGAGCGGCATAGGCCATGGCCTGAACATCAAAGCCGTCGATCACCATGCACAATGCGCATATGCCGAGTACGCGCCACTGCATCGCGCTAACAGGCCTGCCGTCGAACAACGAAAAAGCGGTCTCTTCCCCAGGCGATGCCATAACTGTCTCCCAACCTGATTTCTATACTCGGTGCGAATTCGCGTGAGCGGACCCGGACGGACCCGTCGTTCCCGTGACAACCGGGGTCGCCATTCAATTGACTTTCACATCTTTTATTTGACAACACCGACAAATAACGAACAAAAAAATAGACCCGCCGCAGCCGGAACCTCAGTTCACTGGCTCACCGTGTAGCAGTTCATATTGCCGAACGAATCCCGGGTCTCGTTGGCGCAAATCATCATGCGTCACGCGTCCGGTACGGCGCATGTAATCGTAAGTGAAGCCGATCGGATCGAGATGCAGCTTGTCGCCGACGTTTTCATACCAATCAAGACTCTTTGCCGCGGCAAGCTGGAAGCGATCCGAAGCGGAGCGGCGCAACGCCTCGAAATACTCGAACACAGACTTTAGATCAGACCTGTGTGCGCACAGGCCTTCGTATAGCGCGATCGAATCTTCCATCGCCATCCGTGTACCGGAGCCGAGCGAGAAATGCACCGAACGCAGCGCGTCCCCGATCAGGATCATGTTCTCGTGATGCCAGTTCTCGTTTTTAACGGTCACGGCCTCAAACCAGGTGGACTTGTTCGACAACAGACCGTGTCCGTCCAGGTCGTCGGCGAAAACCTGCTCACAGAAGGCACGGCTGTCCGCATCGCTCATTTCGCCCAATCCGGCGCGTGTCCACGTCTGCGGATCCGTTTCGATCAGAAAGGTACTCATCCCGTCGGCGTACTCATAACTGTGGGCGATGAAAACACCGAACTCGGTTTCGCGAAAGATCAGCGAGACAGCATGAAACGGCTTGCTTGTTCCGTACCAGGCAAATTTGTTGCGACGCTGCACGAACGACGGTTTGAAGGCATCCGCATATTGCGCGCGCGTCCGACTGTTTACGCCATCCGCCACCACAACGAGATCTGCCTGACGCAATGCGCCCAGGATGTCTACGCGAGCGTTGAACTGTAGATCGACGCCCGCCGACCTGCATTCGGCATGCAGAAATTGCAGCAAGGCAATGCGGGCGACCCGCGAAAAGCAGTTGCCATGGATCGGCACGTGCACGCCGCGGTGGACAATTTCCATGTGCTCCGAACGCACGTGGCCGGCGGTGAACCGACGGAAGAACTCGGGGTCCGATTTCTCGAGAAACGACAGCGCGACATCCGAAAACACCACGCCCCAGCCGTAAGTTGCGCTGGCATCATTCTGTTCATAGACCCGGACCGTCCACTCCGGAAAGCGCCGTTTGACCAGATATGAGAGAAACAGCCCACCGGGCCCTCCTCCAACGATATTGATGTCCATCTTCAGTCTCCTGCGTCTTGCTCGAGCGCCGTGCGCTGCGCGACGACTTCCATCAAACGGCTGCGAAATTCCGCTGGTATCGAGATCGAACGGCGCTCGGGACGGGCTATGCAGATTGGACTCAGCGTCGCCGAGAAAATGTTTTCCCCGGTTTCGTTGGTTCCTGCTATCGCAAGATCGAAAGATCTTTCGCGCACATCCATGACGGTCACGCTTACATCGAACAGTTCATCCGGTCTCAGGCTCTTGTTGAATACAAAGCTAAGCGCCTTGACCGGCGTCCCGAACGATTGGGCGTCCTTGCCGGCCTCAACCGGGGCGCCAAGCAGGAAAGCATAGAACCGGTTTGCCGCAGAAATCACGTATTCACTGAAATTGACCGTGTAGACCACGCCGGCCGGATCGCACTCGGCCCATTTCACGCGCCGACGCACCACGAAGGGTTGACCGCTGATCAACCACTCTGACGGGCCGGTGTCGAAACCCTCGAAGGCGGTCATCTCAGGCCTCGACCGGCGCCACAGGCACTGCAAATTTTTCCGACAACAACGCGCCGCCGCCCGGAATCTCCGCGTCGAGGCCCAGCCTGTCGAGCATCCGCCGCGTCGTGCACACCGCTGTTGACGTGACGGGAATCCCAAGTCGGGTCTGGATTGCCTCGATGGCTGGCAGCGATTGCATCTGCACACACGCTGACGCCACAACGACGTCGACATTCCCCACGTAAAGTCTTTCCACGTCCTGTAGAAGCTGCATGGGGTCGCGCCGCCCCACATCCAGGTTATCGGGGATCTCGAATGACAGCGCATCGACAACCTCGATCCCTTCGCTTTGGATGTACTCCACCACCAGCTTGGTCAGCGGCTTCATGTAGGGCGCCATCAACGAAATTCGGCGCGCACCCATGATCTTCAGCCCTTCAATAAGCGCACCGGCTGAAGTCATCACCTCCGCATCGCACTGATTGGCTTTGACCACCTCCGCCAGCTCGCTCTCCACTGTGCGGTGATATCCCGGGCCCATTGCCATGATCGCGACAAGGCAGGCGGTACTCATCACATCCATGCGGGCGTCGGCGAGTTCCGCCGCACATCGCAAGCCTTCCTTATTCATGGCGACGAGTTCTTCCTTCGTCACTTTATGCATGCGCATGCGGCTCGAATGAAACGTGAATCGTTCCGGCGCGAGCGTCTCCCGGCGCCGCAGCAACGCGGGCACTTCCGTTTCCATCGTCGTGTTGGAACTCGGCACGATCTGGCCGATCCGGTAAGCGATCTTGCTCATGTCATTGATCCTCTCTGGAAGGTGAAATGTTCGCCGCAGTTTCGGCCTCAATAGTTTCGGCGATGATCCGGCGCATGGTCGGCTTGTCGACTTTGCCGACCCGCGTCACCGGAAACGCGTCCACAATTTCAATCCGTTCCGGACACTTGAACTTCGCGAGACCCTGCGATGAGAGAAACTCGATCATCTGCGGGATATCAGGCGCCGCATGCCCTTCACGAAGAATCAGAAACGCACAGCCCTTTTCTCCGTAAAACGGATCCGGCATGGCCACCAGTTTCGCGTCCAGCACAGCGGGATGACGGCTCAGAAACGCCTCGACTTCTTCCGCGCCGATCTTCTCGCCACCGCGATTAATGTTGTCGCGCAGGCGCCCTTCGAACGAAAAGTAGGTCACGCCGTCGATGACATGCGTGCGCATCATGTCCCCGGTCCGGAAGAAACCGTTCGACGTGAAGGCCGTGGCATTAGCCTCCGGTGCGTTGTAGTAGCCTCTCAGGCTGGACGGGCCGCGAAAACATAGCTCACCCATTTCGCCAGGCGCGACGGGGGATTCGTTATCGGCATTGAGCAGAACGAGTTCGTCATGCTCACAACCCGAGCGCCCGTGCGTGTGATGACGGACGAATGCGTTGACTGTCGGGCCAGAGCCGATCAGCAATCCTTCGGTCGTGCCATACATATTCGAACTCGGCACACCGAGGAAGGCCTCGAGGCTATCGGCGCGCGTGAGACAGAAAAACAGTTTCAGCGACGACAGATCGTAATCAAGCACTTCGGCGCACGCCATGATCTGCGGCGCGACCGGTCCGATTGAAACAGCATGCGTCACGCGATGCTGCTGGATCAGTTCTGCCATCCGGACAATATCGACTTTCGGCATGAGTACGGTGGTTTGCCCAAGGGATATCGTGGGCACCAGCGCATACAGATGCGCCGCGTTGTGAAGCAGAGGCAGTGACCAGATGAGCGTGGCGTTTTCACCCGCCTCCACGTGCCTCGCCCACGCTTCGGCATGCGCGAGGTATTCCGCGTGAAAACGCGGGATGATTTTGGGCACTCCAGTCGTGCCGCCAGAGAGCTGGAAACTCAGGACGTCTTCCGAGCCGATGTGTACACCGCGTAGAGTGGTCCTTGCCTCATCCAGCGAGACCGACTCCACTAACGCGGACATTGAGTGCGTCCCAGCGGGCGCATCACCGCGCGCAACGACCAGATTTTTGAACGACGAATGTTCCGCACACATCTTCCGTGCAAAACCGACCAGATCGAACTGTGCAGCGTCGGCCTGCACGAAATAGGCTTGCGGCAACGACAGGCTCGCAAGCTTGCCGATCTCGACCTCGCGATACTGCGGCAACGCACAAACCGGAACAATACCGCTCTTGTAGCACGCACATAACGCTAGTGCGGTGTCGATCGTCGTGCCCATCTGGAACACTGCGCGTGCGCCGGGTTCGAGTCCAAGTTTGAGCAAAGCGGCGGCCAGACGGTCGCTTTGCTCATCCAGCGCACGAAATGTGATGTTGCGTTCGTCGCTGATCAAGGCCAACTTGTCGGGAAGGCGTTGCGCCGTCTCGGCGAGCGCCTGGCCGAACGTTCTGTCTTTCCATGCCCCCACCTCAAAATAGTGCCGGGCGATCGACGGCTCGCAATACACGACGCCTTCGAGCGGATAATGGATACCTGCCATGTCTGTCTTCTCCAGTCGACCCGCTCTTATTGTTCGACGATGCGAACGCGGTCTTTGTCAAACGTGTCAATACGCCCACACAATCCGCCGGTGAAAAGTCCATACCAGACGGCCGGTTTCAGGCCCAGTTCCCTGCGATTGAATTCGAGCGTCTCGTTCGATTCAATCAGGAAGTAACCCGGCGACGGTTGCGAGACGCGATACTCGGAATTACGCCGCGCTGCATCAACCACGCTTGTGAATTCCACCAGCGCCGGCACGAAAATGCCCGGGCCTTCGCACTTTATGCCGCACTGCCCACTCAAGAGTCTGCCCTTTTCCTGCCATACAGTATCGATCTCTCGGACTTGCCCTGCATGGTCGCTCGCGATCTGCTCCGCTATGATCGCCGCTTCAAGTGTTAGCGCCGCATCCCGTGCGTCCAGAGATTGCAGTTCGCGCAGCTTGACCGTGATCTCGATGAAGTAGCCATTGGGGTCACGAAAATAGATCGATTCGATCACTTCATGCTGGGTGGTCGATGAGACTTCGACGCCCTTCGCCTCAAGCATGTCCTTCCATGCGAGTAACTGTTCCGCACTATCGGTCAGCCACGCGGTGTGTGTCGCATCGAACACATGGTCGTCGGGCGTCGGCGGCATCAAGGGACGCTCTTGCGGTCGCCGTTCGCCCAGATAGTAGAAAAAGGCGATCGTGCTGCCGTTACCGCTGTCGAAGAAAAAATGAAGAAAGTCCGGATGACTCTCCGGGCCCCAGCCTCGCGCGGAGATCGTGTGAACGAGCGGCAAACCCAGCGTGTCGCGATAGAACTCGATGGTTTCGCGCAGCTTCCACGTCGGGCGCGCCGTGTGATCGACCCCCGACAGCCTGAGCGGTACTGATTGATTCATTCGTCAACTCCCGAGTTATAAGAAAGACCGTTGATGCAGCCATTCGCCGACCGCGCGCGCGGCGATTGCCCGGCCCGGTTCATCCCCGTCATCCAGCGGTCTGCCGTGATGATCGCCACGCACGCGAACGTGGGTCTTATCGTTCGAACCGATAGCGGCAAAAATGTCGGCAATGGCTAATGGAAAAGTGGTCTGATCGCCGGTGTATTCGACCAGCAACGAGGGCACGGTGACCGAAGGCGCGGTTGCTTCCAATGCCGCATTCGATGAGAGACCGGACCATGTCGAGAGCCAGGACTCCGGTGAACACAAGCGTCCAAAGCCCACCGAACCATAATTCGAGACCACCGGATTCGGCGACCAGAGCGAACCGAGCTTGCGATCGGAGGGATCGAGCGACGGGTCAAGACAGCGTAGATCGGCGTCCGTACGCCACACGGTCATGACCGGCGTGTGGTTGGCCACGAGCTTCTGCCGACGGGTTGCCGTCTTGTCTTTCACGGCCCGCCGCGCATCCTGGCGCACGGCGATCAGTTGCCGGGCCATCCGGTCGAGGCGCGCCACGCGCTCCCGTTGTGCGTCGCGATAGCGGGAGACGAACTCAGCGTTATAGCTTGTCGCCCCTGGTTCGCGGGAATAGCCGTTCTCGGGGTTGAAGGGGTTCAGCGTATCGTCAATCGAAAGCGCATCGCCTTCGTCAGTAACCGACGGATCGATGCACCCCATCAACAAACGCCCCTGCCCCGGATGCGGAGCCAGATAGATCATTCCGTCCACCATCGGCATGGTCGCGCTCGCCAGATGTGTAGCGCGACCACCAGGCGTCTTTGTGATCCGGTCCTGCGCGGGCAGTGCCGATTGCTGGATGTAGAAGCTATAGAGCCCCGAACCGCCCGAATTGCCGAGCAACACGATGCGCTCGAAGCCCGCTTCGCGGAGATAGCACAAGCCGGCCGCGACGTCGTGCAGGGCAAGTTCATGCTCGAGCCGGAGGTCGTTACCGACCGAGCGCGCCGCTTGTGCCCAGACCGACGCGCCCGCGCGCAGCAGTCCGGGAATCAGGTAGTGAAATGTGAAGTTCTCGCGTGGATGCATCAGACAAACGACCGTTTTCGTCGACGCGCCCCGGTACAAAACCCCGCAGGTGGCAGCGCCATCTTCAGTGCGCAGTGTCACGCTGGTCTGTTGTGTGGCAGACGGCAAAGTGTCAGGAAACCAGTCAATCGTCAACGTATGAGGACGTTCGAGAACCGCGCCGGCTGGTATGTTGCTCATATCAATGTCTCCGTATCCGTTGACGTCAGTATAGCTTTTTTGACGTACACGTCAAATTTTCGACAAAAAAATCTGGCTGTATTCTTCAAAGTCCACCACACTGCTCCCGCGCCGTCGGGCCAAAAGGCGTCCATGCCTGTTACTGCACCAAGCCCGGGCTAGAGAAACGACTGCCCACCGTCAACGGTTACAACCTGCCCGGTGATGTGGCGGCCGGTTTCGCCAAGCAGAAATGTAATTGCTGCCGCCTGATCGGCCGCCTCAGCCATGCGTCCGAGTGGAATGCCAAGCCGCCATTGCGCGAGATTGCCGTTGATCGCGATCTCGTGCCGGACCGGATCGGTGCCCATCATCGACGTGGCGGTCGACCCGGGACACACGATGTTAACTGTAATGTTCTTGCGGGCCAGTTCCAGTGCCATGTAACGGCCCAACTGGATCACTGCGGCTTTCGACGCACCGTAAGCCGCCGCGGTCAGCTGCGGCTGGCGCGCGCCGATAGACGCAACCAGAACAATGCGTCCGCGGCCCCACTCCACCATGCGTTTCGCGACGGTCTGCGAGACCAGAAACGCACCGGTGGCGTTGACCGCGAACAGGCGGTCCCAGGTGGCGCGTGAAGTCGCCGTGAAAGACTCTGGCGAATACAGACCAGCCGAAACGACGAGGCCATCGATCGCGCCGTGGTGCTGCACGACCGCCCCAACGACTTGCGCAACCGCGGCCTCATCCGTGACATCGAGTGCGTAGGCAGAATGTCGCTCGGAATCGGGCAGATCGGCCACGAGTTCTCGTACTCGACCACCATCGAGATCAGCCAACGCGATGCGGGCACCCTGCTTGGCAAGCATCTGTGCGGTTGCAAATCCAATCCCGTCGCGCGCGCCGCCGCCGACGACCAATACTGACTTGCCTTCAAAAGTGGACATGCTCACACCAAACCCCTTGCGTTGATATGAAATATTGCGATGCGTGCCGTGCTCATTTGGGTGTCTGATACAGACCTGCCTGGCTGGCCACCTTCCAATAGGCGGCACCAGCGGTAAAGCCCCCGTCCACGACGATTTCCTCGCCGGTGATGCCGCCTGACGCAGGGCCCGCCAGGAACGCGACGACAGATGCGATCTCATCGGCTTCGACTGCACGGCCGACAGGCGTCATGTCGATCATCGGCTGCAGATGTGGTGAATGGCGATTGATGTCGGTCACGACAAGCCCTGGGCAAACACAATTGACACGGACGTTGAACGCCGCGAATTCGAGCGCGGCAGACTTCGTCAAACCGCGCACGCCCCATTTGCTCGCCGTATAGGCCGGGTCCGCGTGCCCGGACAGTGCTGCATTGGACGCGATATTGACAATCGCACCGCCGCGTTGCGCGCACATGGTCGGTGCGACCTGGCTCACACCGAGAAAGGTGCCTGTGAGATTGACGTCGAGTACCCGGCGCCACTCGGCTTCCGGATAGTTCGAGATCGTCTTGCGATAGAGAATGCCGGCATTGTTGACCAGGACGTCGATACGCCCGCGCCACTCCAGCACTGCTGCAATCACCTGACTCCAGTTTTCCTGCGATGTCACGTCAAGCTTGAAAAAACGCGCTTGCAGCCCTCGCTCCCGCAACTCGGAGGCGCTCTGCTCGCCTTCCTCTGGCGCGACGTCACAGATCGCAACATAAGCGCCACCTTCGGCGAACAAGGTCGACTCGACGCGACCCATGCCGCGGGCGCCGCCGGTGACAATGACAACCTTTTCCTGAAATGTCTGCATGCTGGTTCCTGTGATGAATTCGATGACACTGCGATGCGTTGCGTAGTGGGGTAGTGGTGTAACGGCTATGGGTTCGGCATGATCGTCCTGCCGATGAGCGGCCAACCGATTGGCGCAACCGAAGCATCGCCGGCTGCCGCGGCCGCCTCGGGCGTCCAGGTGGCGGCCAGGACCCGCTTGCCGTTTGGCGCCGCATTGCCTTCCGACACTAGCCACGCGAGCGGCGCGATCAGCGCTTGCGGCGGCACCAGCTTCGATCGGTCGAAACCCGCCTCCGGGGGAATCATCGGCGTATCCGCAGGACCGCCCGGCACGAGTACGTTGACGGTAACGCCGGTGCCCGCAAGGTCTTGGGCCATGATGGCCGAATGCGATTCCAGCGCCGCCTTCGAGCCGCCGTATGGTGCGAAGCCGCGTCGCATCATCGATTCATGGCTGGTCGTGACATTCACAACACGCCCCCAGTTTTGCGCGCGCATGCGCCACGCGGCGTGGATCGCGAGCAGAAACGGCGCAACAGCGTTGATCTCGAAGAACAACCGCACCATGTCATCGGATAGATCGACAAACGAAGGTGGATTGTCGAAGTAATCCGGGGTGACGAGCGACGGCCCCACACCCGCGTTGTTGATCAGGATGTCGATGCCGCCAAGCGTTTCGTCTGCCCTGAACATCACGTCGGCGACTGCATCGGGTTGCGTCAGGTCACAGGCAAAGCTGAAGGCATTGGCCGTGCCGCGCTGCACATTTGCCTGAGCGACCGCTTCCGCGACCTGCTGGGCATCACGGTCGACGAACAGCACGGTGTTGCCAGCGTCGAGCAGCCCATTCGCCATCGCACGGCCAAGCCCACGCGCCGCCCCCGTGACGACTGCGCGACGGCGAATCCCGGAGGAGATGTCGTCGATCGTGCTATTTCCCACAGTTGTCATCTCATCGACTCCATAAAAGGGCAAGGAAACATCGGCCACATCAGGGATAACACAGCGCGCGTCTACAACGTTTTGGCGACGAGTTCTTCGTTCGCCTTCGGCGGTACCGGCGGGGGCCGACTAAACAACCGGGCAGCTTCGCCCACGATCCCGCGCCGGAACACCAGCACACAAACCATAAAGATCGCGCCTTGAATAACCGTCACCCACGCGCCCAGCGCCGCCAGGTAGTTCTCCATCGCCGCCGCGACGACCGCGCCAACGATCGGCCCAGAGAACGTGCCCACGCCACCCAGAATCGCCATCAGGATCGCGAGTCCTGACATCGACCAGTGAACGTTGTTGAGCGACGCGAGCTGGAACACCAACGAATCGAGCGAACCGGCCACTCCGGCCAGCGTCGCTGACAGGACGAACGTGAGCAGCTTGAAGTAATGCGTCTCGTAGCCCAGTGAGATTGCACGCTGCTCGTTCTCCCGGATGCCTTTCAGCACGTTACCGAACGGCGAATGAATTGCGCGATAGATGACCCACAGCCCACCCACGCAGATGACGAACACGAAGTAGTACAGCGCCGTGGTGTTGCTGAGGTCAATCCTCCCGAACAGCATGCCGCGCGGCACGTCCTGGATGCCCTCGTCGGCATGTGTGAACGGCGCCTGCAACGAAAAGAAGTAGACAAGCTGTGCGAGCGCAAGCGTCACCATCGAGAAATAGATGCCTTGGCGGCGAATCGAGACGAAGCCGAACGCCAGTCCCATCATCGCCGCAACGGCCGCGCCGGCCAGCACGCCGAGCAACGGGTCGAAGCCGTACTCCTTCACGCAATGCGCGGTCACATAGCCGGCGAAGCCGTAGAAAGCCGCATGACCGAACGACAACAGGCCGCCGTAGCCAAGCAACAGGTTGAATGCGCTGGCAAACAGTGCGAAGCACAACACCTTCATCAGGAACACCGGATAGATGAGCGCAGGCGCCACGAGGCCGAGTGCGAGCAAAAGCAGGACCAGCACGTGCGTTGTGGCCGGCGAGAGAAACGGCCGCGTCGGTTCGCAGTGCACCGCCTGCCCCTGGCTGGTCAGCAACGCATTGCCGAAGAGTCCTGCCGGTCGCACCAGCAGCACGACGACCATGATGAGGAACACGACCGTAGTTGAGGCCTGGGGGTAAAAGACCCGCGTCAGGCCTTCGGCCACGCCGAGTGCGAATCCCGAGATGATGGCCCCCATGATCGATCCCATGCCACCTATCACGACGATCGCGAATACGACGATGATGACGTCCGAGCCCATCTGCGCGTTGGCCTGGTAAATCGGCGCGGCCATCACGCCCGCGAGTGCCGCGAGGCCCACGCCGAACCCATAAGTCAGCGTGACCAGGCGCGGCACGTTGATGCCGAACGCGCGGGTCAGCCTGGGATTCTCGGTCGCCGCCCGCAGGTGCGCGCCGAGCGATGTACGCTCGATCACGTACCACGTCGCGAGGCAGACCGACAGCGCCGCACCGATCACCCACACGCGGTAAGCGGGAAGAAAGATGAAGCCGAGATTCCACGCTGCGCCAAGCGAAGGCGGTATCGGATAGGGAACACCCGTCGAGCCGAACTTGTAGCGTACGAGTCCCTCGATCACGAGCGACATACCAAACGTGAGCAACATGCCGTACAGGTGATTGAGCCGATACATGCGCTTGAGGAGCGTGCGTTCGAGCACGATGCCGAATGCGCCGACCAGAACGGGAGCGATGACTAGCGTGGGCCAGTACCCGAGGCCGAATGTGTCGAGCAGCACATAGGCGCCTAGCGCCCCCAGCATATACTGCGCGCCATGCGCAAAGTTCACGATCCCGAGCAAGCCGAAGATCACCGCAAGGCCGAGACTAAGCATTGCGTAAAAACCACCGTTGATGAGACCAATCAGCAACTGTCCGAAAAACGCCGCGGGCGGCGGCAAAGCCTGGAGTAACGAGTCCATCTTCTGCTCCTAGTCCGTATCAAATGTCTTGCGATGCCGGGGCTCGCCGCCCTCAGACCGACAGGTATTGATTGACACGCTGGCTACTGCTGTCGAAAGCGGCACGCGGGATCATGTCGACCACGCGACCATGCTCGACGATGTAGTGGCGATCTGCGACGCCCGCTGCGAAGTGAGCGTTCTGCTCGACCAGCAAGATGGTGAAACCGCGTTGTTTGAGGGTGCCGATAAGCGTCCCGATCTGCTCGACAATGACGGGGGCGAGACCCTCGGTTGGCTCATCGAGCAACAACAACCGCGCTCCGGTGCGCAGGATGCGGGCGATCGCGAGCATCTGCAGTTCGCCGCCGGACATGCAGGTCCCCTGGCTCTGACGGCGCTCGTACAGGTTCGGGAAGATCTGGTATATCTCGTCGACCGGCATGCCCCCGTCGGCCACCACCGGCGGCAGCAGCAGGTTCTCCCCGACTGTCAGGCTGGCATAGATCCCCCGCTCCTCCGGACAATAGGCAATACCCAGCTTAGCAATCCGTTCAGAAGGCAGCGTCGTGCATTCGCGGCCGCCGAACCGGATTTCACCGTCACGACGGTCGACGATGCCCATGATGGCCTTGAGCGTCGTCGATTTGCCTGCGCCGTTGCGGCCAAGCAGCGTGACAACCTCGCCACGTCCGATCTCAAAGTTCATGCCATGCAACACCTGTGATTCGCCATACCAGGCACGCAGGTTCCGTATTGTCAGCAGAACGTCGTCAGTCTTGATGCGCGTCGTATCGTCAGTCATGGGCGGCCCCCATGTAAGCGGCGCGAACGTCGGGATCTTTCGATACCTCAGCGTATGCCCCCTCGGCCAGCACCTTGCCACGCGCCATCACGGTGATCCGGTTCGACAATGCCTGGACCACGGACAGGTTGTGCTCGACCATCAGCACCGTATAGCGTTCACCGACTTTGGCAATCAGGTTCGAGACGGTGCCGATGTCTTCCCGGCCGAGCCCGGCCATCGGCTCGTCGAGCAGTAGCAACTCCGGCTCGAGCGACAGCGTTGTGGCGATTTCGAGCGCGCGCCGGCGGCCATACGACAGGTCGGCCGCTACCGCGTGCGTGTAGTCGGCAAGGCCCACTGCAGCGATCAGTTCTTCCGCGCGTTCGTTGAGTACGTCGAGGCTGCGTTCGTTGCGCCAGAAATGGAACGCCGTGCCGAGCTTGCGTTGTAGGGCAAGACGCAGGTTGTCAAGCACCGTCAGGTGCGGAAAGATCGCCGAGATCTGGAACGAACGCACCATACCCATACGGGCAACCTCGGCAGACCGCGCATGCGTAATGTCGTTGTCGCGATAGCTGATGGTGCCCGCGGTCGGTTGCAGGAACTTTGTCAGCAGGTTGAATACTGTCGTCTTGCCGGCCCCATTGGGCCCGATCAGCGCATGAATGTGGCCCCGTTCAATACGCAGATCCACGCCTCCCACCGCGAGATGGCCGCCGAATTGCTTGACGAGCCCCCGTGCTTCGAGAATGTACTGACTCATGAAGTTACCTCTATGTCGTAGCGTGAGCCGGATGCGCCAGGAGAAAGCGTTGACGTAAGCCCCGAAATCACTTTCTCACCAACGGGCATTCGCTACGCGCTAGCGGTGAGTACGCTTCGTCAGGCGGTACGACGGCGAGCAATTCGGCATAGTCGAACACCGATTTCGATTGCGACGGCGCCTTCACTCTCGCGAGGTACATCGGACGGATCAATTCGGTGTCGGCGCGGATATGGCCGTTCTTGACAGCGAAGGAGTTGACCGGCATGGCTTTCATCGCTGGCACGACAACCGTGGCGTCGTCGCTTTTAGTCTGCTGAACTGCCTTGAGGTAATGAGTGACGGCCTCATACTCGGCGACGTGCGAAAACGCGGGCACAACACCCGTTCTCGCCATGAAACGCTTCGACCAGGCGAGTGCATCGGCATTCATCTCCGGATAGAAAGGCGTGGCAAATACAATGCCAGCCGCCTGGTCGAGTCCCATCGCCTTGATGTCTGTCGCGAACAAACCCCCGTTTGCGACCAGCGTGACGCCGCCCTGCGTCATGCCGAACTGGTGTGCCGCCTTGACGACGTTGACCATGTCAGTGCCGCCGAAGCCGACCGCAAGGCTGGTGGGTCGCAACGCCTGCGCCTGCAACACAAATGACGACACGTCGCCTGCATTAACCGGCACACGCACTTCACCCGCGAGGCGCCCACCGCCGCTCTTGATGCCCTCGATCGCGGCGTTGTAGGCAGGCGTACCGGCGGCGGTATCCTGCACCATGACATACCACGCCTTGCCAAGCTTCTGGCTCACATAGCGAGTGGACGGGACACCGAGCGCGTAGAAATCGGGCGACCAGTGAATGCTATTCGGTAGGCACACCTTGCCGTTCAGATCAGAGGTCTGGGCAATCGTGTAGACCACAGTACGCGTTGGACGCGTCTTCGCAATCGCCGAGGCGGCCATCGCGACGGACGAACCTGCGAGACTGAATACGGCGGCAATGTTGTCGCGATCGAACCACTGCGTCAGGATGGCCGAGCCTACGGCAGGCTTCATTTGATGGTCGGCCGTCACCAGTTCGATCTTGTGGCCGTTGACCGTGCCGCCGAAGTCCTCGATCGCCATCTGCGCGGCGGCCACCGAGTACTTACCGGCCAGGTCGCTATAGGCCGACGACATGTCGGTCAGCACGCCGATCTTCAGCGGGCCATTCGACTGGGCGGCAGCGGGCCATGCCGCGGTCAGGGCTGCGGACACCATCAGCGGTATGGCACAAGACCTACCGATGCTCGCAAGGAAGGGAGGAAAGTTCATGACTGTGTCTCCAGTTGATTTTATGTTTTGTTGTCGTTGATGAAATTATTTAGACACTATCGTCAAAACGTCAAGCGAGCGATGGTCCGTTTTTACCCTGATGCCCGAAGCGTTAACGTGAGGGGTCGACGTTAAAGGCTAGCTTCAAGGGTTAACTTGTATGCTTATTTTTTGACGCAATCGTAGAATTCACGCAATGCTTACGTGGTCATCTATCTAAAGGAGAAAAGCTTCATGCCCTATGCCATGCTCACTTTTGACAAACCCGGCAGCGGCGCGCTGCGCACTGAACTGCGGCCACAACATGTCGCCTACCTGAGCGAGCGAAAACATCTGATGCTCGCGGGTGGCGCCATGCTCGATCCAGAGGGCGTGCCGCACGGCGGCATCATCATCATCGATACCGACGACAGGTCCGTTGCCGAGGCATTCGCCGCCGGTGATCCTTTCAACAAAGGCGGTCTGTTTCAGGAGGTGAAAGTCGTGCAGTGGCGCAAGTCGTTCTTCAATTTCGAGAACTGCATGTAAGCGCGGTTCGGAGCGGCCTGAAGGCCACTGCGCCGGCACCATCGGTAAAAAAAGCCGTTTGCGGGGGACGCAAACGGCTTTTTCACTGTCAGTCGTCGATCCCGGCAAGATGTCGACCGACGATATAGCCAAACGTCATCGCTGGCCCGAGGGTTGATCCGCCGCCCGGATAGCTTCCGCCGAAGATGCTAGCCATGTCGTTCCCGACGGCGTACAACCCCGCAATCGGCTCGCGCTGCTCGTCGAGTACACGCCCTTGGGTATCGGTGCGCAGGCCGCCAAACGTGCCGATATCGCCGGGCATCAGCCGGACGGCGTAATACGGCCCTTTGTCGAGCGGTCCAATACATGGATTCGGCGTATGCAGCGGATCGCCCTGGAAGCGGTCGTAGGCAGCCTCCCCCTTGTGGAACTCCGGATCGCGACCGTCGCGCGCGTGCAGATTGAATTGCTGAATCGCCTGCACGAGGCCACCGGCGTCGATCCCCGCACGTTTCGCCAATGTCTCGATGGTCGCACCGCGCAACAGATAACCGGAGCGCAGGTGAGGACTGAGCGGTACAGGGAACGGTTTGGCAAATCCAAGGCCGTATTTGCGCACCGCCCGATGATCGGCGACAAGAAAAACAGCCTGACGCTGCCCGGGTGTCTCGCCGATCATGGCGGCGCCGAAATCGTGATAGTTGGCACCTTCATTGGTAAAGCGCCGGCCGTCAGCGCGCACCGCGATGATGCCGGGTTTGCCGCGATCCAGAATATGCGTGATGGCGGTTTCCCGGCCATTGCCAAGTGGAACACGCGATACCGGCATCCACGAGCCGAGGTGCGGGTACGTCATGTTGGTGGCGGCGCCAATCGACTCCGCGAGGCGCAGGCCGTCGCCGGTGTTGGTGGCCGGCGCCATCGTGATGTGTTCCGCCGAACTGGGCGCGTGTGGAAACACAGCCTCGCGGCGTGCGAGATCGCCCGGAAAACCTCCCGTCGCGAGAACGACGCCGCGGGTCGCCCGGACCCGCTTCACCTGCCCTTCGTGCGTGATCACGGCACCATAGACGCGGCCGCCCTCATCGAGCAGATCTGTCACGGGCGTACTTAACCAGATCGGGATGTCGAGTTGGACCGCCGACTTGTACAGGCGCGCGGCCAGTGCGGCACCGTTGAAGAGCTTCATGCTCCGCCCGTGAAGCAGCAGGTCCCGGCCATATTTGACAAGGCGTTTGGCCGTGTACCAGGCCGAATTCACCGAATACAGCGCATTCAGAAAGTGCCGCATGTCCGGCCCGGAGCCAAAGGTGAGGCCGACAAATGTCATGCCGCGAATCGGCGGGCTCAGCAATGCTGCGTGAGGGCCCAGTTCATTGGCGTCGTACGGTTCAGCGCAGATCGGTCTGCCGCCGTGCGAAGCGCCGGGCGTCTCCGCGTGATAGTCGGGAAAAGCCGCTCCGAGCGTGAACCTGACCTCCGTCTCGCGCTCGAAAAACTCAACCATGGCCGGCGCGTGCCTGAGGAAAGCATCGACTCGCGGCCCGTCGAAGTGCCTTCCGGCTTCGCGCTCGACGTAGTCGCGGGCCGCCTCCACCGTGTCTTCTATCCCGGCTCTGCGTGCCAGCGGGTTGTTCGGCACCCATAACCAGCCACCCGATAGCGCCGTGCTGCCGCCGAATACGGGCTGTTTTTCGACCACTATGACGTTCAGCCCCTGCTTCTTTGCCGTGATGGCCGTCGCCAGACCACCCGCACCGGTGCCGACCACCAGCACGTCGCAGGTCACGTTCTCGTTGTCGCTCATGTCTTCCTCCGTTTGTCTGAATGCGTTGTCGGCGCGCGCGGAAGATTCGCGGGATCGTCCTGACTCAATGATCGCGTGGACTCGCGTGCTGCACCGCTTGTTGTTTGACACATTAGACGAACTATTGACATTTGAGTCAACACAAAGTTAAATGAATGTGCGCTGGCTATCGCGACCGAACCATGCGTGATGCAGACACGGTTTGTCGCTCCCCTTTGAAAAGACAAGAAGCATGTCCACTATAGAAACCACAGTGAAAGAGGTGCTCAGCGCTGCGGGCGAAGCGCTGCATTCGATAGAAAGCGCATGGAATGCTGCAGCGCTGCATTGGGACGTCGACGGCCTGACCGCACTGTATAGCGACGACGCCACGATGTTCGCGGGCCGACCCGGCATGGCAACCGGCACGCAAGGCGTGCGTGGATACTTCGCGTCGTACATCGGCATGCTGAGTTCGACGCAACTCGAACTCGTCGAACAGGCAATCACTGAGCTCGGTCCTGACGCGTTTCTTGCTCAGGGTTACGGCAACTTCCGCTTTACGCTCATCAGTGGCAAACCGTCGGCTACCACCTTACGCACCACGTGGCTTCTTGTGCGGCGCAGCGGGCGATGGATGATCGCGCATCATCATTTTTCTGCCACCCCTGAGACGCCACCCGTACCGCAATGACGTTTGTTTGTACCCGTCACAGTTAGCGACAAGAGAGGTTCTGACATGCTCCGGCTCAGCAACAAGGTGGCGATCATCACAGGCGCTGCAAGCGGCATCGGCCGTAGCGCCGCGCAGTTGTTTGCCCGCGAAGGCGCTTGTGTCGTGGTGGCCGATATCGACGCCGCTGCGGCCGCCGCGGTCGTCACTGGTGTTCGAGCGGATGGAGGCACGGCGATCGCGATAACGACCGACGTCACGCAAAGCGATAGTGTTGCTGCCATGATCGAGGCAACCGTGGCCGAGTTTGGCAAACTCGACATCCTCTATAACAACGCGGGTGGCTCGACGCCGCGCGACAACACGGCAGTTGACGCTGATCTGGAAGAGTTCTGGCGCGTCATCAAAGTTGACTTGTGGGGCACCTTCCTTGGTTGCCGCTTCGCGATACCGCATATGTGCAAGAATGGCAGCGGAGCGATCGTCAACATGGTATCGAATGTCGCGCTCATGGGGGTGCCCGGCGTAGACTGCTACACGTCGGCCAAGGGCGGGGTCACCGCGTTGACGCGCTCCCTTGCCGTGACCTACGCGGCCGACCGGATTCGTGTCAATGCAATCGCGCCCTCCACTACGCTTTCGCCACGGGTTATCGAACGCCTGCGGGTGAGTCAGGGCATGCGCGAGCTTAACGCGAAGAATCTGCTCGGCGCGGCGGAACCCATCGACATCGCCTACGCTGCGCTGTTTCTGGCCTCGGACGAGGCGCGTGTCACCACCGGATCGATCTTCCTCGCGGAGAGCGGCACGACCGTCTCGTAGCCAGCCGACGCGACGGTCGACACAGACCTACTTAGAAACTGACGACTGTTTTTGCGCAGTACCCGCTTCCGAAAAGCCGCTCGTCGATGTGCCATAGCTCATGCCGGCGGCGGAACCCTGAACGGCGTTGTCACGCGCGGCAACCGTGGCTTCGGCAACCTGCAGATCCGCAGGGTAACGGGCGTCGTGGTTGGCAGCAGGGTCATAGCCAGCCTGTTCGAGCTGACGCAATTCCGCGCGGACCTGATCACGGGTCAAGGCAGACGCCGCCTGAGCGAACGCTACAGTCGGAACGAGTAAGACTGCGGCAAGGGCTACGGCAACAATTCGATTCGCGTTCGCTTTCACAACGCTACCTCCGGGATAGTCTGGCGTTCTACGGGCCCCGCGATGTGCGGGAGTAAGTGAGGCCAGTCTAGCCGTCGTCCTGTTCCGTAAAAATCGTCATTTCGAACACACACACTTCCTGATTTGATAAAAATCCGGCGGATCGGCAAACGGTATACAGTGACGCCGTCTATCACACTGGACTCGCAAGGTGCGCCAATGCTTGATCTCAATGACTTCCGCTATTTCGTTCGCATTGTGGAGTGCGGGGGACTCACCGCCGCCAGCCGCAATCTGAACGTGCCGAAGTCGACGGTAAGCCATCGCCTCCAGCAACTCGAGGCAGCCCTCGGCGTACGGCTCGTCAACCGGTCCTCACGCAGAATCAGCATGACCGATGCGGGCGACGTGTTCTACCGGCATGCAATTGCGATGCTGGAACGTGCGGACTTCGCCGAAAGCGCCGTGCGCGAGCGCCTGGCCGAGCCGAGCGGCACGATTCGCTTCACCACCGCGGTGGCAACCTCACTATTCGCCATGCGACAGATAGTCCCAGATTTCATTCAACGGTATCCGAAGATCAATGTAATCCAGCACATCAGCGACGAGCAGGTCGACATCGCGGGCGGCAACTATGACCTCGCGCTGCGCTCACACACCGGTCCACTGTCCGACTCCACACTCGTGCAGCGCACGTTGGCACCGGCGCCCTGGTTCCTGTTCGCCTCCCCCAGCTACGTCGAACACCACGGCATGCCGCTCGCGCCAGAAAGCCTCGCCGGACATGACACACTGGTCATGTTGAGGCACAACAGTCCAATGGCCTGGAAGCTCAAGCACCCCGTGAACGGAGAAGCGGTCGTGCCGCTCAAACCCCGTCTGGCCGGCAATGACATCGTCACCCTCAAGCAGGCCGCGCAGGACGGGCTCGGCATCGTTGCCTTGCCCGCCTATGTCTGCGCCGAAGACCTGCGATCCGGCACACTCCAGCGGGTCTTGCCCGACTGGCTGGCCGGCGAAGCCAGTATCACGGCAGTCATCCCGTTTCGCCATGGCATGCTGCCCTCCGTTCGCGCATTTCTCGACTTCCTGGCTGAGCGCATCCCACTGGTCATCGCGTAAAGTCGCATCGTCCATCTCATTGGACCTGAGGTCCAGGCAAGTCATCTTGTTGTCTCGCTGAAGCTGGCCCATTCTGAGCACACAGCCGTTCGATATCGATTGATCGGCTCATCGAGCGCTTGAAGCGCCGCAAACGTGTTCAGGAGTACAACAATGAAGATGTCCAGACGTGAAGTCCTCATTACAGGCGCAGCAGCGGCAGTTGCCGCAGTCGGTACGGTTACCGGTACCACATCAGCCTTGGGGGTGGAAAAGCAATCTGGAAACACCGGGTCTGGTCGACTGTCAAAATCGACGAAGCATTTTGATATCCTGATCGTTGGCGGAGGCTCGGCTGGAGCCGTCCTCGCGACGCGCCTGAGCGCAGACTCGCGGCGCCGCGTTCTGCTGCTGGAAGCGGGACCGAACTTCGCGCCGAACGACTACCCTCAGGTAGTGAAGGACGCCAATATCGTCGCGGGCTCGCCAGCCTATGACTGGCATTACCACACGGATGACGCTGCCAGTCTCGGCCACAACATTCCGGTGCCACGAGGCCGCGTGGTCGGCGGCAGCTCGGCGGTCAATGCCGCCGTCGCAATTCGCGCCCGGCAGGCCGATTTCGCGCGCTGGGCCAAACGCGGCATCGAAGGATGGTCGTGGGAGGACGTGCTGGCCGCCTACAAGTCGATGGAAAACACGCCCTCCGGCGACGACGCCTGGCACGGACGTAACGGGCCATTTCCGATCCGGCAGCGTACCGCCGCGGAAAACACACCGTCGATGCGAGCTTTCGTTGACGGCGCGCAAACGCTGGGGCTGAAGCACGTATCGGACTTCAATGGCGCGGACCAGCACGGTGCCGGCCCCTACACGCTCAACGTCGTCGATGGCGTGCGCATCAATACGGGCATGGCCTACCTCACGGCCGCCGTGCGTGCACGTCCCAATCTGACGATCCAGGGCGGTGCCGAAGTGGATCGCGTGGTTTTCGAAGGTAAGCGTGCCGTGGGCGTCAAATTGGTCGACGGTCACGTTCTGTCCGCCGGTGAAGTTATTCTCGCGTCGGGGGCTTTCGGCAGCCCGGCGATTCTCATGCGCTCGGGCATTGGGCCTGCTGCGCACCTCTCCGAATTCGGCATTGCAACCGTCGCCGACCTTCCGGTGGGCAACCGCCTGCAGGATCATCCGTTCTTCTACAACGTTTACGCACTCAAGCGCGAATCAAACGCCATGCAGCCCGCTGCCGGCGCGCTGGTATGGACGCGCTCGCAGAGCGCGGGCCCCGGCGATCTCGACCTGCAGATCTCGGGCACGCATCTTATCGACCCAAAGGTCAGCCCCACCGGTGGCGCGATCGTTCTGGCTTGTGCGGTGACGCTGCCGAAGTCGATTGGTCAGTTGCGGCTCTCGAGCCGCAACCCACGCGCCGCGCCGGACATTCGCTACAACTTCTTCGATGACCAGAACGATCTCGACCGGCTCGTCGAAGCCGTGCAGCTGTCCCGCCAGATTGGCCGTTCCGCACCCTTCCTGGACGTAATCGACCATGAGATGGCGCCGGGCAACACCATCGACGACAAAGCGCTCAGGGCAAACATCGTTTCGAACGTCGCGGCTTATCTGCACCCTACCTCGACCGTGCCAATGGGCACCGAAGCCGATCCGACCGCTGTGGTCGACGGGTGGGGCAAGGTGCGCGGCGTCGAAACGCTGCGGGTTGTCGATGCATCGATTATTCCCGACATCCCGTCGGCCCCGACGAACGTGACGACCATCATGGTGGCCGAACGCATCGCGGCAAAACTTTCCGCTTGAATCTGCGCTGCGGCGACACGTCATGTGTGCGGCATTTAACGGCTGCATAAACCTGTCCGAAAGACGGACTTCTTAACAACCTGATTTTGTAGACGGCTCCATATTACTTTTCAGTACATGGCGATCATGTCTGAGTAACTATCCTTTGGAGAAGCAAGAATGACTGGCACAGCATTGCTGACGCCCACACACGTGTGGAAAGAAAAAATCTACAGCAACGGATGGAAGCACCCAGGCCTCGGCACCGAGGATGTGACGGAAAAAGCCACGGGCGCAAAGCTCGGCACGATCGGCATCGCGTCCGCCGAGGACATCGCGGCTGCCGCCGCATCGGCACGCGAGGCGCAAAAGGCTTGGGCCAAACTGGCAGGGCCGCAGCGTGGCGATGTGCTAAGGGAGGCTGCCCGCCTCGTGCTGTCGCACGCCGACGAGCTGGCCGAACAGCTGGTCCGCGAGACCGGTTCGATTCGCGCCAAAGCACAGTGGGAGGTGCACGTCACCGCACGCGAGCTTCTGGAGGCAGCCGCGCTCGGGAGTCAGCCCATAGGCATCCTGACCCAAACGATGGAGGCGGGCTTTCAGAGCATCGCTCGGCGAATTCCGCTCGGCGTGATCGGCATTATTACGCCGTGGAACTCGCCCTTCATCCTGGGCGTGCGGGCGATCGCCCCGGCACTAGCGATGGGCAACGCCGTCTTGCTGAAGCCCGACGTGCAATCGCCGATTATCGGCGGCGTGGCTTTTGCCAGGGTATTTGAAGAAGCTGGCTTACCCAAAGGATTGTTCCACGTCCTGCCGGGCGCTGCGGAGACCGGTGCCGCACTGGTCAAAGAACCGCTTATCAATATGGTCAGCTTTACGGGTTCCAGCCGTGTCGGCCGCGAAGTCGGCTCGGTCGCCAGCGGACAGCTTAAGCGCGTGTCACTGGAATTGGGCGGCAACAATCCCTTCATCGTGCTCGACGATGCAGATATCGAGGCGGCAGCGAGTGCTGGCGCGTGGGGCTCCTTCTTCCACCAAGGCCAGATCTGTCTCACCACCGGCCGTCACCTGGTACACGAGGACATTGCCGAAGCCTACGTCGAAGCCCTGGTGAAAAAGGCCAACGCACTCGTCGTCGGCAATCCCCTCGACGCAAAGGTCCAGGTCGGGCCGATCATCAACGAACGCCAGGCCGCCAATGCCGAGCGGATCGTCTCGCAGACAGTGGCCGAGGGAGCGAAGCTTCTGACGGGTGGCTCACGCAATGGACTGTTCTTCGAGCCGACCGTCATCACCGGAGTGACAGCCGGGATGACGGCCTTCGCCCAGGAAATCTTCGGACCGGTGGCGGCGATCACGACCTTCCGCACCGACGAGGAAGCCATTGCACTGGCCAATGCGACCGAGTACGGCTTGTCGGCGGCGGTGGTTTCTCCCGACCTGGCCCGCGCCCAACGTGTCGCCGATGCGCTGCATTCCGGAGTGATCCACATCAACGATCAGACCGTGGTGCACGGGATTTATGGCCCGATTGGCGGCCTCGGCATTTCCGGAAACGGCTTCGGCCACGGCGCGTCTAGCAATGCCGACCAGTTCAGCGAGTGGCAATGGATCACGGTGCACTCGCAGCTCCCCAACTACCCGTTCTGATCCATGTCGACGGAGAAGTCGCACCCTTGGCTTTTCCGTCGCTCACCCAATCATTCTTCAAGCATACGGAGCAATTTATGAGCGCGGCTCGTCGCATTGATGTTCACCAGCACGTCGTCCCGCCCTTCTGGGCGGATGAACTTCCATCAAATGGCGGCGATCAGTCAGGCACCGTCATTCCTCGATGGTCGCCACAAAGCGCTGTCGACCTGATGGATTCTCAACAGATCGCTACTGGCATCCTGTCCTTGACGGCGCCAAGCGTCGCAGCGTGGAAGCCAGCAGAGCGTCGAACGATGTCCCGACGCGTAAACGAATATACGGCAGACCTCGTGGTCAAGCGACCCGCCCGTTTCGGGCACTTCGCAACACTTCCTCTCCCTGACGTCGATGGCGCACTTTATGAGATTGAATACGCGCTAGACAAGCTCCGAGCCGACGGTGTGGTCCTGCTGTCGAACTACGAAGGGAAATATCTTGCGGATCCAACTTTTGAACCGCTTTGGGCTGAGCTCGACCGCCGCAGCGCAGTTGTCTTCGTGCATCCTGGTTTACCGCAGATTCCGTGACTCGACGCTGTCGCCGCCCCGATGGTCGATTACCCGTTCGACACGACACGCGCTGCCGTACAACTCGTGCAAAACGGAGTCATCGACCGATACCGACACGTCCGTATCATTCTCGCGCACGCGAGCGGATTTCTTCCATACGCGTCGCATCGCTTCGCCCAACTCGCTCGAGTCTTCCGACCCGACGCCGATAGTCCGGCCGACATCCTCGCGAAATTCAGGCGTTTCTATTTCGACACCGCCTTGTCGGCGAGTCCAGTCGCGCTACCGGCGCTCAAGGCCTTCGCCGGAACCGAGCGGATTCTCTTCGGCAGCGATTTCCCGTATGTCTCAGCAGATATCGCTGGCACTTTCACTGCGCAACTGAACGCCTACGAAGGTTTCAGTGTCGCCGAGCGCAAATCGGTTAACCACGGCAATGCCTGGACATTATTTCCCCGCCTCGCGCCGCAATACGACAAGGCTGCCTAAATTGCCGCGCGTGGCCTGACGGCGGAGGTCGCCGAGCGCCGAGTGCAAACGCGTGTACTGATCGGCGTGTGGTGTCCAGCGGCGCACGGCCATAGACCAGCTAGGTCTTCGGCCTGAAAAACGACGGCTCTGAAGAGGCAGTGAGCCGTAACTCTTTGATGTCATCGGCGGTCTCATTGGCGAGCGGAAGCTCGTGGACAACCGAAATGGCATTCTGACAATCTGCCAGATTTATTTTGCTAGCGAGCGTGGCTTTAATCTGGACGCAAGGCGGCTCTTCCGACGTGTCTGCCGGCTCGACAATAATCCCTTCCATCTGGTCCCCAAATCGACTCTGCCGATTTCGTTCTCCCGATTCTGATTTTGCTGCCGACCGCCCAGATTCAAATGGTCGGACAGGCCAACAAATCGCTGGCCACTTGCAGGTTATCCCAGCAACCGTGATTCTGGCTGACGCGCTGCGCGACATAATCGCATAAATCGTTGTCAGAAATTGGCGGTTCAGGCGCAGCCGGTCTGGCCGAAGCTGAGCGACAGGAGGCCTTGGCCAAAAATGTCAGAGGTGCCGAAGGGTACATCAAGACTTTCACAGCGGCGCGGCATCTGCGCAGGTCCCATTGACTGACGTCGTGAGGAGAAACATGGGTCGATGTTGGCACGGGCCGGAGCCATCGTTGCCACGCTAACGCGGGGCTCTTTTCAAACGGCTGGTCGTCGACTTCGAACGGCATCCGATTGCGTTCGTGGGCTATCAGGCGACAATAGCGGTGAGGTATCATCGTCCTCATCACTCACCATAGGACGCGAAATCTGATGTCGGTAGATTCCAGCTGGTTGGGCCAGATTGAACGCGAGTGGTCACAACTTCGCCAGTGCGACCCGTCACTCGACGTGGAAAGGTTCTTCCGGCACGTTGTGTCGGCAAACAAGGTCGGATTTCTTTCACTTGAATCTATCGCGGCCATTGCGAATGGCCTGCTCACCAGTCCGTTGCTGGGCGCGCCCTATCTCGGCCGGCGACTGCTGGAACGGGTTGGCCCTGGCCGGCATCCCTCCCTCCGGGTCGCGCTTGCACTGTCTCTTGTCACGGAGACAGGTAGGCCTGCGGATTATGAGGGCGGACACGTCATTCTGGGCGACGTGCTGAAGGACGATACCGCGAGCGAGCCGCTGCGCGGCATGGCGGCAGCGCTATTGCGGACAGTGCGCGGCTTGGTCGTGGCATGGACGCCGACCTTGAGATGGCCAAGGACATGTATGCCACGGCCTTGGAGCTTGGACACCGGTCAGCCGCGTACAACCTTGGTTTGTACTGGGAGGGGCACCGGGACAGAAGTGCTCCCGGCGACGTCGTTCCAGACAGTGCAAAGGCTGCGCAGGCTTACAAGCGCGGTGGCTCGAACGCAAAATGCGCCGCGCGTCTGGACGCACTGCGGGCGCATTCGCGGTAGACCCCGTTAATCGCGCGTCCCGACGCAACGAAAAGCGAGCTCTGTGCCCTGGCTTACGCGGTCGCTTGAGCAGTCACAGCTTCTGGCGCGGTTGCGACAGGCAACTTCGTAACCGCCTTTTTGGCGCCAACCAATTTCTTCACCGGCGCCTTCTTCGCCACCGCAGTCGTTGTCGCGGGCTTCTTCGCGACGGCTTTCGGCTTGCTAGCAGCGGCAGAATCCGCAACTCCGCTAACGCCATCAATTAAAAACTTCGAACGGTCTTTGGCACCAGCAAGCCACGCCGGCGCCGAACCGCGTCCGCTCCAGGTAGCGCCAGACTTCGGGTCGCGATATTTGGCCGGCTGCGGACCTTTTGGCTGCCCCTTGCCCGCAGTCGCACCGCCCGACTTCGACGCCATCTTTCTGCCGACAGCCTTCGCCTTGCTCACAGCACTGGCCGTCGCGGCAACAGTCAATTCAGCACCACCTGCAATCAAAAATTTGCTTCGGTCTTTGGCTTTAGCAATCCACGTCGGCGCACGCCCACGCCCGCTCCAGGTCGCGCCACTCTTTGGGTCACGATAAAGCGCAGGCTGCGGACCGCGGACGTAATTGCCAGCAGCCTTCGCTTTGCTTACAGGTGCCGGCATCGCCTTACCTCCATCAACAAGGAATTTACCGCGATTTTTTTCGCTTGCAATCCACTGGGGTGCCCGGCCATGTCCGGTCCACGTCGCGCCACTCTTCGGGTCCCGATACTTGACCGCGGCAGTGCCCCCTTTGCCGACAGCCTTGGCTCCGACCTTCTTCGCGCGCACCTTGCCGCCAGCGTGCCCATCAATATCCGCAGCCGTCAGGCCGTGTTCTGCCATCAGCTTGCGAATTTTCTCGATGACGCCCGATGACTGTTTCGCAATCAGAGCCTCGGCTTGCTGCTCAAGCTTCTTAATTTTTGCCTGCATAGATTCCAAAATTGTCATTTTTTCTCTCCCTTTGAGATGTCCGCACTATGCCATGCGTATCGACCGTCCGCTAGCTGTTGTCGATTACGTCTTGAGGAGCATTGGCGGAAGGTTCAAATAGCAGAACTGTCTTCAAGGGGCGACGCACGCAACGTCTCCAACAGGACGAGATAGTTTCGCAGGCGCTATGACTTGTGACGCATCCAAGTCGATGCTTTGCACGGTGCATTCCAGTCGTAGAAATCGCCATTCATGTTTGTCGCCCAATAAATATCCTTCGGCAAACACCAATCACCTTAGGCGCTCGCATGCATCATTGCCGATTCCGGCACCCGACGCTGGACCCGCACGAGTGGCTTACACCCCCTTGCCCTGCGTCAAACCCTGTCGCGTAGCCGTTTTCGTGAGCACAGCCTCCTCTGGAGGGGTACAGGTCGCCGTTTTTGTGTTCCTTCTGCACAAAACCCCTTGTTTTAGGGTCTCACCCGTTGCGGATTGAAATGCGAATTGCTACGCTAGTCCGAGCCTGAGGATTTGGACCTTTGCGCATTGTCGGTGACTACGCAAAGGCAAGGGCCCCGGGCCAACCTTTGACCAATGACGAGGAATCTATGGCAACGAAAGCTGCAGCAAAGCCGGCTCCGAAGAAGGTGACGACCCCGGTCGAGAAAAAGGCGAAGGCGCCGACGGTAAAGAAGGCGGCGACTCCTGCCACCAAGAAGGCGGTCGCAGCCACGCCGCTGAAGCCCATCAAGGATTCGTTCACGAAGGCTTCGCTTGCTACCCATCTTGCCGAGCGCGCAGGTGTCGAGCCGAAAGCGGCGAAGGCATTGATGGCCGCGCTGGAAGAAACAGTGCTCGCATCGGTCCACAAGAAGGGTGCGAAGGAGTTCACGCTGCCGGGTCTGCTGAAGGTTGTTGCTCAGGACGTGCCGGCAAAGAAGAAACGCTTCGGCAAGGACCCGTTCACGGGCGAGGAAAAATGGTTTGCCGCAAAGCCCGCTTCAGTGCGTCTGAAAGTGCGCCCGCTGAAGAAGCTGAAGGACGCCGCGGTCTAAACCGGACCGCCGGAAAGGAAGCCCCTCGCGACGAGAGTCTGAGGGGCTTTTTACTTTTTGTGCCTGGGGAGCACGGGTCTTCATGTAATCTGGCTACTCAAGATGAACTGGACGATACTGCCGAGTATCAGGGCGCGCTCAAGTGTGAAGGCGACCGAGCTTGTTGTGTCATAAAAGTCGTGCACTGCGGGACGCTGAGCGCGCTGCAAGGATGCCACTTCGAACGCTAGCGTGAACCCTTGCGCACGAACTGAGCGAGTTGCGTCTCGTCGAAGTGGTGAGTGTCGCGCGAGACGCTGGGCTCACCAGGTAGTGAAGTACGTCCAGCGGCAGCTACTTCGACTCTGAAGGATTCGAAATTACGGCCCTGGTTGAATTACGGTCGTCGGTGTCTGGGCCCGGTCGAATCAATCTCGCTCAGACCTGAGTCAGGAGCCACTCGACCGCCCCTTCCGGGTAGCTTGTGGCCATTGGTTTGCAAGCAGTTCTACCGCCGCTCCGAGCTTGAGTACGGCCGTATGCGGTGTCGCCATGCGCTCCGGCTCTTCTGCTGGGTGGGAGGCGTTTCGAACGCAGTGTTGGGCTTGGCGAGATTCCGCCCAGTGCACGGTTATCGTCGCTGTCCGCCCACGGTGCGTTCGAGCTTCTGGTGGTCGGCTAGGGGAAAGCGCTCCATAAAAGGCATGTACGACGCCGGCGGAACCGCGCGAAGCCCACCGTCACGCAGGTGCAATGCCTCGCGGATGGCCGTTGCACCGGCTTCCCCATATTCTCCGACTGCCATGCCCGAGACGGCGTACTGCCGAAGCGGTTCACACTCCTTGCGGTCGAGCACCCGCAGGAAGTTTGTCCACTTTTCCGGGTACACACCAGAGGGGGTTTCATAGAGGGTCTTCAGGGTGCCGTCTGTGTCGACCGACATCAGAAACAGTTCTTTGAAGCTGTATCCCTTCGGCTCCATCGTATCGGGATACTGCGCGCTGTGGTGGCGACGATAGTTCAGGATGCTGTACGCGTTGTCGACGATATCGTCGACGGTAAGGCCAGTGAAGTGCTGAAGCTCGTGCACCAGCGCGCGCGGCGTGTTCGGTATGGCGGTCGGTGGCTCGAGCAGCCAGCCATCCCTCTGAAGGCCTTCCGAGCACGCGCGTGCAAGCCCGTATTTCAGGTCGCGGGTGGCGGTTCGCGGACTCTGGCCGGGCACAGGCCGCGCGAGCGCGCGATACACCTTCCCGTGAAGCGCAACTTCATAAAAGACATCCTCGTTGCCGAGGCGCAGGGAAGACAGCGATGGGTGTCCGTGGAAAACCGTGCCTTGGTAGTACGCCATGTACAGAGCATCCTTCTCCGCAATCAGGCCCGACTTAAGGCCGGTGTCCTTGCGGCGTTCCGGGTCGAGTACAGCTGTGTGCGACGTCGCCTTGCGCTCCGGCTCCTCTGCCGCGCCGGGTCGGGTCTCGAGCACCGTGCTCATCTTTCACTCCCCTATTTAAAATCGGGCACATTCTCTTCCGTCATTGAAATCAGGCCGCGCATGGTCGCCGCGCCCGTCCAGTTCGAGAATAGTGGCAGTGCCGGCAACGCCCCGTCAATGAACCAGGAAAACAAGCCTGGCGACACTGAAACGCTGTGCCCCCGGAGGCTGAGTGCAATTTGGAGTATATGCGAGCGTCGGTCAATCTCTTGAAGGCACCGCACATTTAGCGCACTCGTCGGGAACC
>NZ_JARESS010000061.1:0-44802 GCF_046027915.1 Paraburkholderia sp. RL17-347-BIC-D
ACTTGGGAGACATGCCGTATCTCCGCGTCAGTAGCGGTTGAGGGACGTCAGCTTGCGACAGTCTTCCAGATCTAAACGGTCAAGCGATTCTTGATCGCTGACGGTATATGCCCTCAAAGCACGCCGCTTCTCCGGCTAACTCAATCGCCTTAATTGGGGTAGATACGTCAGCGGCTCTGCCACGTTGGCGAGGTGGTCGCCTAAGATTGCAAGATGGAGAAGACAAAATCGCTTTATCACGGTTATCGGTTTCCCGCCGCAGTCATCAGCTGCGCCGTGCGCTGCTTCGGCGCGCAGGTACTCGTACGCGGCAGCGTCGCCCTCTGTTTCCTGAATGCACCGGAACGCATCAACGATCGGGCCGTCGGCCTTCGCCCTTGATGAGCCGGGCGTGCTGGCCTTCTCGCCAAGCATGACCTCGATGTCCTGCGGGATTTGGATCTGGTCGAGATCCTCTGCAAGACTGCGATGGTCGTACTCGTACGGCAAGAAGCACTTGCGATTTCGCGCCGGCCATCTGCCCTTTGCGCCCACTGTATAGTTCTTTTTCTCAGCCGCTTGTTGCGTGTCGGAACACCGCGTACTGGCGGAACACCAAATCCGCAGCGCCTGGCGAATGAGGCAATCCGCCTCGTTCTCCAGCAGGAGCCCCATCATGATCTCCTCCGATCCGGGCGTCAGCCCCGCTGCGCCGGCGCATGGTTGACGACATGCGCATGCGCAAGTTCGCACCCAGGACCCAGACCGCCTAGCTTTCGCGACTTCAACCGTGCCGGAGCACTCCGCGGTTTCCTCCTTCAGGTTTATTCAACGCCTGCCCGCATGCGCAGTCACGCGCTTGCGAGCCCGCGGACTTGGGCGGGCGTCGAACAAATAGATGACTTGTCCTCGAGTGACGGCACGGAATGACCGTTCCACTCAGATACCTGCCTTTTCAACTCCGACTGGTCGACTGGCAGCAACGGGTCCGGCTACAGCCGGTCGGCGTACGAAAGCAAGGTCTCGACGTGATAAGCCGGATTGACCCGGTAGCGCGGCCTCTCCGAACGCGATCCTAGAACGTCGATGCGTGCGTGTATGCTGGCGGTTCATCCAGTGCAAGCACATTCTGTGGCCTTGTCCGTTTTTCGTTTTGCGGGGATGGACAGGTTGGTTTTCTGCAAGCCACTGAATTTACAGGATTATTCAGTGTCCATTTGCCTTTAACTTTTCCGTACGGACTGGACCAGCGACGACGTATGGACGATGCTGGGTTTCCTTGCCGAGCCGTCGGGTCTGCCGTTTCCAAGTCCGGTAGCACCGTCGACTATCACGCAGCTATCCCATATCTACCGCGCGGGTAACGGCGGCGTATGTGGCGTTGTGCTGGGCGAGAGCGGGGCGCGCGCAGCTTGCGGTTCCAGGTTTGGTTGTGCCTTCTGTTGCGTCTCGGGCGAACGCGACAAGTCGATGGAGTTTATGGTGCAGGAAGAGGAGTATGTGCACCTCGAACCGCTCAACGAGTTTCGCAACTACTTCTCGCTGTGCAGTGGGATATGTCCCGGCGAGAACTGGTCGGGCGGACACTTAGCGAGGCGGGGTACACGCGGATTCAGGCGGACACCTATGCTTTTTCTGAAAGAATGACCATGTTACGAATGCTCCTTTCGATTGATGCGAACGAGAGAGATCGTGCAGAGGTTCACTCGGGTGAGCTGGCGTCGGGGCGCATCCCTGACACAGAACAGAACCGGGAACTGTGTGATCCGCAATTCGAGTTTGTGACGCCGCAGCAGCTCGTGGCAATTGACTTTTTCCTGTCGATGCATCACTACGCACCGCATGCGTTCCCAGCGCTTGCGGTCTGGCACGACGTGAATGTCCTCGGTCGCGGATATGCCGTGCCTCACATTGAGCCGATGCCAAAGGCGGACATCGTGTTGCATGGGTGGTATCCGGTGGGGCAATACAACCGGGATGCGCCTGCAACTGGACTGCGCGACTTCGACGCGGAGCAATGGAACCGCTATCTGCATCCCGAGCGGCCTAGCCGATACGCCAGAACCACAGGCGGCGAGCAGACCGTGTACTTCGAGGAGGCTTCGCAGTTTGAGGTCGACGCGCAATCCGCATGCGAGTTCGTGACGTGTTCGTTCGACACGGCTTTCATGCTGGAAACGCAGAACCGCGATGCAATCGAATCAGCGCGTTTCTGGCTCAACGAAGGGATCGTAAAGCTGCCGGTCGGAATGGCTCAACGGTATCAGGACATGGCGAAACGGGGGCAGTATTTCAGCAGGCTCGCGCAGCGCCTCAACCTCACTCCGCATGAGCTGGACGCGCACCTTGTCGCGAACTGCATCAGCGAGGGTGAGCATCAGGCACGCGTCCGCCGCGATGCGCCGCAGCTTGACCTGTTTGCAGTAGCCGCGTGACGCGGACAGTAGATCTATCGACATCCCCGGGCTAACCCCCGGGGATTTTTTTTGCGTTGCGTATATTTGGTCGGGCGGGGCAAGCCCGCTGCCCCACGTCTGTCGCGTTTCCAGAAGTAAATGTAATGGCCTGACCGTCCGAGCGGGCCTTCGGGTTGTCCCGCGCAGTATCATGTCCTGAATGTCCGAACCCAGCCTGAGGGGAACCCATGTGCACGAGCTACGAATCGAATCCGGTTGTGCGATTTGAGTCATTCAGCCTCTTTCCCGAGCCGCACTTCGACTATCCTCGCGAGATCTACAAGGATTACACCGCTCCAATCGTGAGGCGCGTCAACGACGCATTTACTACCGACCCCGCCACATTTGGAATCGTGCCTCGCAGACACATTCCCGATGGCGTAAAAGTGTTCGACACCATGAACGCCCGTGCCGAGTCGATAGGGCAGAAGCGCAGCTTTCGCAGCGCCTGGACGAAGCTTCAGCTATGTCTTATTCCGACGGAACGGTTTTACGAGCCGGATTACGAGACCGGCAAGGCGGTGCGCTGGCGCATCGGCCTTGCATCAGGCGAACCCCTAGCGATCGCAGGTCTATGGCGATGCTTCTCTCTTCTAAATTTGACGTGCTTGTCATGCAACCCCGAACTCCTTTCGAAGGAATCTCTGGTGAGCTAAAGCCGAAGATTCCTGAACTTGCACGGACGGACAAGGAGCTCGGAGACTTTTTCTATGGGTTAGATAAACCCGTCAAGTCGTTCGATGAGATGTGGGATGCCGTTTTGATGCGGTACTGGGTGATGAACCTCTATGTCAACGCATATAACACTGTTCGATGCGCCTTGGGTGACTACCACGCTGACAAGACAAAGGATTGGCTGCGTCCTTGCTATACGTCATTTTGCATATGGCATGAAAACACTTACCGTACTGGGTTGTCGTTGCCGTCTGCAATTCCGGGCGGAGCCGGTGAACTGCGAGCGTTGATGCATTCGAGCTGTATGAATCGCGCTCAGGAGGGCCGCCAACATCTCCGACTGGCTTGGGAGCAGTCTTGGGAAGAGTGTTTTAACGAGCGAAGCCCGTGAGGTCAGGCCGCAGCCCAGGAGGTGACCTCAACTGTCACGTGCGAAAGACCTTTGAAGCGTGCGAGCGCACATGGAAGAACGCCGGCCCATGTTGCGCGTGATCTGTCGCGACTGACAGGACGGCACCCATGTGGCCCAGCCCCACCTCTTCGTGGTGACAATGCCTTTTCAACAGCCCGCATGTCCCTCGGCATCGGCAGGCCGATCCGCAACCACCGGATGCATCAGGTTCGACAAGTCGATCCCGACGTACGAGGACGGGCGACGATCAACTAAAAGTTAATCCCGATGCAGGTATTTTCGCTTCCCCTAAATCCTTGCCGCAGGAACACTTCAAGGTAGCGGCTCACCGCAATAGATCGCAAGCCTTCCGGGCGTTAAGGCGCAGCGCCACGAAGCTCATCGGCCTTCAAGGAGACAAGGCATGCCCCTCATTGTGCGACCTGTATTCGACGACTTCGAATTCGCCGCCGAGATCGGTGGTGTAACCCTCGCGGATGCGCTGTCGGTCGCAGATCGGCAGCGCATCCGCGAGGCCTTCGTGCGCTATCCGGTCCTGATCTTTTGCGACCAGACACTGTCCAACGAACAGCATCTGGCCTTCGCGCAGATCTTCGGGGACCTGGAGACATTCAGCATCGCCCGCGCCGAAGACAAGCGTCCGCTGCCGCCGGGCCTCGCGGACGTCTCGAATCTGGAGGCCGACGGTTCGCTGTGGCCGGCGGATTCGCGGCGCCGCAATTACATGCTCAAGGGCAATGCGATGTGGCACACGGACAGCACGTACAAGCCGCTGCCGGCCTCCGTCTCAGCGCTGTACGCGCGCGCGGTGCCGCCCACGGGAGGCCAATTGCACTTTGCAGACATGCGAGCGGCCTATGACGCGCTTCCGGCCAGCACGAAGCACCTGCTGCACAAGCGTGTCGGCCTACACTCGATCATGACCTCGCGCGCCAAGGCGGGCTTCGCGGACTTCTCCGACGAGGAAAAGACAACGTTCAAGAGCCAGCCGCAGGCGCTCGTCCGCCATCTGAAAGACAGCGGTCGCCGGTGCCTGTTTCTCGCCTCGCATCTGGGCGAGGTGGTCGGCATGCCAAAGGAAGAATCGGCTGCACTGATCACGGAACTGACCGCCCACGCGACGCAGCGACAGTTCCAGTACAGCCACCGCTGGCGCGAGCGTGATCTGGTGATCTGGGACAACCGTTGCACGATGCACCGGCTGGCGTTCTGGGATGACCTGCAGTTCCCGTTCGACATCCGCCGCGCGACCATCTCGGACGTCGCACCGACCTGCGAACAGGAAGACATCGCCACGGCCTGACCGTAGGCGCTGGAGAGGTCTCGCGATCGACGAGACCTTCCGATCCCCTCAGGAGACAACATGAAGCCATCCACCCATACGCCGGCCGGCGTCGCCACATTCACGCCGCAAAAGAGTTCATATCGGTGGGTCGTCCTGCTGGTCACATGGGCCGCGTACCTCGTCAGTATGATATGCCGGCTGGCGTGGGGATCGATCGCCGTCTCGGTAGGTAGCTCGATCGGCTTGTCGCTGGCGTCGCTCGGCATCTTCGTCACAGCCTTCTACACGGGCTATGTTCTGTTCAGCGTCGTCGGCGGCGTGTTGACAGATCGTTTCGGCCCACGCCTGATGCTCGCGGTTTCTCTGTTCGGGCTCGCGGCGGCGACGTTCGCGTTCAGCTTCACGCAGTCGGTGATCTTTGGCTTGTGCGTTCAGGCCGTGATGGGATTGACCGCCGGTGCGGACTATTCGGCGGCCATAAAACTCGTCGCGACCTGGTTCGGCACGCGCGAACGAGGTATGGCGATTGGCATGTTCATGACGGCGACCTCGCTCGCTGTGGTCATCGTCAATGTGACGCTGCCAACCCTGGTGACGCAGTTCGGTTGGCGCGACACGTACCGGAGCCTCGCGATGGTGACGCTCGCGATCGCACTCGTCTGCGCCGCGGCGATCAAGGATGGCGATGCAACCAGCGCGGTTCGACCTGACCGCGCGTCGCGGTCGGCGGTGCCGGGCGTCTGGCTGATCTTGCGCGATCGCAACTTCTTTCTGCTGGCCGTCGCCGGATTCGGCGGCCTATGGGGTACCGTCGGGTTCGCGTCCTGGGCCAATGCCTTGATGGTTAAGGGGCACCACGTCTCGCTGGTCGACGCCGGTTTCGTCAGCGCGATTTTCGGCGTCGGTGCGATCGTGTGCAAACCCCTGATAGGTCTGCTCTCCGACTGGTTGGGCGGCGCGCGCAAGCCACTCGCCATCGGCGCGTTCGGATTGTTCGTGGTCATGCTTCTGATTTTCGGCCAACTCGAGACACTGACCGCCTTCAAGATCGCCGCGCCGATTCTGGGCATTGGCGCGTACATCTATAGTCCGCTTCTCATCGCGCTCATCGCGGAACAAGGTGGCATCAACGTGGCCGGCTCGAGCGCTGGGCTGGCGAATGCCGTCTGGCAATTCAGCGGGGTGGTCGCACCGGTGTGCATCGGCGTGATCTTCCAGGCCACGCAATCATTTCAGGTCGCTTTCCTGGCACTCGCGGCCGGCCCCCTGCTGGCTCTCGGGTGCATGATGTTCGTCAGGGAGAAGCGCGCCGGTTCGCCGTGTCCCGCAGCGGGTGTCGTGGCGGCTCGCTGAAGCACCGTATTACATCGCTTGGGCCGTGGAGAGCTCTCGCCAGATGCGGGGGAAAACGTCGCAGAACTGCTTGGCGGCGAGTGAAAGCGGCCGGTCGCGATGCCGCAGGAGAACGATCTCAAGCGACCCTTCGCAGCGGTAAGGGCGGATCGCCAGATCCGCGAATGCCCGGCCCGCGACGGCTGCGGCGTCGACAATCGCCAATCCCGCGCCGGCATGGCTGAACCAGCAGGCGGTCTGTCCGGACCGCACGTTTAGGCGCCGGACAATGGCGTCGCCGTACTTGCCGAACAACAACTCGTCCGACAATCCGTAGTCGAGCGCCTGCGGGAACGAGACCACCGCATGCCCGGGCAGGTCGGAGGCACGGACGAACTTGCGCGCGGCAAGCGGGTGGTTGCTCGGCATGACGCACACCAGGCCGCAGCGGCTGCGCTCCACAATCTCCAGATTCGGATGCTGCTGCGGGTTGAGCGAGACGGCGACATCGGCGACGCCCTCGATCAGGCTTTGCAACAACATGTGGGGGATCAGCAGGTCGACGTTGATCGTCAACTCGGGCATCAGGGCCAGCAGCCTGGTTGCCGCCTGAGGCACGACCGTGACCCCTAGGCTCGGCGAGATCGCCAGATTGAGTGTGCCGCCAGTCGGATGCGAAAGAGATTTCGTCAGCGCCTCAATGCGCTCGACGCGATGCCAAAGTTGCTCGACATCTTCGTACAGGCGACGTGCCTCCGGCGTCGGGACGAGGCGGCCCCGCGTACGCTCGAAGAGGACCAGTCCCATTCTGCGTTCGGCGGTGGCCAACAGCTTGCTGGCCGCGGCGTCGGACACCTGCAGCACCGAAGCGGCGCCCTTCACTGTGCCGGTCTGCATCACGTGGCGGAAGACTTCGAGGTGTCGGAGGTTCATGGCTGAATCAACTTTTAGTTAACCTGTACATAGATCTTTTCACTTTTAGGCAGCCTCGGCAAGTGAAACACTAGGGCCTCAATTCGATTCAAACGACAGGAGACGACAATGGATGCAACGCACACCTCAACCTTGCAACCCGCTCGTGGCGCCTCGGTCTGGAAAGGCACCGACTTCGCGCGTGACGACTCCTGGCTCCATCGGTTGACGCCCGCGCAGGCGAACGCACTCGTCGATGCGGCTCGCCGCTGGGACGGACGCGACTTCAGGTCGCTCGGTCGCGACGAAGCCGCCTCGGCGCTCGAAACGCTTGTGCCTACGGCCCACGCCGTCCGCACCGAACTCGGCGATCGCGGATTCGCGCTAGTGCGCGGCGTCCCAATCGACGCGTTGACCGACGGCCAGATCCAGCTTGCCTACTGGGCGGTTGGCCTGCTGTTCGGTCAGGGCCTGACGCAAAACGCCAAGGCCGACTTTCTTTGTCCTGTCACTGACATGGGCGTGGACTTCGGCTATAGCGGCGACGCATCGCAGCGCAATGTGCGCGGCTACCAGAGCAAGGCCGACCTGAACTACCACTGCGACCCGACCGATGTGGTGGCGCTGCTGTGCGTGCGCAAGGCGCTGTCGGGCGGTCTGAGCACGATCGTCAGCACCCCCGCTATCTTCAACGAGATCCTGCGCGACCATCCACAGCACCTGCCGGTTTTGCTGAACGGATTGCGCTACGACCGCAAGGCGGAGCAGTGGTCCGGCGAGGAACCGGTGTCCGAACGTATCCCGGTTTTCGCACAGCACGGTGCCAGGGTCAGCTGCCGCTATGCGCGGTCGTACATCATCGGCGGCGCTCAGAAGACACAGCCGCTCAGCGACGCGCAGCAGGCGGCGCTTGACTGCTTCGACGCCATCGCCTGCCGCGCGGACATGCCGCTGCATATGGCGTTCGAACCGGGTGACATTCAGCTGTTGAACAACTACACCGTCGTGCATGGGCGCACCGCATACGAGGACGACGCCGACCCGACGCGCCGGCGCTTCCTGTGGCGGCTGTGGTTGCACCTGGACGCGCAGGCGCCGTGGTGCGACGAGAGCGAGATCATGCGCTGGGCCTTCGCTCGCTTCGGCAATCTGGGCCGCTCGGTCGACGAGTGGAACAAGTTAGCCGAGACCATCGGCGAGAATCGAGCCGCCGTTTTTTGAACATAGGACCAGCGTCGTTTCCCAACGACTCCGGCGGCATAGCCAGCGTCGTCTTGCCATACAGCCGGTCGCGGGTTTCGGCCGAATGCGTAACGTCGCCGACTGAAGAAGCTTGACACCGCTCCGTCCACCATTCGCGCACTTCCCTCGATCGTCGATGCCGCTGGTAACCACGCCCACGTATGGCTCAACGGAGGCATCGGGTCGGGACAGGACGTTCTGCGTGCGAAGGCGACGCTAATCGGGTGCCCTTTTCTGTACCGTCTTGGCGCAATGGAGCAGGAAGGTGTCGTAAAGGCGATCGACATCATGGCCTTCTGTGGCCGCACCAATGTGCTGGACATCGGTCGCGACATTATCCACACAGATGACCCGTCCCGGCGACCGCTTGACTCGGGTTCGCCGCTGCCTGATTAGCATGACGAATGGAATATGGCATAGACCATATCTCAGATAAATAGCAGCCCTACAAGAATACCGACTTAACCATGGAGACAACATGTCAACGAAGAAACTGATCCCCTGCGCATGCCTTCTGCTGTTTAGTGGAGCTTCAAGCGCGCAAAGTAATGTGACCCTCTACGGCGTCTTCGACGACGGGCTCGAATACATCACCAACGTGAAGACTTCAGGGAAGACGGGCAAGCAGCTGTACCAGCTTGACGCGACGAGCGGACTTCAGGGGTCGCGCTGGGGGCTTCGAGGTTCGGAGGATCTGGGCGGTAACCTCAAGGCGATCTTCGTGCTGGAGAACGGTTTTGATGGCAACAGCGGCAAGCTGGCTCAAGGCGGCGCTTTGTTCGGGCGCCAGGCGTTGACTACGTTGGAATCTTTGGCGTGTCTGATCAGTGGGCAAGTCACCGTGGGGCAAATCCCGGCGATCTTGATAATCTCAACAACTCTTTCCGAGCCAACAACGCAATTAAATACGCGAGCACGAATCTTCACGGGCTCACCTTTGGCGGACTGTATAGTTTCGGCGGCCAACCCGGACAGTTTTCCCGCAATCAGGTGTACTCGCTGGGTGCGGCGTATTCAACTGACGCATTCACGTTCGGCACGGCATTCCTTAACGTACGCAATCCGAACGCGTCCTTCTTCGGTGGTAATCCGAACGGCGGAGGTGTTACGGTCAACAACGTGTCCGCAGCAACGAATCCGGTTATCAGCGGCTATTCCTCAGCGCACACGTACCAGGTGATTGCAGCGGGGGGCTTATACACGATCGGCGGGGCCACGATAGGCGCGACCTACTCCAACACGAAGTTCATGGGACTCGGCGATATGGCGACTTCGGGTCCAAATGCGCTGCGTTACTCAGGTACGGCGACTTTCAACAATGCGGAAGTGAATTTCAAGTATCAATTCACCCCCGCGCTCCTGGTCGGTGTCGCGTATGACTTCACCAAAGGTGGCAGTGTTTCGAGTGCGTTGCCAACGGTTAACAATGACGGCGTGAAATATCATCAATTCGCACTTGGCGCTGACTACAACCTCTCCAAGCGAACCGATGTCTATGTTGTGGGTATCTATCAGAAGGCGAGTGGGGTCGACTCTACCGGTCAGCAGGCGGTCGCCAGTATTACCGGCGTCACGGCTGCAGCAATCAATCATGCAGCGCTGGTGCGGGCGGGGCTTAGAGTCAAATTCTGAGCTCCATTTCCGGGGTTCACGTTTTGGAGCAAAGTCGGCTTCTAAACGGGAATTCCGGAATCGACTTGACCTATAGCCCGATACGCGTCAGCGGGAGTGCCTCCAACCACACCGTTTGTCCCATTCACCACCGTGAACGGACATTGCCTAATCAGACCGGGCTGACCCTTGATGGCCGGGAGCACGCATTCGCCCCGCCTGCTGGAGAGCTGCCGTTGATGAGTCCAACGACAGCTCTAGAGAGCGTTCGCCGAGCTGGTGCTATCGGCCAACTTCGGCCGTTCGCCTGCACTTTCGCTCGGACGTTCGAGCGTCGGCTCAACTCCGATATGAGACGATCGCCGATTGACCACGCAAGCTGGCCTTACGCGCCAGAACTTGCGGGCCAAAAAAAGCAATGTTGACGACTGGTACAAGATCTAGCCACCAGCCCGCAGCATCCACGGGCAGAGTTCGCGCTAGCCCTAGTCATCGCGCAGCGCGTTCCCTTGTCCGCGGAGCTGTCAAAATTTCACGCGAAACCCGGCCCGAACGAGAGCAGCGTGGTTTCCCGCTGCGGCGGTCAAACTCGCAATGCTTGCGACGGCTTGCTGCCCTGTCGAGTCGATGCCAGATGCTTTTTGGTAAATGCCGAGCAGGTAGACATCCGTGCGCTTTGACAGGGAGTAATCTGCGCCAAGCGTGAACTGATGGTACTTCACGCCATCGTTGTGGACCGTTGCGTTTGTACTCGATGCCCCGGTTCCTTTGGTGTAATCATACGCAGCGCCAACCAGCAGCGCCGGTGTTACCTGATAGGTTGCGTTGACTTCTGCATTATTGAATGTCGCGTTGCCGGTATAGTGCTCTGGATTGGTTGCCACCACGGCACTATCACCAAGATGGTCGAAGCGGATATTCGAGTAGGTTGCGCCCAGCGTTGCGGCGCCTATCTTGTAGAGACCGCCTGCGGCTATAACCTGATAGGTGCGGGCCGAAGCATATCCGGACAATACCGGATTCGTTGTGGCAGAGATGTTGTTCGCCGTGGCCGAGCCGTTCGGATTATCTCCGAAAAAAGAGACGTTCGGGTTTCGCACGTTCAGATACGCTACACCAACAGAGGCAGCGGCCAACTGCAAACTTGCTCCGGCGGAATAGACCTGGTTTGTCGAAATCGAACCCGGTTGCCCCCCGAAGCTGTATAAGCCACCAAAAGAGAATCCCTTGTAATTCTCGCTTGCATACTTGATGGCATTATTCGTTCGAACGGAGTTATTCAGATTGTCGAGGTCACCAGGATGAGCTGCGCGGTGACTACCATTCTTGTCAGAGATGCCGAATTGTCCGACATAGTCCACCACGCTGTCATACTGCCGCCCCGCTGTCACCGTACCGAATTTGCCAGTGGAGATGCCAACATATGCCTGACGCCCAAACATGGCCCCGCCTTGCCCAAGTTTGCCTGTATTGGCGTCGAACCCATTTTCCAGAACGAAGACCGCGCGGACACGATCCCCGAGATCTTCCGCGCCTCTCAATCCCCATCTCGACCCACTGAGACCGCTGAGCGAATCCAATTGCACAACGGATTTACCTTGATTGGGCCCTACCTTTGTATTGCTGACATATTCCAGGCCTTCATCGACAACACCATATAGAGTAATGCTGCTCTGAGCATATGCCGTCGTGCCTAGCGCGGCGTAAGCAATGGCAGCGCAGTAGCGAAAAGTTTTCATTTTTTTGTCTCCGTATATTCTGTTTGTCGGATTGGGTCATTGAAATGTGCGCGCCAGCCAGCAGCGTCCAGACGCGCGCCGACCTGCCGGTCCCAGCGAGCTGTTTCCTGCGGTCGGAGAAGGACTATTTTTCTTCAGTCAACTTTGGTAGTGACCGGTTCTATGATCGTCAGCAGCAGTACGAAGCCGACAGCAGCCGCAATTGACATGGTCGTAAAGACCGCTGACCAGCTGTAATGATCCAGCAGAACGCCAGTGATAATCGGCGTGCAGGCGCCCCCAAGTTGCCCAAGCGTGTTAACCAACGCGGTTGCAAGTGGAAAGAGATTTCTATCCGTCAATCCGGACGGGTAGATGCAGAACGAGGAGTACCCGAGACTGAGCAACGCACCGGTTGCGAAAAGCAATGCAGCAAGCATTTGCTGTTGATGCGGTGCGGACTTCAGTGCGTACATCGTGATGATCGTCGCCACGCAACTGACAACCATTAGCGGCTTTCGGCGACCGCCAAGCATGCGATCTGAGATGATCCCGCCAGCCAGATTCCCGAGCACCGCCCCAATGAACGGCGCTGCGGACATCATTCCAACATCTACGATGGTTAGGCCCTGTACATTCTTGAGGTAGGTCGGAAGCCAGGTAAGAATGAAGTTGATAATCCCCGCCAGCAGGAAATAGCCGAGCGATACGCCGATGATGTTCCAGTTTGTCAACAGACGTCGGATGGTCGTTATGCGTTCAACACTTCGCGCACGGATGAGTCTGTCCAGCCGGGGGAAATGCCCCTTGCTTTCCCGCTGCGTAGCTGTCTCGGCAGGACTGTCCGACGATTCAATCAGGTCTCGCTCGCCTGGTCCTACGAAGCGGCTTTCCCGCGGGTTATTCGAAACAGTGAGCAACCAGACGAAGGGAAGGACGAGACCGGGTAGCGCGAACGCGGTAAAAATATGATGCCAGGTCCAGATCGTTATGATGAGTGCGGCGATTGGTGGAACCAGCACTGGACCGATCTTGTTTGAGGAAAGGAATAGTCCCGCAGCAGTGCCTCGTTCCCGATATGGAAACCAGTTGTTGATGGTTGTTATGCAACTGATTGCCAAAGGCGCTTCCGATAGCCCCAAGCCAATCCGCGCAAGCTTCAGTGCCGTAACTGAAGAGACGAGCCCATGCATCGCTGTGAATACCGAAGTCATGAGAAGCGCAACGGGCAAGACCGTTCGAACGCCGAATCGCTTAACGATAAATGCCGATGGAATCTGTCCGAATGCGTATGCGAAGAAGAAAAGACTCGCGAGACTACCGGCACCGGTGTTGGTCAGTCCGAAATCATGTTTGATGTAGGGTAGTGCGATACCGATGTTTGCACGATCTGCCGCCGCCACCGCGTAAACGACAACAACGAGAGTAATGACCACCCATCGAAATCGACCTATCGATGTTTTTGTTAGCGGTACCCCTGTGGAGCGGGCTAAATTTGACATGCTTGTCTCCTTGGGGCGAATCTTGTTCAGTGCCCGAGGCACCAATGATCCGCAGGCTGATCCGGGCGCGTAACGCAGACACGTTCGCGCTCTTCTTGATGCGACATATGAATTCTTGGGGCACGAACCGTGTGTCGGTTCGCGCTTCGCCGGTGCTAGATGTTATGCGGCAGCGTGAGCGTTTTTGGGAACATGCAAAGCCAGGCTTTGCGCAATTGCGGTCGCCACTGTCGATGTGTCGCTACTTCCCCCAAGATCAACCGTTCGTGGACCGGTCAGGAGAGAACTGGAGACTGCGTTGCGGATCGCAACGCATGCCATGGCACAGCGATGGTCATCATGCTTTCCCGCTAACCACTCAAGCATCATTGCGGCGGATAGGATAGCCGCGACGGGATTGGCAAGCCCCTTTCCAGCAATGTCAGGTGCGCTGCCGTGCGATGGCTGGAAAACTCCGTGGTTGTCGCCGATATCTGCCGAAGGCGCGATGCCGAGTCCGCCCACCACGCCTGCGGCAATCTCTGAGGTAATGTCACCAAAGATGTTTTCAGTAACGACGACGTCATAGCGTTCCGGATTGGTCACCATGTACATTGCACCAGCGTCGACATAAAAGCAGTCAGTCTGAATGTCTGGATATTGCTTGGCTACCTCAAGGAAGACTTTCCGAAGCAGGACATTGCTGCGTAGTGCATTGGACTTGTCAAGAAGGGTGACATGGCCACGCGTACCATAGAGACGTCGGCGGGCACGGGCCTGCTCGAATGCAACGCGAAACAGCTTTTCGCTTGTTGCGCGGGTGATCGTCATCCGGTCACTCATCTGTTCATCGCTTTCTTCCTGCGGGTCTTTCAGGCCGGCGAACATGCCCTCCGTGGTCTCACGGATAACAAGCATGTCTACGTCTGACGAGCGGATGTTGGTGGGCACACCTTCGAACAGCTTTGCCGGACGCAGGCTCGCGAACAGTCCATAGTAAGCGCGCATTTCGACCTGAGCACCCCATTCACGACCGTCTGGAGTGCGGACGTCAGGAAGTCCCATGGCGCCAAACAGAATGGCATCCGATTTGCCAATGACATCCATATCGGTGGGGGTAATAAACTTACCCGTACGCTGATAAGCTTCGGCGCCAAAATCGTAGAACGTATAGTTCAGGGCGAAGCCACAAGCCTCAGCTCCTGCGCGAAGTACTTTCATTGCTGCGTCGGTTACTTCCGGTCCGATTCCGTCGCCGGGCATTACCGCGATTTCGTAGGTGTTTTTCACAATTGACCTCAGATGGTGGTGCTTTGCTGGCAAGCTCGCGCTTGCACGACTACCTTCGAAATCAAGTTTAGTGGCTTGATTTTTCTGTTCTGCGATATCTTGGAACGCGTTATTTTCCGCTTTGGAACACACATGGGCGGCATCACCGAACGGGATGCCAGTGGCGACCCGGTCGGCGCGATGCTAACGTTGCACGTTTGACATACTTACGAAGCAGACCCTCGGGCAGGGTCGCGGCCACGCATACGACAGAGACTTATGAAAAATCTCGATCTAAATTCGCTCAGACTATTCGTCGCAGTCTGCGAAGCGCAACAGATTACGAAAGCCGCGCGTAGCGAGCATATCGTGGGGTCAGCCATCAGCAAACGTCTGGCCCAACTGGAGGATGTTGTCGGAACGACTTTGCTTGTCCGGAAACGGAGCGGGATTGCGCCAACGGCAGCCGGGGCAACGCTACTTAAACATGCAAAAACAATGCTCGCCACGGCGGCGGAAATTGAGCGCGATATGGCGTCCCATACGCAGGCGATCGACGGAAACGTCAAGCTTGTTACGGCCGCAACAGCAATAGCGGAATCGCTGCCAGATGCCATCGCCAGTTTTCTGCGCGATCCTCTCCATCGTTCCGTCCGGGTTGAAATTCAAGAACGCGTAAGCCACGAGGTCGCCTCTGAAGTACGGAGCGGTGCTGCGGCGATTGGTATCTGCTGGGATGTGGTCGATCTCACGGGCCTGGAAACCAGATTTTATGCGGCCGACCAACTAGGCGTCGCCGTGGCTCAAAGTCATCCCCTAGCCAACCGGTCGGAGATTCGATTCGAAGAGACACGTCCTTATGAGCATATCAGGATGCCCCCGTCGAGCGCGTTCCAGGCTGCTCTCGATCACGAAGCTTCCGCATCCGGGCAGCAAATTAATTATCGCGTCGTCGTTAGTACCTTTGACGCAGCAATTCGGGTTGCTCGATCCAACCTCGGACTCGCCGTAGCGCCGAGAGAAATCGTCGAGCAATATATTGGTCCAGGCGGCCCGTGCTTTGTTCCTCTTTCCGACGACTGGGCCCAGCGGCGTTTTGTACTGTGTTTCAAGCAACTGGCTTCGTTGTCCGTGGCTGCGCATTCGCTGCTTGATCATCTCGCGTTGTCCAAATAGCAGAACGATGCACCGAGGCAGTTTTCCGTGGTTGGGTCTACCAGAAGGTAACGATCTGGCGGAGATAGTGAGATACGCTTGCCCGCCATAGCAATTGGACGAATGGCTGCTGTCGCCCCTGGAACCCGCCGTCAGAATCACACTGTGACGACTACCTCCTTGGGGTCGACTGCAGGCATTCAGGCGCACGCGACTCCATGTTGAAATACCTCTCGATCATACGCGGACGCTCTGCGGCGAGAATTCGCGATTGGAAGCCTTCCACGGCAAGCTGGCGGGATGACGCATGAGCCCGCAACCTACCCAGTCTGGTAGGTCCACGGGCGTTCCCTCTTCGTCTATCGCACGATGGCAGTTCGTAGAGCAAGCCGCGAAAAGCGTTGGTCTGCATGATGCGTATTTTCATCAACTGCGCGAACCCCCGTCATGGACTTGGGACCGCCAACGACGGCCGTGCTCGCCCAGACGCCACGCTCGACAGGGGCCGCTGGCCCGGGCAACCAGCGGCGTGAGGAAGTCATCGGTCAAGCTTGTTGGCGGCCTGGACGAGACTTATGAGCATGGCAGCCACACACTGACATGCGCAGGCGGGCACGACGTCTCTGCAGACTGCACCACACGCCCCGCCCGCTCAACCGTGCCTGCGTATCTGCACTTGCACTTTGCCGTCGCGAATCGGCATCACATCCGGACTGTCCTCGCCCACTTCGTTCGCAATCGTGTCGTTGAGTTTGCTGTTCATCGCGAGGAGCAGCTCCCCGTTGCGCGTGCGATCCGTGGCGAGATTGCGCAGTCCCGACAATGTCGGCGCGATGTCGATATGTGAAGTCAGCGCGTTGCATTGTTTGCCGCCGGGATAGGCTGGGTGGCGGATCACCAGCGGCACATGGTTTTGCGGCTGATACGCGGTCGCGCCCCTGCCCACCAGTTGATGGGCACCGACGTGGTCCCCGTGATCCGCGGTCATCACGACGATCGTGCGTTCGTCGAGTCCCAATGTTTGCAAGGTCTGCAACAGCCGCACGACATGGGTATCGCAGTCGCGAATACAGTTGAAGTAGTTGTTCTGGTACGTGCGGATGCGCTCGTCGGTGAACGGGTAGGCGCCGACGAGATTCGCGTGCGCCGCGTTGAACATGCCGTGCGCAGGCGGCCTGCCAGGTTCGTCGTAAGGTTGATGGCGCGAGGCCGCGAGCGGCGTACGATCCCACGTCTGCTGATAGAGCGCGTCTTCCGGCGGCCGCGCATTGCCGAGCATCGGCTTGTTACTGTCTTGCAGGTCCGAGCCGGGCGGATCGGTGTTGACGAACATCGCGTCGTGCGGATTGACGAGATTGACCGCGAGAAACGCAGGCTGACCGGCCGTTATAGCTTGGCAGCCGCCGTTGACAAGTCATGGGATCGGCGGTCCGCTTGGGGTCGGAAATACGCACTGGCGACTGGTCGCTTCCGGGCAGCGGAATGTCACTGGCCGCTTTCGCGCGATGGATTTGAAGAGCGGACTGACGCGGCCCAACGGAGACCTAGGCAGCGTCTGCCTTTGGACGGCAACCCAGATTGCCGTAGCATGCCAACAATCTCGTCGAGAACGGTTCGGAGCCGGCCACTCCTTGCTCTGACCAACGACGAAGCCCAGCGGCGCGGTCTAATCTCAGCCTTCGAGTTAAAGCCCTTGTCGCGCGGACAGCCTGTGGCCTTCAGCCTTTTTCTGGCTCGCCGCGACTGCGTATTCCAGGTCCTGCCGGGCATTTGCGTCTCCGAGCTTCGAGCGGATATCGTAGCGTAGCTCCAGAAATTCGCTCCTGAAGTGTTCGCCCTTAAGCAGTGCCAGTGCCGCGTCGATCCGCACGAGTGCCCCGGCAGGATCGCCAAGTGCGAGTCGCGTGCGTGCCAGCAGGCGTTCGACCCATGCCGTTGACTCCTTCTCCACTAAGCCCAACAGCACCGTCTCGGCCTCAGCCGCCCGGACCATGTCTATCAGAAGTTCAGCGCGCCGCTGGGCGTGGAAGTCGGTCGGCTTGACCATAGCGTCGTAGAAACGAAGCGCTTCGGCCCGCAGGGCCACGGCGTCCACGCTCGGGATCCTCGCAGCCTCGGCGAAGATTTCTGCCCAAGCGAAGCGGTCGGCGTCGGTGCCGAGACCTTCGAGCACCGGCACCGGGATCTGGCGAAAGATGTCCATGAAGAGGTCGGGCATTTCGGTAGAGATGAACCGGCCCAGCGGGGCGAAAGCCCGCGGGCCTTGGCCAACGCCTTGGTTCGAGGCCTCGACGATGGTGGTTTTGATCGCCTCAGCGTTGCGGGCGATGATGTCGTTGCGCCAGTGGCCTTCGCCGGCAGGCAGGCGTTCGATGAGGCCCAGGATCACCGAATAGGTCACGTCCTCGCCCGCGCCCCATCGCGCGAAAACCGCGTTGACCAGCGCGATGGTCTCGGCTGTCTTCTTTGGATCGGACCTATAGATCGTAACTAGCTGCAGCCGCGCCTCGTCCATGGGAAAGGGCCCTGCCAAGACAGCCTCGAACCGCTCGGCCGCTTCTGCCGGGCGGTTCAGGCGCTTGAGCGCCTTCGCTCCGTGATGCTGGATTTGGGCCAATTCGCGCGACGTTAGGTCCGGCAAGGCGGCCAGGGCGGCGAAGACCGGCATCCGCTCTTCCAAGCGCTTACGCGCCACGCGATCGCCCTCACGCTTGTCGACCAGGAAGAGCTGTTCCACCGCTTCGATGGTGGTAATTACCGCGAGGGGACCACGCGGACCATGGCGCAAGCATGCCGCCTCGGTCACGGGGTTGCCGACGAGGTCGGGGCGTACCTCGTCCGGCTCCCATACCTCTAGCAGGGCGTAGAGGCACGGACCCTCGTCGAGGCCGGCGGCTACCAAGGCCTCGAGCTTGGGCATCATGGCGCGCACGAGGGTCCACAGGCGCAGGCCCGGTTCGTTAGCGACCTCAACGATGAAGGCCTGAAGCGCCTGGTCGAGCTTCGCTGATCGGGCCGCGTCGCACCAGTCGAGGCTCTTGAGAGCGGCGAACACTACGTCGTGCAGACGCACCAGTCCGCCGCGATCGACACTCGTCAGACCATAGGCGTTTAAGTTCCGCACGCCGACCCGCGCGACCTCGTGGGTGAGAAAAGCCGTGTCGACGGCCGGCAGTTCGGCCCACAGAAACACGGACAACTCCTGCCGAAGCTGGTTCTTCAAGCGGTCGAGCAGCCTGTCGACCAGGCGTATGCCGTCCTCGTCCAAGAGCTTACCAACCGCACGGCAATCGTCAGCCAGATCGTCCCAGGTTACGCCCGACCGGGCAGCGGCCCGCAGCAGGCTCAGGCATATGGGGTAGCCGTTGACGCTCGCCCAGATCGTCTCGAACACCGCCGGCGGGCAGGGCGGTCCGGACGCGTCCAATATCGCCCGTGCTTCGTCCCGCGTTAGCAACGGCGGCTCGTAGGCCCCGTGTCGAGCCAGACGGCGGGTCAGGATCACGTGCGAACCCTTGCCGCAGTACTTGGTCAGGGCCTCGACGGAGATATCCTGGTGCGCGTCGTCGATGACTAGCAGGCAGCCACCAGCTTCGAGCAGGCTGGCGATGTTGCGGGGGTCGCCGGCCCGCACCAACGGAAAGGCCCGCAGGCTCTCGGCCCGCTTGATCTTGTCGCCGTCGAGCCAGAGGCGGATCTGGTAGGTACCGCGATGTGCGTCTGCGTAAGCCATCGCCGCGACCGACTTGCCCAGGCCGCCCATGCCGGCGATCGTCAGTACGGGTTGCACGGCCAGGCGGGCCACGATCTCGACGTCCACATTCGGCCGCGCCAGAGTGTCGGAAGGCAAGGAGGGCACCAGCGCCGCCGCCACTTCCTCGTCGACAATGCGGTGGAGATCGGACAAATAGGGCGTCAGCCGCCCGACTATCTGCTCGTTGAGCAGCAGATGATCGACGATTTCGGTCGCGATCTCCTCACTGCCGAATAAAGAGAGAGCCTTGCCAGCCATCTGCGGCCAATCGCGGATTCGCGCCTTGAAGTCGGCGACCTTCTGGGGGCGAGCGCGCTCGCCAGCCACCAAGTAGATCTGTTTGGCCGCCGGCCGGTCCTCCAGAACTTTCAGCAGATCCCTCTCGGCCTTTGCCATGGACCCGTCGAAATACCCGCGGCGATCCGAATATTCGACCGCCTCCTGGCCATCGTCGCTCTCGCTGTCGACGACGCCAGCAACGGGATAGCCGCGAAGGTTCACTCCGGCATGTGTCATGCGCACATGCGCACGCGCGCCCATCACGATCCCGGCGAACCGTTCGAACTCGGGACCCACCTGCTCCACCCCTTGGGCGATTGTCTCGATGAGGGCTGCGCGGCGCTTGGAATGCATCTGTTGGGAATCGGGCGTGAGCGCGACGTAAAATTTGGCTCGACTCTGAGCCTTCAACTCGGCCGACGGGTCGACCAGCCACTTTTGCATCGGCACCGTGGGAAGGATGACCACATGGTCAAAGCCTCTCCCCTTGGATTCTCCAAAATTCATCGCGGGTGACCTCTCGTCGACGCCACTACTGGTGATCTTATCGCGCAACTGCATCGGTCTGACACTCGCCAGATAATGCGCGTAATCGGCGGTCTTGAGGACGAAGACACCTGCGCCCGTCGGCGAACCTTTGCGGCACTCAACACACTCGCAGGCTTGACTGGCGGCAAGCGCTGGGAACAGACGCGAGGAGACCGCGCAGATGGCGGCGCTGTTGCGATGCGATCGGCTCAAGCTCGTTTCGTCGATCTCGACAGCGACCTTCCGGGGAAGCTCCTGCTTCAGGAAGGCGACGATACCGCCATCGGCGTATTTCCCATGGCGGCGCTCGTGATGGGTCAGATAGGTCACCTGCCGCGGGTCGCCGACCATTAGCAAGTGCGCGGAACTGCGGGCGAGCGCCGCCAAAATGTCGAGATCGTAGCCGGCCAGGTCTTGGACCTCGTCGACGAAGACGTGGGGGAACACGCGGCCAAGCCGATCGATGACGGCGCCGCCGCTTTTGTCATTGCACCGGATAACGAGCTTCGCGAGCTTGTCCGAATAGACCCGGCCAGTTGGGTCGAAGAAGTGCTTTCCGATCTCCTCTTCGGGCCACGGCACTGCTATGCCTTTGTTGTTGCGGAAGCGAATTCCCGACTGCGCTTGGACCAGCAGCATGCCCGTGAGGGGAAAATCGAACAGGCCGCCCTGGAAGGGCTTTACGCCGTGGGTGATCAGGAGGCTAAACCACGTCATGATCACGACATTGGCCGGCACACGACCCACGAGGTCGAAGAACCTCTGGCGAATCTCCGCCTCGTTGGACTCTGTGTAGGTCGTGATCAGGACCCGCTCGCTCTTGATCTTGACCGCGTGCTCGACGAGGTAAGTCGTCTTGCCGGAGCCGGCCGCGGCGATGACGATCTTGTTCTCGCCTGTCACGGCGCGATGGCCTGCTTGATATAGTCAGGGTAGGCGATCGCGGTCGTTGATTTGAAAATTGACAAAGCGCTCTCAGTCTTGTTGGCTCGCATATGGGTGCGAAGCTCGTCGTCCGTTTTCGCCGATGTTCCCAGCACACTGTTGAGGGTCGCGAGACTGTTCGCCTTCAAAATTTTCGGTTCCAACGTGTTGTAGTTGAACGCCTTGCCTTTAACCGTCAGAGATCCGCTGTCTACGACGGGATCGAAGCAGATATTGACGAGAGCTTCGCCTTTGTACGCGGCATACTTCTTTTCGACGGCGGCGGTGTCGCCGTCGTTGTCGGTCACCACAGCCACCGGAATCTTCAGCGCCGTCGCCAGCTCAAGGAAGCGCAGGAAGGCGGTGCCGACCGAGATAACGTCGATGCCGTCCTGGATGGGCAACCGTCCGCGGTGGGCGTCCATATAGGCCCGCTGGACGACGAGCTCGTCAGAGTCGCCTTCCACCAAGATTGCCTTTCGGGCCAGCGCTAGGCGCAAGGTGTCGTATCCTGCCAGCTTCTTGAAGAAATCGCTGGCCTCCAGCTCCGAGATCCGCACCACCTTGCTGTAACGCAGCACGATCAGATGATCGAGACCAAGCTTGTTCGCCACAAAGCTGCTGTGGGTGGAAATGATGATCTGCTTCTGCCCGTGCTGATCGGTCAGGTCGGTAATCAGTTCGTTGAGCCGCGCGTGCGACAGGTGGTTCTCAGGTTCTTCCAGCAGGATGGCCGTGGCCTCGGCGCTCTTCTTGGTGCTGAGAGCCAGCTTGGTCTTGATCACACATTGCTCGCCCTTGCCGATATACTGGAACGGGATGAAGTCGATGTACGTCATGAGGCTGCTCTCCCAGGCGGTCTGGGATGACAGGTCGACCGAAATGCTGACCGACTTCTGGCTGATTTTGGCGGCCTTGGTGATCCGCTCGTTGATTAGCTGCAGGTTTCTGTCCTCGACGAAAGCCTCCTTCAGTTTTCGATGGGCCTGCGAAATCGACGCCCGCTCGGTCTCCTCAAGCACGTCGCGAATGATCCGAGAGACATAGACGTCGGAGCCATTCTGCAAACGGGCGCTCGATGAATCGATCAAGGCGGATTTGATCGGGATGCTGCGCGAGGTGATGCCCTTGCGCGCGAACGAGCGCATAGTCGCCGTGTAGTACTCGACCGGAATGGAGGTCAGCTCGCCGGCCGCCACCAGCGCCTCATACGGCCCCTTGTAGTTCTCCTCGTCGAATTCAACGCGATAGACCACGCCGCTGGCTTTGATTTTTTCTGAGTTTCCATCGCCTTCCAGTTCAGCCAGTTCGCTTGAATCCCCGGAGAAGAACAATTCGATGGTGATCGTTGGCGGCGGCAGCGGAGAACCGGTGACGAGGCTCTGCACGTACTTGGTCTGTGCTGCCAAGTTGAAGAGATAGCTTGTCAGGTCGCTTTTCAGGGGCCGGCCGTGCAGGAGCCCCGTCAGCGCCAGATGGATCGCTTCCAGGATCGTGGTCTTTCCAGACTCGTTGGCACCGACGATGACGTTCAGGCCGTCGTTCAAGACGAGAATGAAGGTCTCCTCGTAACACTTGAAGTTCGTGATCTTGACCTTGGCAATCTTCATGCGCCCTCAGTTCGTCGTTGCGCGCTGACGCGCTGATTCAAATTGTAAGGCCAGCGACGCCGTAAGGCGAGCAGCAAGCGGCGCAATCAATCCGAGAGCGCCGCTTTTCTGCTGAGTGGTCTCAGAGCCCTTAGCCCTCGAATGTCCGGAAACTGGAGCCGAGCTAAGGGCAGGTAGTGGCCGATTCGTTGAGGTCGCCAACGGCCGCTTAGTGGCATTTGAGTTTGCAAAAACTTGATTCTGCTGACTGACCGGTTTGGAGAAAGTTATCTGACCGTTGTGGGTCGAGCTTGTGTGAAAACGCGCTCATCGCCTAAACTGGATTAACTCATTCAGCATGGGTGACCGGATGAAGCGATTCATAGAAGGTGAAGATCGCAAGCAGGTGACGCTGCTTCCAGAGTGCCTTGATGACTTCGTCGCAGCGGACAACCCGGTCAGGATTATCGAGGCGTTTATAGAAGAGCTTGACCTTGCATCACTGGGCTTCGATGGAGCAATGCCGTCGACTACAGGTCGCCCGTCCTATCATCCAGCAGTGCTGCTGAAGATCTATATTTACGGCTACCTGAACCGGGTTCAATCGAGCCGGCGCCTTGAGCGCGAATGCCAGCGCAATGTTGAGTTGATGTGGCTTACGGGACGACTGGCTCCGGACTTCAAGACCATAGCCGACTTTCGTCGTGACAACGGCATCGGCATTCGCAACGTGTGTCGCCGCTTCGTGATGCTCTGCCGTGAGCTGAAGCTGTTCTCGCAAGCGCTGGTCGCCATTGACGGCAGCAAGTTCAAGGCAGTCAATACGCGCGATCGTAACTTCACCGAGGGTAAGGTCGACAAGCGCCAGAAGCAGATCGAGGAGAGCATGCAGCGGTATCTGAACGCGCTGGAGACTGCCGATCGTACGCAACCCGCGGAGCTCGAAGCGAAGACGACCCGATTGCAAGATAAGATCGCGCGCTTACGCGAGCAGATGCGGAACTTCGATCAGATCAAGGAGCAACTCAAGACGCAGCCTGATGGCCAGCTCTCGATGACTGATCCCGACGCGCGCTCCATGGCGACGAGCGGCAAAGGCTCGGGAATGGTGGGCTACAACGTGCAGGTGGCCGTCGACGCCAATCACCACCTCATCGTGGCTCACGAGGTTACAAACTCTGGCAGCGATCGGGCGCAGCTTAGCCCCATGGCAAAAGCTGCGCGCGACGCGATGGGCAAGACCCGACTGCGGGCAGTCGCCGATCGTGGCTACTACAGTGGGCCTCAGATCAAGGAGTGCGCCGATGCGGGGATTGACGTCATGCTGCCGAAGCCGACAACATCAGGTGCGAAATACCATGGCCGATTCGACAAGGCAGACTTCATCTACATTGCGCGGGATGACGAGTACCAATGTCCAGCTGGAGAACGGGCAATTTACCGTTACACCAGCGAGGAACACGGGATGCAGCTACACCGTTACTGAAGCAGCGCCTGTTCGCAATGCAAAATTAAGTCACAGTGCACTCCCAGCGGCCAACGACGGATAAGTCGATGGGAGCATGAGTCGGTGCTGGAGGCAGCTCAACGTCGGCTGGACAAAACGCCCGATGCGATGACGGTGCGCAGGCGAACCGTCGAACATGTCTTTGGAACGTTCAAGCACTGGATGGGCTACACGCACTTCCTGATGCGCAGGTTGCCCAATGTAGGTACCGAAATGAGTTTAAACGTACTTGCCTACAATCTCATGCGTGTGCTCAGAATCCTGGGATTCAGGAAGACGATGAAGGCAATGCGGCTGGCGGGTGCTTGAGCACCCTGTATGTCCTGAAATTCACCCAGAACAGCTTGTTAGAAGGCGTCAGAGCCGTTTAAAGGGGCGCTCTACCGCATCGGCCGCACAAACAGCTAAACGCGTGCGGCGGCGTGAGAGCTGTGCGCCGTGTTGCGGTTCTGCGCATGTTTCCACACAGCCTAGGCCGAAATATGCCGATCGCATCAGGCGGTCATCGGCCAGCAAAGGACGTTCGCCCGGCGCGTCGACCTGACGTTCAGATGATGGCTTTCCTAATAATTCGGCCGTTCGCTGCCGCAAAATGCTTTTATTGCCGATTTTCCAAAGAGCCAGCGGGCTTACGAATGTACGAAACTCCATTACCGCGTTCTAGTCAGCAGTTGCATGTGTTCTCTCATTCGTTGCTGGTCCGCGGCTATTCCTGTGAACAGACGAAATTGCTCGGCGGCCTGCGAAAAGAACATGCCTTTGCCGTTATTTGTCCGCGCTCCCAGCAGACGAGCAGCTTTAAGAAGTTCGGTCTCTTCTGGCGAGTAGATCAGGTCGGTCACCCACAGATTCGGGCGTAGCAAACGCGCTGGGAGTGGGCACCCGGGATGTGCATCCATGCCAATAGGTGTCGCATTCACGAGGCCGTCCGCGCCGGCGAGGGCTTCGGTCAAGTCTTCGACGATACTAATCCGGTCGGCTCCATGAGTCGCGGCGAGACTGTCGACCACAGGCTTCGCTTTATCCGGATTCCGAACCCAGAGATTTACGTGGCCGACCCCGCAGGCGAGCAGTGCGTGCGCGACAGCCTTGCCCGCACCACCCGCGCCAAGTTGTACGACCCGGTCGGTTTTAACGTCTGTCATGTTGCGTCGGAACGAATCCGCAAAGCCGAACCAGTCCGTGTTGTGACCGATCGATCTGCCGTCTTTGAGAACGACGGTGTTGACCGCACCCAGCAGCCGCGCGTCACTCGACAATTCGGAGAGGTGCGGCAGAATAGCTTCCTTGCAGGGATGCGTCACTGCAAAGCCGTTGAAGCCGAGTTGTGCGCCCGCCTGAAGAAGAGTAGGTAGAGCGTCATTGCTCAAGCCGAGGGCGGCCAGATCGACCAGACGATAGATGTACCGCAATCCACATTTTTCTCCTTCCTGCATGTGAATTTGCGGCGCTTTTGAAAACTGCAGATTCGTGCCGATCAAGCCGATCAGGATCGCGGGCTTAGGTTCAGACATGGTTTGCTCCACTGAAATCAGATTGACTGCGGTGCGAAGTCGGCGCGCTCGACCGGCGCAACGGCCTTCAGCAGAGCAACCGAGCGACGAACTCCTTCGACGCGCGACATCAGCACGTCTTCATGCTCGATGGACATCCATCCGTCGTAGCCGTTCATGCGCAAGCGATAGCAGAAGTCTTTCCACCATGCTTCCGGGCGACCGTAGCCTAGCGTGATGTAGCTCCATGCGCGTGCCGCGATGTCATCGAGCGGACCATTTTCGAGCAGACCCGTCGTGGCGCACCGGGTCGGATTGATCCCCGTGTCTTTCGCGTGCACGTGATAGATGGCCTTGCCGAGTGCATCGACGGCGGCGATCGGGTCCGCACCCATCCACATGAGGTGACTCGGATCGAGGTTCGCGCCGACGACGGGGCCCACCGCCGCTCGAAGCTTCAAAAGTGTGGGGACGTTGTAGACGAGTTGGTTGCCGTGCAGTTCGAGGCACAGCCTCGTTATCCCATGATCCGACGCGAACCTCACGAGCGACGTCCAATGCGGCAACAGGACCTCGTTCCATTGCCAATTGAGAATCTGCTGCGTTTCTGGCGGCCAGGAAGACACGATCCAGTTCGGCATGCGATCTCCCGGTGCACCGCCTGGCAGGCCCGACATCAGACACACCCTGTCGAGGCCCAGCTCGGCGGCAAGTCGGATGGTGTCGCGGACCACAGCCGATTGTCGATCCCCGTCCGTCGGATGGAGCGGGTTTCCATTGGCATTCAGGGCAATCAGGGAAAGCCCGCGATCTTCGAAGGCATCGAGAAATGCGCGTCGTTTGCCACTGCTCGCGAGCAATCCCGCAAGATCGATATGAGGCGCCGATGACCAATTGCCGGTGTTTATCTCCACGCCCGCTATTTCCATCTCCTGTGCCGCCTGCAGCATAGCGCTCAGCGAGAGGTGGGACAGACTGTCGGAAACAAGTCCGATCTTCATTGATAACCTCTGCAAGGGTTGAATCCGTCGACGAGACTTTCTCGCTTGCCTCGATGACGCTGCTTCTTTATCGTTCGCGGCAGACGAGTGATGGAAGGGCAAAAGGCGTTCATTCAACGGCTCCTATGAAAGCGGCACAATCCAGCCTGTTGCCGCGGCCTCTTTCACGGCGAGGGTCGCCGCGAGCGTCTTCGCCGCGCCGCGTGCGTCGAGCAGCGGCTTTGCTGTCCCACGGATGACTCCGCAGAAGTGCTGCATTTGATTCGTGAGCGGGTCGCTGGTCGACTGCAACGTGAAAGGGTCTTGCTCCGGAATTGATGCCCGCTCCGAGCGCAGAGGCGACCACCAGCTCAAGTCCGATCCGTGGTGCCATAGCTCGAGACGCGGCACCGACAGGGATCCCTCCATGCCGGCCACGAAGTAGCAGGCTTCATCGGTTCGCGGGAAGGCCCGGTTCTCGCCGGCGGTCATCTCCCAGTTCCAAGGCGACACAGCGGCGTCCGAAATCGCTAACGTGCCGATTGCACCATTGCGAAATCTAAGGATGATGCCGACCGTATCCTCGACCGGAAAGCCGCGAGCCGCATTCGAGGACGATGCCTGCACGCTTTCGATGTCGCCGCAAAGGTTACGAAGGTCGTCGATGACGTGAATCAGGTTGAGGAGCAGTACGCCGGCACCGGGCTGCCCGCGCCACGCGGTCTTGCCTTCGAAGTAGTCCTTTGGCTTGAGGAACCAGCAGAATCCTTGAACCGCGGTGATGCGGCCCAGACGCCCTGAGTCGATAATGGACTTCGCGCGTTGTGTGAGTGGGCTATGACGGCGATGGTGACCAACGAGGACCGGGACGTTGGCAACCTCGGCGGCGTCGGCGAACCGAATAGCTTCTTCGACGGACTCACAGACGGGCTTCTCCATCAACATCGGCACGCCGTGTCTGATCAACTCCATGCCAGCCTTGAAATGGAACTGGTTCGGCAAGCCGATGACGACGCCATCCGGCTTTTCCTTGGCCAACATGACCTCGAGATCCGGGTACCACGATACCTGGAGGCTTTCCGCCTGCTCTTTCGCTTTTGGTGCAGGGTCAACGATAGCCGCCAGTTGCGCGCCTGGCACCGCAAGCACTCTCTTGATGTGTTCCTGGCCAATGAGCCCAGCACCGGCAACCGCGATTCGAACGGATCTAGTGTCTTCTGCTGCCATCTAGCGTCTCCTGTCTAAACGATGGATCTTCGTGTTGCACTCCACACATGGATCAGGAGTGTCCATGCCCTTCGGCAAACGGCTGGCTAGACGGCAATCTTCCGGCTGGCTTCGATGCGAATGCGTTCATATTCGATTTCGTCGACCGGTACCGCATGCTTGTTTCCGAGGTCCTCCATGCGAATGCGGTAAGTCTCCCGTGCACTCCATGCGGCGAACGCGGAGAGACAGGCGACCGCGAAGGCAATCGAGCCGACCTTCAGCGGAATGTTCGACGATCCGGGCGGCGCGACGGCCACGAGCAGAATCGGAATGAACGAACCCAGCACGACACCGATGTTGTGGGAGATTGCATTGCCGGTAACCCTGAATCTCGTCGGGAAGAGTTCCGGCCAGAAGCTCGGCACGATGGCGTTGTAGCCTTGATACACTACGCCCCACGCGATCATCGAGACGATGAATGTGAGCATCATGCTGTGGATGCTAATGGCGTAGAGATAGAGCACGGTGGCGATGCCGGAGCAGATCATGCCGACGACGAACGTCGGACGACGGCCGATCTTGTCCGAGAGAATGCCAGCGAACGGAATGGTGATGACGGCTATCACGTTCCCCAGTACCGGAATCCAGAGGAACAGCTCCTTCGGAAAGCCGATGCCATAGGCCGGCTGAGCGGCGTAAGCGGCGCCGAACACCGTGATCGTCGCCGGGACGACGTAGGCGAGCGCCATCCCGATGACTCTCAGCATATCCGGCCACGCAAAGCGGAACGTCTCGAGGATCGGCGCCTTCGACACCTGACCGGACCGGACCTCCTTGGTGAACTCCGGCGTCTCGTCGACTTTCCTTCGCACGAAGAGACCGACGATCACGATGGCTACCGAGAACAGGAACGGAATCCGCCAGCCGATGCTATAGAACATCTGTTGCGGCATGAAGTGGAGGAGCGGCAGGAACACACCGGCTGCGAGAATCTGTCCTGCCTGCGTGCCTTGCGCGATGAAGCTGCCATAAAAGCCACGGCGTCCAAATGGAGCATGTTCCAGGACCATGGAATTGGCTCCGGGCTGTTCTCCGCCGAGCGCGAAGCCTTGCACCAGGCGCAGCACGATGAGCATTGCCGGCGCCCAGACGCCGATTTGTTCGTAAGTCGGCAGCAACCCGACGCAAGCCGTCGAAATCCCCATCAGGATCATCGAGAATACAAGCACGCTTTTGCGACCGTGGCGATCACCCCAGTGCCCGAGGAAGAACGCGCCGAACGGCCGCGCGAGAAAGCCGACTGCATAGGTCGCAAGCGAGGTCATGATCGCGACCGTAGGATTGCCCTTGGGAAAGAACAACTGCGGGAAGAACAACGCCGCGGCAGAGCCGTAGACGAAAAAGTCGTAGTATTCCAGTGCGGATCCCATCCAGCCACTGGCTGCTGCCTTGTTGACCTGAGACCTGTTGCTTGAAACGCGTTCTGTTGACGTGCTCATTTGTCATCTCCTCCAACTGTTGTCCCGCCGCTTAAAAGCTCACGTAGTTGCTTTCTTCACTTCAACGCCGATTACTTCTTCGAGTAGCTTGATCAGGCACTGGTTGTCGTCCGTCGGATAGCGGGTGTTGGCCGCCTGGAAGAACTGTGTCGCCACGCCGGTAGCCATCATCGGTACGCCGTGCTCCTGCGCGAGCGCCATCGTGATGGTCAAGTCCTTGTAGGTGTTGTAAATGTTGGAACCGCTGCCCGTGAACCTGCGCTCCATGATCGCGGGCACGGTGTTCTGGAAAATCGGCGTGTTGGCGACGCTCGTGCCGATGACGTTGTAGATCGACTCAGCGGAGAGGCCAGCTTTAACACCGAGTGCAAGCACTTCGAAGATGCCGGAGTAGATGCAACCGACAAGACCCTGAAGACAAGCCTTCATCACCTGACCCTTGCCGACTTCCTCACCGATATAGTTGATGTTCTTCGCGATGGCCTTGAAGGCATCGAGGCACATCTCATAGGCTTCCTTATTGCCCGACATCATGAGCGTCAGTTCGCCGGCATCCGCGCCGATTCGGCCGCCGGATACTGGTGAATCGATAACGTGAATCTTGAATTCCTTTGCGGCTTCTTCCATCTCGCGAACCGCGGGACTACCGATGGTGGCAGTCAAGACCACGACCGAACCTGGTTTCATTGCGGCGAGAAGCTTGCCGTTTCCGACCAGCACGTCCTTGGTCTGGCGCGCGTCCACGACCATCACGAAGACGACATCCGACGATGCGCCGACTGCCGCAACGTCGGTGCCGGCTTTGCCGCCACAGGCGACGAAATCAGCCAGCTTTTCTTTGCTCATGTCGTAGGCTGTGACAGAGAAGTCTCCGGCGACGAGATTCTTTGCCATGCCCATACCCATATTTCCAAGACCTACCACGCCAATGTTCTTCATGACTCAATACTCCTAATAAAATGAATTTCCTGCCGGAGAAGACCAGAACGTGCTGGATCGACCTGAACCCGCGACTACGTGATTGCGGTTCCGTCGCGACGCTCGTCCGAGCTTCGCGGTGAACCGAAGAATTAGACGGCGGAGCCGAACACTTCGATGAATCGACCGACTGAACGACGGAAACTTTCTTCGAGCGAATCGCCTTCTGGCCGGTACACGTTTTCAAGAGAAACGACGCCGTCGAAGTTGTCCGCGCGGAGCGCTTCGGCGAGTGGCACCAGATATTCGGCGAGGTCTCCATCGCCGAGTGCGCAAAATTCAACCGAGCCGTTCTTGACATCCACGCGTGCGTCTTTCAACTGGATATGCACGAGATAGTCCCGAATCTGGTCATACGCTTCCGGATACGGTGTCTCGGTCGAATAGAGGTTGTTACCGGTGTCGAGCATGATGCGCAGATGTTTCGATCCCATCTCTCTGACCATGCGTGCGGCCAGCGAGCAGGAACTGAGCATGGTGTCGAAGCCCGTCTCCACGGCTATGACGATGTCGTTCTCTTCGGCAATGCGCAATGGCTCTTCATACAGCTTGAGCAGCTTCGGCCAGGCCCGATTTTGATTGGCGAGAAAGCGCTCGGCGCCGTGCGCACCGAAGATGACGGGTGGCCGCTGGAACGGCATCGCGCGAACAAGTCGTGTGCCAAGCCGCTTCGCCAGCGCGATCGACTTGCGGAACGCGTCGAGGTCCTGCTGATAGTCGTCGTCGGTGGCTTCGGTCGTGAGTGCCGGGAGCATGTAGAACGACCGCGGCGAGACGGCCGAAACAGGGCACTCCGATGCCTTGATCAGCCGCACGATGTTCTCGGTTTGCACATCGTCGTGGCAACCAGCCGGAAGATTCCACGCGCCGCAGAACTCCGCGTAAGGCAGCTTCAATTCGCGCAAGACCTTGAGGCTGTATTCAAGGTCTTCGCTGACGTGGTTCGTGATTGCGCCAATCTTCATCCGATGCTCCTCATGCTCTGGTTTTGTGTGGCGAGTCAGTCGTGATATGCCGAAAAGATCGATCTGAATCTCGCCAGTTCGGCCTCGCAGTCACCGGGTGCGAAAGCTTCGAGGCCAACGCTGCAGTCGTATCCGAGCCTTACCATCGCTTCGACGACATTCGCATAATGAATTTCTCCCCGGCCCGGAACATCGCGCATGGGAACATCGGCGATCTGGACTTCTCCGACGAAGCCTCGACACTTCTCGAGTAGATTGATCAAATTTCCGCCGTCCTTCTGCGCATGAAAGAGATCGAGGTTGATCCGAATGCGAGGGCTGTCGACTGCCTTGACGAGGGCAAGAATGTCCAGCGCACTGTGAAACGGCACTCCCGGATGATCCAGCGGATTCAGGTTTTCGATCGTGAAATCGACGTCGTGCTGTTCGCCTAACTCGGCGATCCGGCACAGCGTGCTTCGCGCGTTCATCCACATCGCGCCGGTCACATGCGAGATCGGATTCATCGCAGGACCATCCTTGGTCAGCTTGCCGCCATGCAGATTCAGAAGAGGTCGTCCAATTGCCTTGGCAAGCGGAATCTGCTCGGTGATGGATGCGATCATCGCGTCGGCGGCATCGGGAAATGCCAGATTTCCACGGCCGAAGCCATCGATCATGGAGTAGGTCGCTCCTATGCTTGCGAGGCGCTCGACGTCGTAGCCGTCCAGACTCCAGAGACCTACGCGAAAGCCGAGTTGATGCAAACGCCCGACTCGTTCGTAAAACGGTAAAGCCGGAAACGTCATCTCTGCGTTGACCGCAAGCTTTAGCCTGCTCATGATGCTTCCTTGTTCGATCCGACCGCGTCGATCCGAGCGTTGTCCCGCACGGCGATCCAGTCGTGTTCCGGGTCGTTTTTGAAGTGCCAGGAGCGTTTGTCGCCTGCCATGACGTTGAGGTAGTAGCTGTCGTAGCCATAAGGAACGACCACCGGGTGATAACCGCGTGGCACCATCACGACGTCATGATTTTCAACAGCCATGGTTTCGTCGAGATCGCGCTTGTCGGTATAGACACGCTGAAACGCAAAGCCCTGAGGTGGATTCAGTCGATGGTAGTAAGTCTCCTCGAGCGAGCTTTCTACGGGCACGTTGTCATGGTCATGCTTATGCGGCGGGTAGCTCGACGAATGTCCGCTCGGTGTGATGACTTCGACCACCAGAAGTCCTTCGGCGACTTCCGTTTGCGGAAGGATGTCGCATACATAGCGCGTGTTCGCACCGGTGCCGCGCGTCGAGCGTTTCATTTGCCCCGGCGTGATCAGACGCGGCGGATAAAGACCGGCTGCAGGCGCGCTGGCAACGCCGATTTCGGCCGCGCCCTCGGCGCGCACGCGTGCGGTGATCCCTGGAGGAAGATAGAGCGCATAGGGAGCTTCATCATCGAAAACGCTTTGGCGCGTACCAATGGATTCCCAGCGCTCGTCGCCCGCCTCGATAGTCACCGTTCCCGACAGCACCACGATGCACACTTCGCGCTGCGGCTCGTCGATCGTCACAAGGTTGCCTCGCTCGATACGATAGGCGGCGAATCCGACATGCTTCCAACTAGCCGACTCCGGCGTCACGCGGCTAATGGTTTGCCCTTCGACGGACGCTTTCACCAACAGACTCATCGTTGTTCTCCTTTCTCGACCTTCGCCCGCAATGCAAGTGCGGCCTCGTAGGTAGCTCGTGCACTGCGTACCGCATCGCGTTCGGAAACCTCGGGGACCGCGACTTCCCACCAGCAGCCGCCTTCGTTCGACGGGCGGCCGGGGTCGGTGTCGATGCTGATGAGGTAGCTTCGATCGGCGGAACGTGCGCGCTGCATCGCCGCTTCGAGTTCGTTCAGATTGGAAACGCGCTCGGCGAGGGCGCCCATCGATCGCGAATGCATGGCAAAGTCGATGTGCGGGGCGCCGTGTGGCCCTTGCCAACAGTCGTCGATCAAGTTGTTGAAGGGCGCGCCCCCGCACGCCTGCTGTAACCGGTTGATGCACGCGAAGCCGCGGTTGTCGAGCAGGACAACAATCAGCTTCGCGCCGAGCATCACCGAGGTGGCGAGTTCGCTGTTCATCATCAGATAGCTGCCATCGCCGACCATTACGATCACTTCACGCCCCGGGCGGGCGAGCTTCGCGCCGAGGCCGCCAGCGATCTCGTAACCCATGCATGAATAGCCGTACTCCATGTGGTAGCCGCCGGGCGTGCTCGTACGCCAGAATTTCTCCAGGTCCGCCGGCAGCGTTCCCGCGGCGCAGACCACGATGTCGTCGTGTACAGACCGCGCACTGGAGCGTTGCACGGCGCCGATGACTTCGGCTTCGTTGGGCAAGCGCTCGTCCGGCATGGTATTCGTCACGCGCGCGACGGTATCGCGCCAGCCTTGAGCGCGCCGCTGCGCATCTGTCGTCCACTGCAACGGAGCGCGCCATTCAGCCAACGCCGCGCCGAGCGTTTCAAGGGCCATGCGGGCATCGGCTTGAACTTCGACACCGTTTCCCTTAATCGCGTCGAATGCGTTCGCGTTGATGCTGATGAGGCGTGCCCGGGAGAACAGGGCATTCGACCCTGTCGTGAAATCCTGCAGCCGGGTGCCCACGGCAAGGATGCAATCGGCTTCGGCAGCGGCTTCGTTCGCCGACAACGCGCCCGTCACGCCGACGCCGCCGAGCAAGAGAGGGTGATCCCATGCAAGGGCGCCTTTCCCCGCCTGCGTTTCGGCTACAGGGACGCCATGCCGTTCGGCGAAACGACGCAGTGCATCGGCGGCTCCGCTATACAGTACGCCGCCGCCGGACACGATCAAGGGGCGCTTTGCGGCACGCAGCGATTGTGCCGCGCGCTCGATTTCGTGAGCCACAGCGGCGGGCGCATGAAACTCGACGACACGAGGCTCGAAGAACGACGTCGGGTAGTCGTAGGCCATTGCCTGAACGTCCTGTGGCAGCGCCAGAGTCACGGGGCCGCACATCGCAGCATCCGTGAGGACGCGGATCGCACGCGGCAGCGCGCTCAACAGTTGCGCCGGATGAACGATGCGGTCGAAGTAGCGCGACACTGGCTTGAGCGTGTCGTTAGCCGAAAGGCCGCCGTCATGGAAATCCTCGACCTGTTGCAGGACCGGGTCGGGTGCTCTCGAGACGAAGATATCGCCCGGGAGAAGCAGCACCGGGAGCCGGTTGACGTGCGCGAGAGCCGCGGCGGTAACCAGATTTGTGGCGCCTGGGCCGATCGACGTGGTAACGGCCATCATGCGCCGGCGCATGTGTGCCTTGGCATAGGCGATCGCGCTGTGCGCCATCGCCTGCTCGTTGTGGGCCCGGTAAGTCGGAAGCACGTCACGGTGCCGATAGAGCGCTTCACCGATGCCGGCGACGTTGCCGTGCCCGAAGATCGCGAAGACGCCGCCAAACAGCGTATCGTTGGCATCGGTGCGCAACGCGACGAGATAGCGCACGAGCGCCTGCGCTGCCGTGAGACGAATGGTGCCCCGTGCAGGCTCCTGCGTCATGGCTTCGGGCTGGCGTTCACGCTGATTCATGCCGCGCACTCCTGAGAAGCCTGCCTTGCCGCATCGGCACGCGCGGCGCGCCATGCGCCAATCAACGTCTCAAAGGTTGTGCGTACTCTCGCGATCAATTCGTCATCGTCGATTTCTCCGGCGAACCACGCGCGGCTCGGTTCATTGAAAATCGTGCGGCCGACCGTGAAACCCCGGCAAGTCGTCGAAGCCGCCGCGGCCTTGAAGCCGTCGCACACCTTGTCGATGGGCGCGGACAACCCCAACAGCACGACACCCCGGCAATGCGGATCACGTTCGGCAATGAGCCTGTCGATCGCGCGCCACTGAGCGGCGCTCATCGATTCGAGCTTCCACCACTCGGGAAAGATTCCGATGTTGTACAGGCGGGCGAGCGCCCGATAAACAGTGTCATCCTGGATTGCGGGACCGCTCTTCGGAACGACGATTTCAAGCAGCAGTTCGTTGCCGCTATTCTTGACCGCTTCGTATAGCCCCTGGATTTGTGCCTCCTGCTCGAGTCTGAGCTCGGCGGGGTGATCCGGATGGTATTGCACGAGACATTTCGCAATGTGTTCTCGCGGCCAATCGATCAGCGTCGTCCCAACGGATCTTCCCTGATCGAATTCGAGCGGAAGCGAACCGGGCAATTCGACGGGACGTCCGATCCACCATCCGCGCCCGGTTGCGGCATTCAACGCATCCTGACCATAGCGGCCATCGATCAGCACGCCGATCCTGCCTCCCAGGGCGAGATGTTTCTCGGTCTGCGACGCGGCTTCGACGAAGAGTTGCTTTAGCACGGCGATCCTCGCCTCGTCTGCTCCGGATTGCCGTGCCATTTCGAGGAACTGCGGACGATGGTCGAAGGCGAATCCGAGCACCTCGCTCCATTCAGTGCGCGCCGGCGTCACGCGGTGCAGACGTGCAAGCTTCGCGTCCAGGTCCGGCCTCGCCATTCGGGCAGGCGTAAGCTCTGCCGTTTCGAGGAAGTAATCGAGTTCCGCGGGAGTCGGCATGGCCGGCGCGCATCCGTGACGCGCCACGACGAGCGCGCCGCACGCGTTGGCTTTGCGCGCGCAGGCTTCGAGGGGTTCGTCACGCAACCAGCCTGACAGGAACCCGGACGCGAATGCGTCGCCGGCGCCGAGCACGTTGAGGACTTCGACCTGGACGCCGCCATGGATCGGCGCATCATCGATCGACGCCGGTACGTCTCCGTGTACGATCTGACAGCCCAGCGGTCCGCGCTTGACGACGAGCGTCGCCTCGGTCACGGCTCGCACGGCGGCGAGCGCTTCAGTCAGATCGTGCTTTCCGCCGGCGATCCGGAATTCTTCCTCGGTTCCGATGACGAGATCGAACAAGGGAAGGATGCTCTGGATATGCGTCGACACGCTGTCGTTCGCCACGAACCGGGTCTCGCCGTCTGCCTTCGCGGTCAATCCCCACAATACCGGCCGATAGTCGATATCGAGCACCGTGCGGACCTGATTGCGGCGCGCGTAGTCGAGCGCGCGGCGACTCGCCCGATTCACCTGGTCCGTCGAAAAGTGAGTGCCGGTGATGAGAAGGGCCTTCGACGATGCAATGAAAGATTCATCGAAGTCGGACTCGTCAATTGCCATGTCGGCGCAGTTGTCCCGATAGAAAACGAGCGGAAACGTGTCCCTGTCTTTCAGCCCCAGAAGAACTAGCGCGGTTAACCGGTCGTCGTCGACGCGCACGTGACTGACGTCACACCCTTCGTTGGCCAACGTCTCGGTCAGGAATCGTCCCATATGATCGTTGCCGACACGAGCGAGCATAGATGAAGCGAGCCCGAGCCTCGCGCAGCCGAAAGCGATATTTGCCGACGAGCCGCCAAGGTATTTGGCGAAGCTCGACACGTCTTCCAGGCGCGCGCCGACTTGCTGCGCATAGAGGTCGACAGCGAGACGGCCGAGACACACGATGTCGATTGGCCGTCCTTGACCGAAGCGACTATAAATGTTTTTAGTCATCCTAAATTACACAAATTAATAGATTCGGATAGTGACTTGTAGTTGCTGGACGAGGGCGTGCTTTCTCCTTTGAAAAAAGCGATCTCGAAGAAAGCAGGAAAGCCTTATTAAAGGACGTCCGTCGCTACGATGTGTCGATGCCGAAAAATGTCAGGGACGCTGCAGCACGGCCGCATAAGCGCATGTGGAGCTTTGACACATACCTCGGTGCCGGGAATGGTCTAGTTGTTGCACTGCCGTCTCCTATCGTATTGATTTCTGGGCGACGTCAACGCCGCTCGGTCATGGTTGCTTTTCTTTACTGCTGGGGCGACTGTTTTAGTTTGGAAGTTCCGCCCGCTGTTTGATTGAATGCTAACCGCTTCCTGCGAGCAAAAGTGGGCGCTTATCGACAAAGTGTGCGACATACGCCCACTTTCGTGTCACCATCTAGCAGGGGCGGCAGACGGTTTCGTAAGACGAGAGCATCTGTCTCGTACGCGAGCGCCGAATGCGCACGTACTGTTTGGGACCAAGCTATATGAAGTCATTGACCGATTCAGACCTTGCCGAAGACAACGAGAATGCCGCTCCATCGCCGCTGGGCGCGGGGCTGCTCGATCCTCACTCACACCTGGCGGGCGCGATTGAGCGATTTAGTGATGACCCGGATTTCGTGACTGCGCTGGCGCGCGGGCTAGCGGTGATTCTCACGTTGTCGGAGAAGCGCAAGCGGATTTCAATCGCCCAAGTGAGCTACCTCACTGGAATTCCGCGGGCGGCAGCTCGCCGCAGTTTGTACACCTTGACCAAGCTCGGCTTCGCCGCAATGGACGACTCCAAGCATTTTTATTTGCGCCCTCGGATTTTGACGCTCGGACATGCTTACCTATCGACCTCACCGGTCGCGGTACTTGCTCAGCCAATCCTCGACCGACTAGGTGAGACGCTGGAACACGGATGCGCGCTAGCCGTGCTCGATAACGACGAGATTGTCTATCTCGCGCGCTCGGTCTCTTCCCGCGTACTTTCGCCGGCGCTAAACGTTGGTCGACGCCTGCCAGCCTTCTGCGCTTCGATCGGCCGGACTCTACTTGCTCAGCTGCCGGAATGCGAACTGGAAAGCTACCTGAAAACCACCCGGTTTCAAGCGTATAGCAAACATACGGTCACCAACCTCGATGAATTGCGCGTGCTGCTTCAGAAGGCCCGCGCGGATGGCTATGCGTTCACGAGAGAGCAAATTGAACCTCATCTGTGCTCGATCGCTGTCCCGGTCCGCGACAGCGCGGGCAATTATGTCGCGGGGCTGAACATCATCATTCACGGGAATCTGATTACCGAACAAGAGGCTTCTGAGCGATATTTCGAACCATTGCACCAAGCCGCAAGGGTGCTTGGTAACTCTTTGATCCTCTAGGCGACCGGCAGATATTCGCCGAATTCCCGATGCCACCGCGTTCGAGCTTTTGGGATTGAAAACTTTAGATTTCAAAAAGGATGGTGCGTGGTGGGTAGATGGGATGTTGCGAAAATCGGGGAGGGCGCGCTCGGCGCAACAACCTAATGTCAGTTGGCATGTTCGCAATTTGTCTTCGCCAGTGGCGGTTGTAACTTGAAAGCCGTCGTTGCAATCTCGCGAGTTCGAGCGACGGCTCATGGTCGAAGAGAGACTTCCGGGGAGCGACGCAGAGGCACGGGTGCGGACCTCGCGTGAGCATTCGCGGCGCGCTTCGCTGATCTACGCTGCTAATAGCGGGGCAGGAACAATGCTTGCGTGTCGCAAGTCAGATCAACAGAAGGGTCCCAGACGTCTGATCCTTCTCGCCGGGTTTGTGCTGTTCGGCCATGTCACGCTCCTAGGTATCAGCCAGCAGCACGACGGCGTCGTCACTCGAAGGACGACATGACTTAACGACGAGACGCCGGGCGCGGCGGCATGCCACCGGGCGGGCTGCCGCCATCGTAAGGAAGGACACGTACTATGAGAAGGGCGCCTGAAACACGGTCAATACTTCCCGCTCTCGTGCTTTTGCTCGCCGGCTGTGCCGTCGGCGGCAGGCCGTATGCCGGGCCGCACCTCAGCCCAACAGAGTGCCGCGACCTGGCGGCGCTCAGGACCAACGCGCCCCCTACGATGGCGCAACACCGTAGCGAACTGGCTGCCCTGAGGAAGGCGGGTTACGACCCGTCACCGTGGTATGACCCATATTACCCGGATGACCTACAAGCGGCACAGCGGCTGGTCAACTACTGGTTCCAAACGGAGTGCCAGCAGCCTCAACCCAGCTGAGAAGCCAAGGTGAATGCGAACCACTCCAGGCTCAGCGCGTACTAACTGCACGTCGCATCGCGGCCGTGATCCCTTGGCGCGTGCGGCGGAAATCATCCAATGGTCCGCGCTCAACGAGTCCATCCGATGCGGCACAGTTTTGATTGTCCACTGGTCCGCACTGTCAATGTCGCCGAGTTGAGACGGTCTCATCAAGTCCAGTCTCGCGAAAGTTCGCTTCGCCTTTCGCATCCCTGCTGCGATCAGCGATTGTTCGAGGTCCGAATCGGACCGGGTTCGGCCATCTCCGGCCGTTCGCGCGCGCTGCCGAGCGGGCATTTAAATGTCCTGTCCAATTTGCTTAGCGGACGCTCGCCACAGTGTTTAATTTGTCGCGTCGCCGATCATTGCGAACATCGCCCCGAAGAAGTCAACGTGACCGGCTCGACTGAAGGCTTCGTTTCAAGCTTGATCCGGGGGAATACAACCGAAACTGCTAGCAAAAGCGATATCAGCGCGAGGCCCGACGAGACATTAGACGAACGCCTTCACCCAATGCAGCATGCCGTCGGGCAACTTTGCGCCCGTCCACACGAAGGCAAGCAACGCGCCATTGATGGCGACGAGAAAGCCGGCTTTCGCGTCAAGTACCGTGATCCACTTCCGTGAAAACTCACTGGCGGCGCTCATGCTGCTCGCGGGGGCCAAATCCCAACGCCACCACACAGCTCCGTCGACTCGTCGCAGAACACGCTTGCTTCCCTCCTTTATCCGTCGACCAGGAAAAAGATAAATTTGCTCTGAATCTGTGCTCTCAAACCAGCATCGACTGCTGGGCGAAGATGCCCGCCATCGCGCCGTGCGATGATGCCGTGGTGACCGAGGCCATGAGGGGGTTGGCGAGGTCGCCGGCGGCGTAAATGCCGGGCATGCTGGTTTCGCGGCGCTCGTCGACCTTGAGGGCGATGCCGAGGGGCGTATCGACCGTGGCGAGGCCCAATGATTCATGCAGGCTTGCGGATGGCTTGTTGCGCGGATGCGCGAACAGGATGTCGGCCGAGACATTGGGGCCGGTATCGAGCTTGACGGTGGCATTATGGCCCCCGTGATGGGCGATTTCGGTGATCCGGCCATCGACGACAGGTATATTGCGGTGCGCCAGATCGGCCCGGATATCCGGTGGAATTTCGTGACCATCTGCGAAGACCGTCAACGTGTCGGTCCAATCGTGGTACAGCCTGACATAATTGTGCGACTGCGGGCCGGACCAGACGAGGCCCCAATGCTGGCCGGCGACTTCGAAGCCGTCGCAATAGGGGCAGGGCACGATGGACGTGCCCCAGCCTTCGGCAAAGCCTGGAACATCAGGCATCTGATCGGCGACGCCATAGCTCAGGATCAGACGGCGCGCCCCAAGGCTTTCGCCATCGCCAGTGAGAACGGAGAAATCGTCGATGGCGCCGGAGACGCTGTCGGCCCGGGCACTGACCAGCCTGATCGTGGGATAACGCGCCAGCTGCTGCCGCGCCTCGGCCAGGATGTCCAGCGGCGGCTTGTGATCGTGGCCGAGCAGGCCATGCGAGTGGCCGGCGAAGCGATTGCGCGGCAGGCCGGTATCGAGAACGGTGACCTTGCGGCGGGCACGGCCGAGCTGCAGGGCGGCGGCGAGGCCGGCAAAGCTGCCGCCGATAATGATGACGTCATTCATGGTGATGGGCTCCGTGTTGTGGATGGAGGGGGTGGGCTGGGCCTGGCGCGAAATATCGTCCAGCGATACGCGCTCGACACGGGCAGCGACCAGGGCTTCGGCATCGACGAGAAAGTCGCCCATCACTGTGTTGACCGGCCGGACAATGTCGCATTCGATATCGCCGGGCGGCCCGGTGAAACTTGATTTGGAGGACACCTACGCATTGGCTTGCACCTTTTAGATACTTTATGGTATCGTAATGGAAGAATTAGGATACTGTCAAGGACTGGAATTGTCGTGACCGAAAATAGCCAGGCCCGGCGCGGCCGGCCCGCCAACGAGGCGCTTGGCCAAACGATAGTCGACGCCGCGTGCGAACTCTTTGTGGAATTGGGTTTTCAAGCGACGACCTTGGACAAGGTCGCCCAGCGAGCGAAGATATCCAAGCTCAGCATCTATCGGCACTTCGAGAACAAGGAGGCGCTGTTCAGCGCGGCCATCGCGGCCCGCTGTCATCAGTTTGCACCACAGGCCCTTCTTGAAGGCGTCGACGGTTCGGCCGAAGATCAGCTCATGGCGGTGGGATCATCCCTGCTTCGCACGCTGTTGAGCCCGGACGTCCGCAGTGTCGAAGCCATGATCATGGCCGACAAGACGAATCAAAAGTCGTTAAGCAAGCTCTATTACGAAGCCTGCCCCGCCCATGTCATCGCCCAAGTCGAGGCCCTGTTGCGTCAGTTGCACGCGAAGGCGGTTCTGAACGTGCCCGATCCTCTCCGGTCCGCCCGCTTGTTTGCCGCGCTTTTAAAAGGATCCGATCTCCTGCTTATCGCACGCTTCGATGAGGCGAGAGCAGAGGACGACAACGAAATCGAATCCTATTGCCGGTCGGCCGTCGCCATGTTCATCGCCGCGCACGGTGGCAACGACCACGCGGACGGATAGCCTGGTTAAGAACGGATCAGAACAAGGAGATGGCATGGCAGAGAAAAATGTTTATCAGGTAGCCGACTGGAATGGCCAAAGCGGGGAGCGCTGGGTCGCTTACCAGGCCCGGCTCGATGCCATGATGGCGGTGTTCGGCCAGGCCGCGATCGAAGCCGCCGCGCCCGCCACGGGCGAACGCGTGCTGGACATCGGCTGCGGCGCGGGGGCGTCTAGTCTGGATCTGGCCGCCCGCGTCGGGGCGGGCGGCCATGTGCTAGGCGTGGACATATCCGAACCGCTGATCGGCAGAGCGCGCGCGCTAGCGCCGCAGGATACGCCGGTCCTGTTCCAGGTGGCCGACGCCAGCAGCACCGAGTTGCCCGAGGGCGCGTTCGACATCCTGTTTTCGCGCTTCGGAGTGATGTTCTTTGACGATCCTACGGCGGCGTTCGCTCATATGCGGCGTGCGCTCAAGCCGGGCGCGCGGGTCGCTTTCGTCTGCTGGCGCGGCATGGCCGAGAACGATTGGGTGCGCTTGCCGATGGGCGCGATCAAGGGCATCGTCCCGCCGACGGCGCCGCCCGATCCCGAAGCGCCCGGCCCATTCTCGTTCGGCGACCGGGGGCGCGTGGCACGCATCCTGACGGCGGCCGGCTTCACCGATATCGCTATCGCGCCATTCGATGCTTCCATCCCATTCGGCGCGGGGGGGACGCGGGATGCGGCGATCGACGACGCGGTAGAGATGACACTCGAGGTCGGCCCGCTGTCGCGCGCTCTCGCTTATCAGCCCGACGACATCCGGGCCCGCGCCTCCGCCGCGGTTCGTGCCGCCTTCGCGGGCCTCCCCGGCGAGCGGTCGGTGATGATCGACGGCGCGGCGTGGATCGTCATGGCACGCAATCCGGCAAGCTGACAGGGATTAACAGGGGAAACGCCCCCGCTCGGTGCAGCGCGGTTTCAGATTGATGTCGTTTCTGGCTTGGAAGCCGCCATTAGTGAGCTAGAGGCTTTGATGGCATGACCTGCTCCCGGACGGGAAACTTACTTCTTCATTGAAGTGGTATGCGAGCTTGATGGTTTCCGCAAAGGCGGCATTGGACCGCGCGCAGGCGACAAGGCTGATCAAGGATAGCTCTTGACATAGATATCCTCGGCTTTGATTGACCGGAGTATAAATCGGTCATAGCGAACGGCCCTTGCGCCCCGGGTGCCTGCCGTTCGCGGTGCGGTGCAACGAGCGTCTCAGATGGGTCCAGGTTGTGTAAAAACTCTGTGGGGACGGCGTGATGATTTCACTCGACCGATTACGAACGTTGACGGCTCGTTTAGGCCGTCTTGTGGTTGTCGGGATATCTGAGCCGTGCAGAACAGCAAGAGCGGCCCAAGCGCTCCTGTGCGCCGCCGGTGCAGCCGGCTCGACGCAAGCCTCTGCTTAGGCCCGCAACTTTTGCATCATCGGCCTAATGCCCAAGATCGCCATGACGCGCCTGAGATTGTATGCGAGCACATGCAGACTCATCTCGAGTGCTGACATGTTCGCGCGTCTTCATCAGGAAGTGCGTTGCGCCCATCCAGAACTTCAGCGTACCAAACGGGTGCTCCACAGTCTGGCGGCGTATGCGCATCATCTCCGGTTTCTGATCGAGCCGCTGCTGCATTGCTTCGACCACGACCTCATGCTCCCAGCGCTTTATCCGTCGAGCCTCTTTGCTGGATGTGCATTGCTTTCTTTCTGATTGCACAGGTAGAACAGGCCGAGGTCGAGTAGCAATGCAGCGTCATACCATGCTCGATAGTTGTAAAACGCAAGGTGAGCCGCTGTTGGGCTGGGCAACGGTACTCATCATCCTCGGCAATGTAGACGAAGTCCTGCTTGCCGAAGTGGCCATCTGCGTTCTTGCCCGAGGTCAGTGGTTTAGGAACGAAGGCCGTAATGCCCGCCTCATCGCATTGCAGGATTTCCTCACTCTTGAAGTAACCCCGGTCGGCAACAACGGTCAGATCCTTGATACCGGTAGCCGCCCGTGCCTGCCCGCCCACGTTCGTTAGCTGGCTGCGATCGTTGCCGACATTGGTGACCTCGTGCGCCACGATCAGATGATGCGTGTCATCAACGGCCGTCTGAACGTTGTAGCCAACCATTCCTGTTCCCCGACCGCTGGTAGCCATTGAGCGCGCGTCTGGATCGGTCAGGGAAACCTGTCCATCTGGCGACTCGCGCAATCGCTGCTCCATCGCCTTGAGGTCCTGCATCTGCTGCCTGAGCTTGCTGATCTTGTCGCTGATCCGACTCGTCTTCGCCTCGGCAACATCGGATTGAGTCCGGTCCGCAGTCTCCATCGCGGAAAGATATCGGGCGATGCTCTCATCGATCTGCTGCAGGCGCGCCTTGACCTTCGCGCTCGTAAGGTTGCGATCACGATTGTTGACAGCTTTGAACTTGCTGCCGTCGATGGCCACTATCGACTTTGAGAAGAGGTCCAGGTTACGGCATAGCACGATAAACTGGCTGCAGACATTGCGAATCGCTTTGCCGTTGTTACGGCGGAAGTCGGCGATGGTCTTGAAGTCCGGCGAAAGGCGGCCCGTTAGCCACATAAGCTCAATATTGCGTTGAGTCTCACGCTCCAGACGCCGACTGGACTGAATGCGATTCAGATAGCCGTAGATATAAATCTTAAGCAGTACAGATGGATGATACGAGGGCCGCCCCGTTGCTGCGGGCGCGGTTCCGTCGAAGCCGAGATCATGGAGATCAAGCTCATCGACAAAGACGTCGACTACGCGCACCGGATTGTCATCGGAGACATAGTCTTCGAGATACTCGGGCAGCAGGACAGCCTGCGTACGGTCTTCGCCTTCAACGAATCGCTTCATGTGGCCGCCCGATCTGAATGCGTTACTTCAGTTTAGGCGATCAGCGTGCGTTTTCACACAAGCTGGGTCGCCTGCGGCCGATCGCGCAACGATAGCGCCTATCCAGATGGCTCCTCCAATGGCTCCTCGATGTATGCCTGCAAGGGTGGCGTGAGTGCGCTTTTCTTGCCGACACGTCGTATCAGTCGACCGCACCTTGTATGGCACTTTGAAATTCGTCTCCCGTAAAGATTCACCTTGGAGATCCATTTCGATCACAAACATGCAACTAGA
>NZ_JARESS010000062.1:0-43348 GCF_046027915.1 Paraburkholderia sp. RL17-347-BIC-D
AATGTTCTGTGCGGCAGTCTTGTTTGTCATTCTGGCGTTACTCGCAAACTATGGTCGGTACCGTTGGATATCGAAGGCATCAGCAGTCGCCATTGAACGTATAGCTGGTGGGCAATGCATTAAGGTGCCGCCTGAGACATCGCACGTGGGTCAATGTACGGGGAACTCGGAAGTGGGAAGTAATAGCTTATCCGCGGGATGCGCGTTATGGCTTCACCGAAAATCACTTGTTTATTTACTTTCAGTGAAAACTGACATCGCCTTCTGAAAGCGGAACAGCCGTAGGCACTGCCCGTTACTCCTGAATCCGCGCTCATTAGCGTTTTCCAGAGTCGTCATCGCCACCGCAGCGCATAGCTACGGAACATTCCGCACCGTCGCAGGGCATCGAATATCACGCCTGCACCAGCGCTTGGCATCGGATTCATGCCGCCTGATCGCACCATGGTGTCCTCAATGTCCGCCTCGGACAAAAACAGCCACATTTCCCGTGCATTCGGGACAAGCTGATTTCCTGCACAGACGGATGACGGCGACAGGCCTGGTACTCGCTCTATTGAGTCAGTCTCGATCAGCAACGGACTCTGCCATGACTCGCACGCCCACACCGCTCAAGCTTCCCGTCACTGTCATCTCCGGGTTTCTCGGCTCGGGTAAGACCACCCTCGTCAATCAGTTGCTGCAGCAACGGGCGCCGGGATCAATCGGCGTGGTCGTCAACGAGTTCGGCGAAGTCGGCATCGACGGACAATTGATCGTCGCCGAAGAACAGGCGCTGGTCGAAATCAATAACGGCTGCGTGTGCTGCACGGTACGCGCCGACCTCGTCGATAGTGTGAAAGCGCTGCTGGCGCGTTCGCAGACCGGCGCGGCACCCATGCAGCGCCTGATCGTCGAGACATCCGGACTCGCCGATCCGGCACCGGTCCTGCAAACGTTCCTCGCCGATCCCGACCTACGCGAAGCCGTGGATCTCGAATCGGTCGTCACTGTGGTCGACGCACTGCATCTGCGCCGGCAACTCGATGACGACATTGCGCGCGAGCAGGTGGCGTTCGCCGACGTCATTCTGATCAACAAGCTCGACCTGATCACGGAAGACGAGCTAGTCGCCGTCCAACGAACGATCCGTTCTTTGAATCCAACCGCCGCCATCATCACCTCGACCCGCTCGCAAATCCGCGCGGACGCTCTGCTGGGTGTGCGCCGCTTCTCGCTCCCCACGCTGCTCGCGATCGAGCCCGATCTGCTCGACGAAGGCGCTCACGACCACGAACACGACGTGTCGATCCAATCGTGCGCGCTGGCCGAAAAGGGCGACCTCGATGCCGCGCGCTTTAACCGTTGGATTAACGAACTCGTACAGCAGCAAGGCCAGCAACTGATGCGCATGAAAGGCGTCCTCAACTTTCACGCCGAAGCGCGACAGTTCCATTTCCATAGCGTGCATATGTTGCTGGAAGCCAAACCCGGACGCGCATGGCAGAAGGACGAGCCGCGCGAGAACAAGTTCGTGTTCATCGGCCGCAATCTGGATTTTCCACGACTACGCGAATCGTTTCTCAGCTGTATCCACTAGCCAACTTATCTCGAGGAGTCTGCAATGAAAAAGACTGATGCGCTTACCGTCAGTATCGGCGTGCTCGCCGTCGTCGACACCTACGTCACGGCAACGGTGTTTCCAGTCCCCGTCTGGGTCACGTTTATCGCGTGGGCATCGTTCTTCGTGGTCGGCGGCGGTCCGCGCGGCTTCGTGCAAAGCGTCGCGTCGAATCTCACCGGCCTCGTCATCGCGTCGCTCTCGCTGATGGCGATCGCCAATAGCGGCACGGCCCCGCTCGCCGCAGCGATCTGCGTCGGCGTCGGAAGTGCGGCGATGGTGCAGGTGTCGAAACTGAAGCTGCTGAATGTGCTGCCCGCCGTCGTGTGGGGCTTCGCTTCGACGGTCGGCACCACAGTCGCCACCGGTAAGGCGATTACCACGGTCGGTATCCAGAACCCCGCGTTGGTGGCTGCCGCCGCGCTCGTTACCGGCGCCGTCTTCGGCATCGTCTCCGAAGCGTTCGGCGAAGCACTAAGCCACAAGGCTCAGCCTCAACTCAACTGACCACCCACTTCAGGAATCGCACGTCATGAAACTACAGCACAGCCTTGGCGGGCTCGAAAACCTCGGACCCGTCAATGTCGAGACACGGGTTTTCGTCGAGCCGTGGGAGAAGCGTATTTTCGGCATTCATACGGTGATGATGGCGGAAAGCACGCATCTGTCGGACGCATTGCCAAAGTACCCGGTGGCAACGCTGCCTACCACGTTCAGGAATACGTGGACCTGGGCGTCGCTGCGCACCGGCGCCGAAGGCATGCAGCCGTTCGAATACTTCAAATACCGGTACTACGAAAAGTGGCTGATGGGGATTTCGCAATTCTTCATCGATCAGGGTTATGTATCGGCCGACGAGCTCGCGCAGAAGACCGCGCATTACCGCGCCCAGCCCGATGCGCCGTTGCCCGCGCAGCCGAATCCGGCCATTGCCTCGCAGATCAACGACTACCTTGCAAAAGGCGATTCGGGGCTGAATGCACTGACGCAGACGCCGCGCTTCGAACCCGGTGCCCAGGTGTGCATCGCCGATCCGGCCGCCGTCGATCACACGCGTTTGCCGGGCTACCTGCGCAACAAGCGCGGTGTGATCGACTTCGTCTATCCGGGTGCCTACTCCTACTTCGTATCGACCGGGCCCGACGGCATCGGCGAGCCGATGCCCGTCTATCGCGTTGCATTCAAGGCCGAGGACATCTGGGGCAAGGAAAAGAGCGAGCCAAACACGACGATCTACGCCGACCTATACGAAGCGTATCTCGATGCATCGAACTGAATCTCTACACCCATCACCTGGTATGGAACCAACATGAGCGAACTTTTCAAATACGACGACGAGCGCGAGGCCGCGAGCGCGGCCAAGGTACGGGCGCTCGAAGCGCTTCTGATCGAGAAAGGAGTGCTGGGCAGCGACTCGGTCGATACCGTGCTGGCTCATTTCGAAACGATGGCTGGCCCGTTCAATGGCGCGAAAATTGTGGCGCGCGCGTGGATCGACCCAGCGTTCAGAGAACGCCTTGTCGAAGACACGCCGAAGGCGATTGCGGAAATGGACTTCCCGGCCGGGATGGAAGGCGCGGAAGGCGAACACATGGCCGCAGTCGCCAACGGCGACGGCGTTCACAACCTCATCATCTGCACGCTCTGCTCCTGCTATCCCTGGCCTGTGCTGGGTCTGCCGCCCTATTGGTACAAGGACCCGGTGTTTCGCGCGCGCGGCGTGCGCGAACCGCGCGCCGTGCTGAAGGAGTTCGGCGTGCCGGTTTCGGACGAGACAGAAGTCAAGGTATGGGACAGCAGCGCGCAAATCCGCTGGTTCGTCATCCCGGAGCGGCCCGCGGGCACTGAAGGCATGAGCGAAGCGGAACTGGCCGCGCTCGTGACACCCGAAGCGATGATGGGTGTGGCGCTGGTGCCCTCGCCTGACACATCGCCTCGGTCGGCGGTCTGATCATGTTTACCCGGTTCGAGGAATATGCCGCCTCCAGCATGCTTGGACATCCGGACTCTCCGCCGCGCATGCAAGGCAAACTTCTGTTCGACAAGCCATGGGAGCGGCAGGTATTCGGGCTCGCGCTTTCGCTGTCGAAGGCGGGGCACTTCGAGTGGGAAGACTTCCGCCAGAATCTCATCGAGTCGATCGCGGAATGGGAAGACGGATACTGCGCGGGGCAGCCACCGTGGGACTACTACGAGCGCTTTCTGCTCGCCCTCGAAAAGACCGTGACGCAGGCTGGGGTGCTGTCGGCCACAGACATGGCGTCGCTGAATCTGCGCGCATTGCGTCCGTCCAGCGACTGAGCCGTGCCCTTGCTTCCGGCGTTCAGACAAGGGCGCGAGAACGCTCGCCATATCGCGTAACGAAGTTTCATCAGGATATCTATCATGCTCAAGCAACTGTCCAATGTACTTACCGGATCCGATCCTCAGGTCCAGCGCAAGCTCTTCGGCATTTACGGCCTGCTGTTGGTGACTAATGCCGCCGCGTGGATCTGGGCGTTCGTGTCGTTCTGGGACCACCCGGTCCTGCTTGGCACCGCGTTGATCGCCTACGGATTGGGCTTGCGCCATGCGGTCGATGCCGATCACATTGCCGCGATCGACAACGTGACCCGCAAGCTGATGCAGGAAAAAAGGCGCCCTGTCGCCGTGGGCTTTTTCTTCTCGCTCGGTCACTCGACCATCATCGTCATCGCCTCGCTCGCGGTCGTGGCGGTCGCAAGCGTGTTGAGCACGCGCTTTGCCCAATACAAGGAATTGGGCGGCCTGATCAGCACGTCGGTGTCGACAGTCTTTCTGTTCGCAATAGCGTTCCTGAACCTGCTGATTCTGAAAGCGATCTTCCAGGCATGGCGCCACGTTCGCGCAGGCGGCGCCTACGTCGACGACGACTTCGACATGTTGCTAGCCGATCGCGGCTTTCTCGCGCGGATTTTTCGCCCGATGTTTCGGCTAGTCACGCGCAGTTGGCACATGTTCCCGCTTGGCTTTCTGTTCGGACTGGGTTTCGACACCGCGACTGAGGTGAGCTTGCTCGGCATGTCCGCGTCGCAGGCTTCCCACGGCATTTCGCCATGGGCGGTCATGGTGTTCCCGGCGCTCTTCAGCGCGGGAATGTCGCTGGTGGATACGCTCGATGGTCACCTGATGCTCGGGGCCTACGGCTGGGCCTATCTCAAGCCGATTCGTAAGATCTACTACAACATGACGATCACACTGGTGTCGGTCGCGGTCGCGCTGCTGGTCGGCACGATCGAGGCCCTGGGCCTGATTTCTGACCACTTGAAGCTCGAAGGCAAGCTGTGGGATGCTATCGGGACGCTGAACGACAACTTCGGCACGCTGGGCTACATCATCATCGGCATCTTCGCCGCGAGCTGGCTCGTATCGATGGTGCTTTACCGAACCCGGCGCTTCGACGAACTCGAGGCGAGCCGCTAGGCGAGCGCATGCGGCATGCGTCGCGCCAGCCTCGGCTCCATTTTGACTGACCCCTATGCGCAAGATCACCGTCGGAATGGTGCTGTTCCCCGGATTCCAGCTGCTCGATATCGCGGGGCCCAAGGACGCCTTTGCGGAGGTCCGCATCCTCAGTCAGGGGGCCTGCGAATACGAAATGCTGACGATCGGCACGACGCGCGGTAGTGTGCTGTCTTCCAGCGGGCTCACGGTAATGCCGGACCGGACCATCTTCGATCCGTGTCCGCATTTCGACACGGTGATCGTGCCCGGCGGCCTCGGCGTATTCGAAGTACTCGAAGACTCGACGCTCAGCGAATGGCTCGCGAAGCAGCACAAGAGCACGAGGCGGATCGCCGCCATCTGCAACGGCGTTTTTGCTTTCGGCGCCGCCGGCATGATCGATAACCGTACGGTCACGACCCACTGGATGGACGCCACGCGTCTTTCGTCAATGTTTCCGAAGGCGAAGGTCGAACCCGACCAGATCTACGTAAAAGATAGCGGCCTCTACACGACCGCAGGCGTAACCGCCGGCATCGATCTCGCGCTGGTCATGATCGAAGAAGACTTCGGCAAGCAAATGGCGCTCGACGTCGCAAAGTATCTGATCGTATATGTGCGCCGCGCGGGCGGCCAATCGCAATTCAGCCCCCTGTTGGAAACCCAGGCCGCCAGCGATTCCCAGATCCAGTCAATTCAGCAGTACCTGCTCGATAACCTTCATCTGAATCACACGACCACGTCGCTTGCGCGCCGCCTCAAAATGAGTCCGCGCAATCTGTCCCGCATCTTCACCAAAGAATGCGGCGTCAGTCTCATCGCATTCCTCAACGACGCGCGCATCGATGCGGCGCGCCGCTACCTCGAAAGCACCCGCCACCCGATCGGCGAAATCGCGAAGCGTTGCGGCTTTGAGAGCGCGGATACGCTTCGGCGTACGTTTAGCCGCAGGCTTCAGATCAGTCCCGCCGAATACCGGCAACGCTTTCGCTCCGGCGATCCCGTGAACGACGGGGCTGCTGCTCTGCGTCACCGATGACGAAAGCGATAGCTAACCGTGCCAATTGCGCGTGATCGTCGAGACGCTTCCGGTTTCAAGTTGAACTGTTTGTCGCCAAACCCTGGCGCGCACTCTGCGACGGCCAGCGCGTCTCAGCCACGTGTGCTGGCCTTGCGCAGCTCGCTGGCCAGAATCACTGCTTCGCTGTTGAGTGGTTTGAACGATCCGCGGATTCGGGGACGGTAGACCGGGTCGCCCTTGCGGATGCGCTCGCCAGACAGGGCGCAACGCGCCGCCGCGGGAGCGAAGCATAGTGCCCAGATTTGCTCCTCGTAGTTGCAACGCGTCGGGTCGTGCCAGCGCAATGCGAAGAGCGAATTGGACAGTTCCTCCACGATCGTCACAGTATAGGTACGCACGTCGCCGCCCTCCGATTTACGCGAATTGAGCGGCTCACCCCCCAAGCGGGAGCGACCGCACAGGTCCGAGGACTCCGCATCGGGTCTGGCGGAGAAAAAGATTGGCCGATGGCTGCGAGCGTCGTCGTCCACGGGTTCCGAACCTCGGGCGCTGAAGTAACCCGGTCCGGCCGAGGCGATGAGGGATGTTCACGATCGTTTGCGATCCTTAGCAAAGAGTGAGGCAGCGGCCGAGCAACTCCCGACTTTGCGGCTACTGGATGCATATGGCGGAGAAGTCGACGGTACGGCGATATATGGTCCTCCCTAGCCACGGCACGAACGTGTACTCGCCGTAGGAGTTGCTCCCGATATGGATCCAGCTACGTAGAACATATGACACGATGATTCCTTGGGGACGTTAAGAAGCGAACCGGTCGGGCGGCCATCCGAAAGCGCCATGGGGTCGTCGGGCCGAACTGCGAGCTTTGCGCTGCAAGGAGAGCAAGCGTGCCGCGATAAGAGAAGGGTAGATTTAGCCGGAGGGCGAGTCTACTCTACGGTTGGATATACCGATGCCGCATTAGCGTAACCGGCTTATACGGACGTATAAGTGCGGTAAGGAGATTTCACCGAGCTTGCCGCGTCAAGCGAATCTCCTGTTGAGCGGCAAACGCGGGCAGATCCGCGCTCAGCACTGACGGCCGTCGGGCAGACAGGGCTTGATACCAAGCGATTCGGCCTTGCGCACGAGGTCCGGCATAGAGCGTGCGTTCATTTTTCGCATGACCTGTCCACGGTGCACCTTGACCGTGATTTCGCTCAAGTTCATCTCAGAGGCAATCTGCTTGTTCAGCAGGCCGGACAAGACAAAGCCCATCACCTCTTTCTCGCGCGGCGAAAGAGACTGGTACGCAGCGCGTAGACCGGCTAACGCGGCTTCCGCAGCGAGCCGTTCGCTGTCTCGCGCCAAGGCGTGGGCAACTGCGTCGAGCATGTCCTGGTCTTTGAATGGCTTCGCAAAAAAATCAAGCGCGCCAGCCTTCATTGCCTTCACCCCCATCTCGATGTCTCCATGACCGGTCATGAAGACGACGGGAATACGCATGCCGCTATTGACGATTTCCTGGTGAAAAGCCATGCCGCTTTTCCCGCGGAGTCGCACGTCGAGGATGAGGCAGCTCGGTCCCGCGGAATGAGGAAACTGGAGAAATTCGTCCGGCGACTCGAACGTTTCGACGCGCAAGCCTACCGAGCGCAAAAGCAGGTCAAGGGCCAGACGGATTCCTTTGTCGTCATCGACGACGTAGATGACGGACGCGTCGGTTGTTTCGGATTTGTCCGTCGTTCGGCGGGTCGGTCTAGTAGTCATCTTGACACCTTGGGAAGCCGGAATGCGGTCGCACCCCTCTGGCATGGACCCATTTTCAACTTGCCAATGCTTTTGCGTCTCATTGGCAACCGAGTAAACTAATTGTAAATCGTTGCAGTCGTCACGTGATTATTTTGGATGAGGTCAACGTCCGTGCAGGCCTGGACCTCATTCAACAGCGGAATGCAACGTGCAGGTGTCGGGCCGGGTCGCGGCAGACAAGGGGGGACAATGATTGTCGCGAATTGTCAGACCATTGATCGGGTCTACGTGACAGCGGGCTCGGACCTCTACCGTGCCCGACGCTTGACAGATGGGCGGCCGGTGCTCCTGAAGCTCCTTCCCGAACACGCCGGCGCAGTCCAGTCCGCTCGTTTCAAGCGCGAATATCTGCTCCTTCAAAGGTTGAACATCGCTGGCGTTGCCAAGCCGCTTACCCTGATCGATGACCGCGGACGCCTGGTGTCGGTTATGGAAGACTTCTCGGGCGAATCGCTCGAGACTATTTTGTGGCACGGCCCGCGCCCGGACCTGCCTCGCTGCCTCGCTATCGCCCATCACCTGGCCGATGCATTGGCGGGCGTCGATACCGCCCACGTCATCCATCGAGATCTGCGGCCGGCCAATATTCTGGTCGCGCCAGACACTGGCCATGTTCTGCTGGTGGATTTCAGCCTCGCGACGACCCAGGAACACACCGTCTCGCCAGAGGACATTGTCGTATCCGTGGGCGAGTGGGCGTATATGTCCCCCGAACAAACCGGCCGCATGAATCGGCCGGTTGATTACCGGACCGATTGCTATTCGATGGGCGTGTTGCTCTATCGCATGCTGACCGGTCAGTTGCCGTTCCAGGCAAGCGATCCGCTGGAATGGACGCATTGCCACATCGCCCGTATGCCACCGCCGCCGTGCGATATCGCGCCCGCGGTGCCGCAACCGGTGTCCGACATCGTGATGAAGCTGTTGGCCAAACTACCGGAGGATCGTTATCAAAGCATGCGTGGCGTGCAAGCCGATCTTGACCGCTGTCTGGCGCAATGGCGCGCCTCCGGCCGGATCGAGCCGTTCCGGCTCGGCACGGACGATCTATCGGATCGCTTCCAGATTCCACACAGACTGTACGGGCGCGATCAGGAATTGAATGCGCTCCTCGGTGTATTCGAACTTATGGCGGCCACCGGCCGGGCGGCGCTTGCCACCGTATCTGGGTACTCGGGCATCGGCAAGTCGTCGCTCGTCGACACCTTGCGCAAGCCGATTGTCACGAAGCATGGCTACTTCATTTCAGGCAAGTTCGATCAGTACCAGCGAGACATTCCGTATGCCACCCTTACGCAAGCGTTTGGCGAGTTGGTGCAGCAACTGCTGGCCGAAAGTGCAGCACGCATCGCCGGCTGGCGACAACAACTGCAGGCTGCGGTCGGGGTCAATGGCCAACTTATTCTCGATGTGCTGCCCAAAGTCGAGTTGATCATCGGCACCCAAGCTCCGGTACCGGCGCTGCCCCCGGCGGAGGCGCAAACCCGGTTCCGCCTGGTCTTCCGGCAATTCGTGACCGTGTTCACGAGCAAGGCACATCCGCTAGTCCTCTTCCTGGACGATCTGCAGTGGATCGACGCCGCCAGCCTGGCGCTCGTCGAACACCTGCTCACCCACCCAGACACCTGTTATCTGATGCTAATCGGCGCCTATCGCGACAACGAAGTGAGCCGAGCGCATCCGCTTATGAAGAGCCTCGATGCGATCCATCACAGCGGCACGCCGGTGATCGACATCCAGCTCGCGCCGTTGTCCGCCGCGCATCTGAATCAGTTGGTCGCCGATACGCTGCATGCGCCACACGCGTCCTGCGGGCCGCTCACACACCTCATTTGCGAACGCACCGAGAGCAACCCGTTCTTCTTTATCCAATTCCTGGATGCGCTACACAAGGAGGGGTTGCTGCGGCGTGATGCACAGGTTCAGGCATGGCAGTGGGACCTGGATCAGATCAAAGCGAAAGACTTCGCCGACAACGTCGTCGATCTGATGTTGCGCAAGTTGCGGCAACTGCCGATCCCGGCACAGGAAGCGCTGCAGCTGGCCGCTTGCCTCGGCAACAAGTTCGACCTGCGGATTCTCGCGCTGGTCAGCGGCCAGGCCGAACTCGAGCAGCAACTTGCGCCTGCCGTGCGCGAGAATTTGATTCTGCGCACCCATGGCAGCGGTAAGTTCCTGCACGACCGGATCCAGCAAGCGGCTTACTCACTGGTTCCCGAAGAGCGCCGCAGTGAAGTACACCTGCGCATCGGTCGCGTGCTCCTCTCGAACATGACGGCCGACGAGCTCGCCGATCATCTGTTCGATGTGGCAAACCAGTTCAATCGGGGCGCCGCGCTGATCAAGGCGCCTGAAGAATGCGAGCGTGTCGCTGAACTCAATCTCAGCGCCGGCATGCGTGCCAAGGCAGCGACGGCCTACGCATCGGCACTGGCCTATTTCACTGCCGGAGACGCACTGGTGACACAGGATGGTACGAACCGGCACGATGCGCTCACGTTCTCGCTCGGCTTTCAGCGTGCCGAATGCGAATTCCTGAACAGCTACCTGACGTCGGCGGAACAACGGCTGTCGATGCTTTCAAACCGCGCCGCAAACCTCATCGACAAGGCCGCCGTCGCGTGCCTGCGCATGGCCCTTTATATGAACGCGGGACAAGCCGACCGCGCCGTTGAAGTGAGCCTCGAATATCTCCGTGCCGTCGGCGTCACGTGGTCGCCGCACCCGCGGAAAGATGAGGTGCAGCAGGAGTACAAACAACTGTGGCAACGGATGGGCAGCCGCTCGATCGAGCAGCTCCTCGAATTGCCTCTGATGACCGATCCCGTGTGCCGTGCCACCCTGGACGTGCTAACAGCCGTCCAGCCGCCCGCCCATGCCACCGACATGAACCTGTATTGCCTCGTCGCCGGTCGCATGGCGAATCTGAGCCTCGAGCATGGCAATAGCGATGGATCGGGATTCGCCTACGTCATGCTCGGCATGACCCTCGGGCCGCAATTCGGTGATTACGAGGCTGGATTCCGGTTCGGCAAGCTCGGCGTCGATCTCGTCGAGAAGCACAGGATGGATCGCTTCAAAGCTCGCGTCTACGCCGGCTTTGGCGCCTTCATCGTGCCCTGGACGGCGCACATACGTTCGGGTCGAGCCATACTGCGGCTCGCCTTCGACACGGCCAACCAAACTGGCGACCTTACGTTTTCGGGCTATTGCGGCAACAACCTGATCACCAATCTTCTGGCTGCCGGAGACCCACTCGGCGATGTGCAACGAGAAGCCGAAAGTGGCCTCGAGTTCGCACGCAAAATGCGGTTCGAATTCGTCGCCGACGTCATGACTGCACAACTCAGGCTGATCAATGGACTCCGTGGTCTGACGCCCGAATTCGGCTCCTTCAACGATGCCGCGTTCGACGAAGACCGGTTCGAGCAGCATTTGGCCGCAGATCCAGGGCTGGCACTTGTCGCTTGCTGGTATTGGATTCGCAAGTTGCAAGCGCGTTTCCATGCAGCTGACTACGCTTGCGCCATCGCGGCGGCATCGAATGCTGAACCGTTGCTGTGGGCGTCGCCATTCTGCTTCGAGGTGGCGGAATATCATTTCTATGGCGCGCTGGCGCGCGCAGCACACTGCGATTCGGTATCGGCTGACGAACGACCCAGGCATCTGGAGGCGCTGTCCGCTCACCAGAGGCAGCTCGAGACGTGGGCGAACAATTGCCCCGAGAATTTCACGAACCGCGCCGCGCTGATAGCCGCGGAGATTGCCCGACTCGAGAGGCACGACTCCGACGCCATGCGGCTTTACGAACAGGCCATTCGTTCGGCACGCGAGCACCACTTCGTCCATAACGAGGCAATCGCTTATGAGCGCGCATCGGCGTTCTACCGGACGCGTGGATTCGAGACAATTGCCGACACATACATGCGAAAGGCGCGCGACTGCTTTGCGCGCTGGGGCGCCGACGGTAAGGTCAGACAGATCGACGCGCGCGCGCCGCAACTGCGCGAAGAGCCGGCTTCATCGGCGGTCACTGCATTCGGTAATGTCGAGCAACTGGATCTGCTATCGGTCACCAAGGCCTCCCAGGCCATCTCTGGCCAGATCGTGCTCGAGGATCTCGTCGACACGCTGATGCACATCCTGCTTGAAAATGCCGGGGCGCAGACCTGCCATTTGCTGCTCGCACGCAACGAGAGCCTGGTCCTCGCGGCGGAAGCGAGCGTCGAGCAGCAGACGATCCAGGTACGGCGGCATCTGGGCCGGGCGCGGCCCGCACAGGCGTTGCCGGAATCGTCCGTACGCGAATCGGTGCTGCCCGCGTCCATCATCAATTACGTGCGCCGCTGCCAGGAGCGGGTATTGCTGACGGATGCGATGCAATCGAATCCCTTTGCGGCAGACGACTACTTTGCCCGCCGGCGACCGAAGTCGGTGTTATGCCTGCCGATCATGCGGCGCTCTGCGTTGATCGGCCTGTTGTATCTGGAGAACAACCTGGCCACGCATGCTTTCCCTCCCGAACGCGTGACCGTGCTGGAACTGCTGGCCTCGCAGGCTGCGATCTCGCTGGAGAACGCGCTGCTCTACGCCGACCTGCAACGCGAGAACAGCGAGCGCAAGCTGGCCGAGGAGGAGCTACGCCTGCGCGAAGCACGCATCCGGCGGCTGGTCGAATCGAACATCATCGGAGTGTTCTTCTGGAACGTGGCCGGTATCGCAACCGACGCGAACGACGCGTTTCTCCGGATCGTAGGTTATTCGCGACAAGATCTGCTGTCCGGCCATGTCCAATGGGCCACCATGACACCTCCGGAATATCGCGCCGCCGATGCGCGGGCGATTGACGACCTACGGCAGCGCGGGAGTTCCCCGCCCTATGAGAAGGAATATATCCGCAAGGACGGCAGTCGCATCCCGGTTCTGGTCGGCGGCGCGCTAATCGAGGGCTCGGAGGAAAACGGCGTGGCGTTCGTGCTCGACCTGACCGAACAGAAGGAGGCCGAGGCGGAACTCGCAGCGCGGCGGACCGCGGCCAAACAGGCAGAGGAGCAGTTGCAAGCGTTGCAGGTGGAACTGGCTCATGCAACTCGCGTAACAACGCTTGGGGAACTGAGTGCATCCATCGCCCACGAAGTCGGCCAGCCGCTCGGCGCGATCGTGACTAGTGGCGAAGCCTGCCTGCGATGGCTCGGCCGCGGGGAGCCGCAGCCGGAAGAGGTGCGGGCCTGTGTGCAGCATATGATCGGCGAAGGTAGGCGCGCGAGTGAAATTGTCCGGCGTATCCGCACGCTCACCAGGAAGGCTGCCCCGCGGAAGACGCAGCTGGAACTCAACGATGTGATCAATGACGTCGTGGCCCTGGTTCAGCGCGAAGTCTTGAATCATCGCGTTTCGTTGCGCCTCGAGCTTGACTCCGGGCTGCCTCCGTTGCTCGGCGATCGGGTCCAGCTTCAGCAGGTGCTCATCAATCTGGTCATAAACGGTATCCAGGCGATGGCTGACATCGGCGGCGACTCACGTGAACTCCGGGTCGAGTCCCATCGGGATAGCGATGGGCACGTCGTGGTCGCCGTACAGGATTCTGGCCCGGGGATCGATCCGGAAAGCGCAAATCGGCTGTTCGACGCTTTCTTCACCACGAAGGCCGAAGGAATGGGCATGGGGTTGTCGATCTGCCGTTCGATCATCGAAGCCCACGGAGGACAAGTGTGGGCGTCCAACAATGCCGGGCACGGGGCCATTTTCCAGTTCAGCCTGCCTTCGATTAGCGAAGCGTCCTGAAGGGCAATCCGGCGTGATAAACAGGACAATAATTGGTAATGGTCGGGAGCACGATCGAGACGCATCCGGATCGACGCTACGCTTATGACCCGTTTATACATTCGTATCATTTCCGTGCTGCGGCTTCCGAGCTACGATTGATTTGAGTCGCATGCCACACGATTTCGTCTGGCACGCTCCGCTTTCAGTGTGTCGAGGCCCGTCGCTTGTGTCTTCTCAAATTGTTTCCATCGTCGACGACGATGAGGGTGCCCGGGTGGCGACCGCGAGTCTGGTTCGTTCGCTAGGGTGGCAGGCACGCGTGTTTGCATCGGCGGAAGAATTTCTGGAGTCGGGGTCAATCGGCGAAACGTCATTCCTGATTTCGGATATACGGATGCCGGGCTTGTCCGGAATCGAACTGCACGACCATCTTCTGGCCCTCGGGTACGCCATTCCGATCATTTTCACCTCGGGATTCCCGACTGACGCCGTTGAGGCCAAAATCCAGGCCAGAGGTGCGCCCCCTTTCCTCGAGAAGCCCGTTGACGCCATCACTGTCGAGCGATTGCTCAATCTTGCGCTGGGTCGGCCATAGCGCGTTCGCAGTTCGTCAGGAGATTGCCGTCGCGCCGGGCCACGCAATCCGGTCGCTCACAGCTTCAGTTCCCCCTGCTTCGTCAGGACGGTTTTCTTCGCCTTCAGCCATCACGCGAGTTATACGCGGGTATGAGATTCCTATCTACATGCACCGGCGTTCGAACCGTTCGTAGAATGGTTTCGTGTGGCTCGCACCTGTACATTGTTTTCAAGGCCAGTGTGCAAGCACGATACACCTGGCATGGTCAGTCTTGTTTATCACCAGTTCGTTCGATCAATACGCGAACTTAAATCCGGTTTCTCGACGATTGACGCTCACGGTTTGTCTCGCGGCCTGGGCCGTGGATCTGCTGCGCGCATCGCGGCCCATGCTGTCAGCCGGTGGTGGCCGCCGCACTTGCGGCATATCTGAAGGAGGAGCAACCGATGATGACCGTCGTGCTTATCTACATGTCCGGCTTCCTCGTCGTCGTGGCCACTTTGCTTGTCGCAATGATCAAGACCACCGCGCATCCAAATCGTTGAAACGAGGAAATGTCGTATCTATCCGCCGCCGTTATTCGCATCTGCGTGATTTGACCACGCACATGTTCGATGTTGTGGAGGTTGTCATGTTCATCCAGTCCAACCAGATAGCACTGCCTTTTTCGTTCGAACTCGACCTGTGCGCATGGGCAAACGCCGTGTACGAAGAAGCCGTCGGAGAAGGTTTCATTCGCGTGCCTTGGGAGCCGGACGATGCGATCGTGCGGCGATTGCAGGCTTACTTCCACAGTGGCCTGTCGCCTGCCGAAGCTGCGAGCGCGTGTTTCTGTCTAAACCACTGATGATCGCGCCTGACGCTGAGCCTGAGATCGCCCGTCTGTCCCGCCCGATCAAATCGCACACGGGTGCGTGGCATCTTTGAGCCCGAGCCTCACAAGCGGCGGGTCGCGACCTGCGAGGCTCAGGCATCTTGTACGGCACGGCTGCCAGGATCAGAACCCGGCGGCCAGCCCGTCGCGCCGGGTGTCACTCGCAGCGACATAGCCGCGCTCGGGGTCGTTGCGATCGAGCTTCCAGATGAACTGGCCGGAGCCGAAGTCCATATACGGATCGTCGACCGACTTGATCGTGTGGCCGAGACCCACGAGTGCACGCACCGTGTCCTCATCGAGCGTTGCTTCGACGTCAACCGTGAAGTCGCGATTGACCTTCCAGCGCGGCGCGTCGCACGCGGCCTGCGGCTGCTGGCCGTAGTCGAGCATGCGCACGATCGATTGCAGATGTCCTTGCGGCTGCATGTCGCCGCCCATCACGCCGAAACTCATCACCGCTTCCTGGCGGCCGTCGACCCGCTGGGTCAGGAAAGCAGGGATGATCGTATGGAACGGTCGCTTGCCGCCCTCGACCACGTTCGCCGACTTCGGATCCATCGAGAACCCATAGCCGCGGTTCTGCAGCGAAATGCCGGCGTCCGGCACGACGATGCCCGAGCCGAAGCCCATGTAGTTCGACTGAATGAAGCTCACCATCATGCCGCGCTCGTCGGCCACCGACATGTAGATCGTGCCGCCCGCCTTCGGCATGCCGAAATCGAACTGCGTGGCACGCTTCGGGTCGATTAACTTCGCGCGCGACTTCAGGTACGCGTCGTCGAGCATCTGTTCGGGTGTGACCTCCATCGAGCGCGGATCGGCGACGTACTGGTAGACGTCGGCGAACGCGAGCTTCATCGCTTCGATCTGCAGGTGCTGCGATTCGATGCCGTCAATCCGCAGCGCGCCCACGTCGAACTGTTCGAGAATGCCGAGCGCGATCAGTGCGGCAATGCCCTGGCCGTTCGGCGGAATTTCGTGCACCGTGTGGCCGCGATAGTCCTTGCTGATCGGCTCGACCCAGTCGACGCGATAGTTGCGCAGATCGTCCATCGTGAGCGCGCCGCCGCCCTGGCGCGAAAACGCGGCGATCTGTTCGGCGATCTCGCCTTCGTAATACGCGCGCGGGCCCTGTTCGGCCAACTTGCGCAGCGTCTTCGCGTGCCCGGGGAAGCGCACCAGTTCACTCACTTCCGGCGCGCGGCCACGTGGCATGAACGTCTCGGCGAAGCCCGGCTGGTCCTTCAGTTCCGGCACAGCGGCCGCCCACTTGTACGCAACGACGCTCGCCACCGCATGGCCGCGCTCGGCGATTTCGATCGCCGGCTCCATCAGGTCGGCGAACGGCAGCGTGCCGAACTTCCGATGCAGCGCCTCCCAGCCGGCGATTACGCCCGGCACCGTCACGGCATCCCAGCCGCGCTTGGGGTGCTTCGCGAGACCGTTTTCCTCACCGTACTTACGCTTGAAGTAATCGACGTTCCACGCGGCGGGCGACACGCCCGACGCGTTCAGCCCATGCAGCTTCGCGCCGTCCCAGACGAGCGCGAACGCGTCACTGCCGAGCCCGCACGAAACCGGCTCGACGACCGTGATCGCCGCCGCCGCGGCAATCGCCGCATCGACGGCGTTGCCGCCTTTCCACAACATCCGCAAGCCGGCTTGTGCGGCAAGCGGGTGGGACGTCGAAACGATGTTGCGCGCGAACACGGGCAAACGGGGTGTTGGATACGGGTTTTGCCAATTGAAACGTGTCATTGAAAAACTCAAACGAGAGTAATGAGGGGGCCGTCGGCCCATTGAGGCGGTGACGGACTCGGGTTACGACTCGCGCGGATCGAGCGCATCGCGCAGGCCGTCGCCGAGCAGGTTGAAACCGAGCACGGCCAGAAAGATCGCGATGCCCGGGAAAATCGACATCCACGGCGCCTGACTGACAAAATCCTTCGCGGTGTTGAGCATCGAACCCCACGACGGCGCTGGCGGCAGTTGGCCGAGCCCGAGAAACGACAGGCTCGCTTCGGCGATGATCGCAGTCGCGATCGTCAGGCTTGCCTGCACGATGATCGGCGGTAACACGTTCGGCAGGATGTACCGCACGATGATCCGCGCGTGGCCGAGGCCGATTGCCCGCGCGCCTTCGACGTATTCCTCGGCCTTCACGGTGATCGCCTGGCCGCGCGTCAGCCGGACGAAGCGCGGCATCGCGGAGATGCCGATCGCGGCCATTGCGTTGGTCAGGCTCGGTCCGAGGAACGCGGCGAGCGCGATGGCGAGGATCAGGAACGGAATCGACAGCAACGCATCGGCGATTCGCGAGATCACTCCGTCGACGAGCTTGCCGAAATAGCCGGCCACCAAGCCGAGCGGCACGCCGATCACGACCGCGATGCCGACCGACACGACGCCCGCCAGCAGCGACGCGCGCGCGCCCCACAGCAGACGGCTCAGCACGTCACGGCCGAGTTCGTCGGTGCCGAACCAGTGCACGGCCGAAGGCGCCTGCCGCACGGTCATGAAGCTGGCCTGCACCGGGTCGTAATGTGAGAGCCACGGCGCGAATATCGCCATCAGGACGATGAGCAGCACGAGCGCCGCGCCGAACACGGCGGCGCGATTGCGCATGAACTTCGCGATTCCGCGGCGCTTGCGGCGCGGCAGTACGGTCGTCTGCGACGCAGCGGCCGACGCGTGAACGGGGTTGGCGGAAGTAGCCATCAGCTGCGTCTCAGTCGGGGATTGAGGAGGACGTACAGCACGTCGGCGCACAGGTTCACGACGATGAAGCACAGCGCGGTGACGAGCACGACACCCTGCACGACCGCGTAGTCGCGATTGAACACGGCATCGACAATGAGCTTGCCGAAGCCGGGGATCGTGAAAACCTGCTCGGTCAGCACCGCACCCGCGAGCAGTTCGCCGAACAGCAGCGCGAGCACCGTGACAATAGGAACCAGCGCGTTGCGAAAAGCGTGCTTGACGACGACGGTGCCGCGCAGCAGCCCCTTGGCACGCGCGGTCCGAATATAGTCGGTGCGCAGCACGCTCAGCATCGCGCTGCGCGTGTGGCGCATCAATTGCGCGCCGAGCGAGGCGCCGAGCACGAACGCGGGCATCAACATGGTCTTGATGCTGAGCCAGAAGTCTTCGGCCGGCGACACGTAGCCGGACGACGGCAGCAGGTGCCAGCGCACCGAGACGATGAAGATCAGCATGATCCCGAGCCAGAAGTTCGGGATCGACATGCCGGACAGCGCGAAGATGTTCGCGCCGTAATCGAGCGCGCCGCCGCGGCTTGCAGCGGAGATGACGCCGGCCGGAATGCCGATGCCGATCGCGAAGATCATCGCCATCGCCGCAAGCTGCAGTGTGACCGGCAGCTTCTGCGCGATCAGCGACGTCACCGGCACGTCGGTGCGCAGCGACGCGCCGAGATCGCCATGCACGACGTCGCGAACCCACAGTGCGTACTGCGTCGGCACCGGTTCGTCGAGGTGGTACTTGACGCGCAACGACGCGATCAACTGTGGATCCTGATCTTCCCCGGCCATGGCCATCACCGGATCGCCGGGCAGCAGCTTCTGCAGGCCAAAGATCAGCATCGACACGAGAATCAGCGTCGGAATGGCGACCAGCACGCGATTTGCAATGATCTGCAGCATGATCGCTCAGCCCTTGACACTGACGCCGCGTAGGCGGATCAGGCCGTCGGGATAAGGCGTGAAGCCTTGCACCTTCTTCGACAGTTCGAACGGCCACGGCTGGCTGTAGACGTAGATGATCGGATCGTCGTCGGCGAGCAGCCTGGACGCCGCGTCGTACTGCGTTTTGCGGTCCGCGGCGGTCAGCTTCACGCGCGCGGCGTCGAGCAGCTGGTCGACTTCGGCGTTGCAGTAATGCGCGTAATTGAGGTTGCCGGCGCACGTGTTGAACTGATGCAGGTTGCCGTCCGGATCAACACGGCCCGACCAGCCGAGGTACATCGCCTCGAAGTCGCCGCTGTGCGCGGCATTGAGCTCGGTCGCATAGTCGGTCGGCCGCAGCTTCAGGTTAAAGCCGGCTTCGCCGACCATCGCCTGCATCATCTGCACGATCTGGCTCGACACCGTGTTGTTCGGGTAAGTGAACTCGATGTCGACGTGCTCGTGGCCCGCCGCCTTCAGCAACGCCTTCGCCTTCGCGACGTCGCGATGCGTCATCGGCAGCGACGCGTTGTAGTACGGGCTCGACTTCGGCACCGCCTGATTCGCCGGCGCGAAGATGCCCGCGCCGATCACCTGGTTGATCGCGTCACGGTCGATCGCGAGTTCGAACGCCTGCCGCACGCGCTTGTCTTTCAGCAGCGCGTTGCTGCGCTTGCCGTTGCCGATGTTGAACGTAACGTAGTAATAGCCGAAGCCGCTGACCGGCGCGAACTTGTAGCTCGCGTCGCTCTTGACCGACGCGACATCGGACGGCGCGAGGCGCTCAAGCATGTCGAGCGAACCCGAACGCAGGTTTGCGAGGCGCACGGTGCTGTCCGGAATCGGCAGGAAGATCACGCGCTGGACCGGGTATTTGTCGGCGTCCCAGTAGCCCGGGAATTTCTCTAGCACGACGCGATCGTTCTGCACGCGCTGAACGAACTTGTACGGGCCCGAACACACAGGATGCGCGGCGACGCCAGCCGGATCGGCCAGCGTCTTAGGCGCGAGCATCATGCCGGCGCGGTCGGTCAGCGTCGCGAGCAGCGCGGCGTCTGGCTGCTTCAACACGATTGCGACCGTGTAGTCGTCGATCACGTCGACGTGATCGACCGACGCAAGTTCGCTCTTGCGGTTGCTCGTCGGCAACGTGCGGTCGCGGTCCAGGTTCGCCTTGACGGCGGCCGCATTGAACGGCTCGTCGTCCTGGAACTTCACCCCTTGACGCAGCTTGAACGTAAGCGTCTTGCCGTCGGCGCTCGTCGTCCACGACGTCGCCAGCATCGGCACGATCTTCAGGTCGGGCGTGATATCGACCAGCGCGTTGCACAGCGACGCAAATACGATCCGGTCGACGAGCTGCACGCTGCGTGCGGGGTCGAGCGAACCGATGTCGTCCTGCAAGCCGATCCGTATCGTCTGGCTGGTCTGGGCCATCGCGCCGGTGGCGCTGAGTGCGAGCGCCGCGGCAATCAACATTCTTCGCATGAGGACTTCCCTTTGTTTTCCAATTCACAAAACGGTTTGGTGAGCGGGCAGCGCAGCGGCGGTAGCTCGATTCTTCACCCGATTTTCATCTCGACCACCGGCTCAATCGACGCCGCCCGCGGCCAGCATCGTCTGGCGGTCGCGGTAGATCGCGAGCCGCTCGATCAATTTCGGGCTGACGCTCGTGGCCAGCGGTGCGCCGCCGCCGGCGTTCTGGATCTCGCGCCAGAAGTGGCATGCGACCTGCCGTCCGTCATCGAGCCGTTCGCTGATCGGCCGCGCTTGCGCGCAGTGCGGCTTCGCATGCGGACAGCGCGTATGGAAACGGCAACCGGAAGGCGGCGCGGTCGGACTCGGCAGATCGCCGGACAACGCAGGCTTTGCACGCCGCTCGTGCGGGCTGCTCGCCGGAATCGCGCGCAGCAGCGCTTGCGTGTACGGATGCAGCGGCGCGTCGAACAGTGCATCGACTTCAGCGAGCTCGACGATCTCGCCGAGATACATCACGGCGACGCGGTCGCTCATGTGGCGAATCACCGCGAGGTCGTGCGCGACCATGATCAGCGTGAGGCCGAGATCCTGTTTCAGTGTTTCGAGAAGATTGATCACCTGCGCCTGCACCGAGACGTCGAGCGCCGACACCGGCTCGTCGCCGACGATCAGCTTCGGCTCGCCGGCCAATGCGCGCGCAATCCCGATCCGTTGTCGCTGGCCGCCGGAGAATTCGTGCGGGAAACGGTCCGCGTAGGCCGGTTGCAGGCCAACCGTGCGCAGCAGTTGCGCGACGCGCTCGCGATGCTCGGCGCCGTTGCGCGCGAGCCCGTGCAGCGCGATCGGCTCGCCGACGATCTGGCCGATCGTCATGCCCGGATTCAGCGACGCGAACGGATCCTGAAAGATGATCTGCATTTCGCGGCGCAGCCGCCGCAGCGGCGCGCCTTGCTGATGCGTGATGTCGTTGCCTTGATAGAAGACGCGGCCGTCCGTCGAGTCGATCAAACGGAGCAGCAGGCGGCCCAGTGTGGACTTGCCGCAGCCCGATTCGCCGACGATCGCAAACGTCTCGCCGGGGTCGACCGCAAACGACACGTCGTTGACTGCATAGACGGTTGGCGAGCGTGTGAAGAGATGCCGCGTACCGCCAAAATGCTTCGTCAGCGCGCGCGCCTCGATGATCGGCGTCTGCGAATTCGAGGCCGGGTGTGCGTGCGGCGTCGGTGTATTGGGCGTCGTCATGCAATTTCCTTTCGCAACAGCGGCGCGGCAACCTGTTCGACCGGAGCGAGCCAGCACGCGACGCGATGCACACCGGCTATCACCTTGTCGGGCGGCGCGGCGTCGATGCAGCGTTGCTCGGCGAAGGGGCAGCGCGGCGCGAAGCGACAGCCGTTCGGCATCAACTCGGGCGACGGCACCGAACCGCGGATCGTCGCGAGCGCGCCTTCGCGCTTACCGACCGACGGAATCGCGCCCATCAGGCCGATCGTGTAGGGATGCTGCGGGTCGTCGAACAGATCGGCAACGGTGCCGTATTCGACGATGCGGCCCGCGTACATCACCGCGACGTGGTCGGCGACTTCAGCGACGACGCCGAGATCGTGCGTGATCAACACCATCGCGGTGCCGGTCTCGGCTTGCAGATTTTTCACGAGCGCCAGCACCTGCGCCTGGATCGTCACGTCGAGCGCGGTCGTCGGCTCGTCGGCGATCAACAGGCGCGGGCGGTTCGCGAGCGCCATCGCAATCATCACGCGTTGGCGCATACCGCCGGAGAGCTGATGCGGGTACGCATCGAGCCGGGTTTCCGGCGCCGGGATCCGCACGAGCCGCAGCATTTCGAGCGCCTGCTCGCGCGCCTGCCCGCGCTCGACATCGCGATGTCGCCGGATGCTTTCGGCGATCTGGTCGCCGACCGTGAACGCCGGGTTCAGCGACGTCATCGGCTCCTGAAAGATCATCGACAGCCGGTTGCCGCGAATATCAGCCAGTTCGCGCTCGGTTAGCGAGAACAGGTCCTTGCCTTCGAAATGCGCGGTGCCGGCGACGCGTTGTGCAGGCGGGCTCGCGAGCAGACCCATCAGCGCGAGCGACGTCACGCTCTTGCCACAACCCGATTCACCGACGATGCATAGTGTCTCGCCAGTGCCGACTGAGAACGACACGTCGTGGACGAGGTTCGGTACCTCGGCAGCGCGCGAGAACTTCAACGAAAAGCCGCGCACCTCCAGAACCGGTCGGCGGGCGGCATCGGTCATGCTGGGAAACTCCATATCGAGCTGGTAGTCCTGTTCAAGGCTGTCCTCGCGGCGATTATGTGGTGCGCTTGACGACAGAAAATATTAATATTTCTTACTGATACTTAACTTTTTCTTGGGGATGAGCGATGCCGACCCTGCGCATGTTGAGAACCTTTCGGGCCATCGCGCGCACCGGATCATTCGCGGCAGCGGCCCGGAGCGTCGCGCTGACCCAGGCGGCGGTCAGCTTGCAGATGCGCGGGCTCGAACAGGCGCTCGGCCGCCAGTTGTTCGACCGCAGCGGTCGGCAGATCGCGCTGAGCCGCCACGGACAAGATATCTGGCCGAAGGTCGAGCAGATTTTCGACCTCCTGGACGAACTCGAAGCGACGCCGGCGGATTCGATGGTCGGGCCAGTGACCATCGGCGCGGTGGTGTCGGTGATCGGCGCGCTCTCGCTGGTCATCGCGCGTTTGAAGGCCGCGCATCCGCAACTGGATGTGCGGCTGCTGTCGTCGCGCTCCGACGAACTGGCGCGGATGGTCGAGGCGGGTGAGGTCGATATCGCGGCGGTCGTCGCGCGTGCCGACATGACGCTGCCTGACACGCTGAAGTGGACGACGCTATACACGGAGCCGCTGATGCTGGTGGTCAGCCGCGAAATCGGTGACAACGACCCGCGGCGAATTCTGCGCAGCCACCCCTTTCTGCGCTTCGACCGCCGCGTGCGCACCGGGCGCGTCGTCGAGCATGCACTGCAGACAGTCGGCCTGACGGTCAACGAATACCTCGAACTCAACTCGATCGAGACAATCGTCGCGCTGGTGCGCGAAAATGTCGGCGTCGCGGTGCTGCCGCTTCTGCATCGCGGCAACTGGCAAAACGATCCCTTACTACGCGTGCTGCCGATTTCGAATTCGCCGGTGCTGCGCACGGTCGGCATGATCCAGCGCGCGTCGTATGACCGGCGCGGCATCACGCAGGCGATTATCGACACGCTGCACAACGACTGAGCGGCCTGCGCCCACCGCTTCACAGCGGTGCGTCTGCACACGACGACATATGGTCTGATACAGTACCCTGAATCAATTGGAGCATGCAGCCATGAAGGCTTCACGGGCGGCGGCATCACGCACTTACGCGATGCCTGAGCGAAGCGATCGCCTCGATTTCTACATACGCGACCAAGCCTCACGCCCCGCAATTGAAGAGCCGCACAAGCACGAATATTTTCAGATTCAGATCAACCTCGGCGGCGATACCGAACAGCACATCGGCGGAGTACGCCGACCTTTTCCTGCGGGTGCGGTCGCCTTTATCCTGCCGCATCGCTTGCATCTGATACCGCATCCCGCGCATTCGCGCTTCATTGTCATCAACTTTACGCAAGCGTTTCTACGCGCCAATACGGACGGAGTCGCGGGTCCCCTGGACCTCGAGGATGTGTCGATTACGCAGGCACCCGAACTCGCGCCGTTCAGGCTTCAGGAGTACATCGACTTCATTCTGGCGGACGCCGATCTCGCCGAAATCGAGCCGGTTTTGTCACGTATGCTGGAGGTCAATGAGACACGGCGCTTTGGTGCGAGCGCCCTCCTGCGCGGATACCTTCTCCAGTTGATTGGGATCGTATGCCAGCGACACGCGGATCAGCTACTTCGGCTTTCCTCGCGCAACGTCCAGAGACTCGGCCGACGAGATGCTCTGGTCCGTGTGGACCGTCATGTCGATGCCCATCTCGCGAGCAACACGCTGTCTCTGACCTCTGCCGCCGCCGCTGCGTTTCTATCGCCGAACTATCTTACGCATCTGATCAAGAAAGAGACGGGCCGGACGTTTGTCGAGTGGGTGACCGAGCGACGCATCGCACGCGCAAAGGAACTGCTGGCAAACGACAACCGGCGCATCAAGGACATCGCGTTTCTGGTCGGCTATCGCGACGAGGCCTATTTTTCGAGGCGGTTTCGTCAGTCGGTCGGTCAGTCGCCGAGCGACTTTCGCGACATGCACCGGAGTGCGCGTCAACGAAACGGCGGGGCAACCGCGCGCAAGGAAGCACCGTAAGATCGTCCTGGTGTTCAGCGGATTTGTCCTGCTCGGCAGGTTCGCAGGGCGATATCGTAGGTAGGCCAATACTACTTGCGAGGCTTACCATGACCGAATACTCGGTGACACCACCCACGATCACCTCCGTTGCTGTCAGCGGTTCGACGAGCCGATTTCCCGTGCGCCGCGTGTTCTGTGTCGGACGCAACTACGCAGAGCATGCGCGCGAAATGGGCGCCAACCCGGACCGGGACCCTCCGTTCTTTTTTTCCAAGCCTGCCGATGCAGTCGTGCCAGCGACCGGCGTCCTTCCGTATCCGCCCCTGACCTCCGACTTGCACCACGAGATTGAACTCGTCATTGCGATCGGCAAGGAAGGAAAGATCATCGCCCGCGAAGACGCACTCGATTTTGTCTGGGGCTATGGAGTCGGTGTCGATCTGACACGCCGGGATCTTCAGGCGACGGCGAAGAAACTGAGCCGCCCGTGGGACTGGGCAAAAGGCTTCGACGCGTCTGCGCCAGTGAGCGAGATCAAACCGACGTCCGAGGTGGGGCATCCATCCATTGGCCGCATATGGTTGTCCGTGAACGGAGAAGTCCGTCAGCAAGGCGATCTCAGCGAAATGATCTGGCCTGTCGCGGACATCATCAGTTACGTGTCTCAGGCCGTGACCGTGAAGCCGGGAGACCTGATCTTCAGCGGAACACCCGCCGGCGTCGGCGCACTACGCCCAGGCGACAAGGTCGCAGGCGGGGTGGATGGCGTTGCAAACTTCATTTTCGAGGTGGGCCCGCTGGTCGGATGAACGGGGCGCGGGAAGTCGCCTGAAGATCTCCCCTGCGAACAAGTGCGACCGGTGCGAACCGAGGCGCACTTTCGCGGCGGGACTCGAGTGTGGACGCACAGGCTCAACGTCCAACTGCTTCCTGTCGCAGGCTCATGAAGGAAGCTGATCCACGAGTACCTGCTTTAACGCGGTGCAATCGTTCCGACGATAGACCGCCACCCTCAATCCATCAGGAGCGGATCGCCGTCGAATTCGACGAGACAGCCGGGGCCGCCATGAAACAGCGCTTCACGCGCATCTTCCGTCTTTCCCGTTGCCGCGATCTCAGCCGCATAGAGTTCGGCATCATCTTCCGGCACGTACCCGAGATAGCGCACGTTGGCATTGTCCCAGCGATTGCGCGCGTTATTGGATACGCCGTACACGACCGCGAAGTGGAAGTCCGGATAGTCGATACAGCGGCGCGTCACCTGCACCATGTCGCGATGGCTGATCCATGTGAAGAGGTGGCGCGGTACGGTCGGCCTGTTGTCCGGGCGGAACGAGCCGATACGGATGCACGCAACCGACATGCCGTGCTTGTCGGCGTACATCCGGCCAAGCGCCTCGCCGAACACCTTCGAGATGCCGTAACGGCTATCAGGGCGCGGCTCGACGCTGTTGTCGATCATCCGGTCGCGACGATGAAAACCCACTGCATGGTTTGAACTCGCGAACACCACGCGCTTGACGCCCGCTTGCCGCGCCGCTTCGAACACGTTGTAGCAACCTTCGATGTTCATATCGCGGATGCGTTCCCAGCGATCCTCGTCGGGGATGCCGGCGAGGTGCACGACGACGTCGACGCCCTCCATGGCCGCCAGAAGATCCTCCAGGCGCGTGATGTTCGCCGTCACGATTTCCTCGCCTGCCTGTGCCTCGGCCTGCGGCGCAATATCGGCGAGGCGCAGCGCATAGTGGCCCTGGAAACCGGCGCGGAGCACGCGCCCAATGTGACCGGCCGCGCCGGTGATCAGTACTCGAGTCATTGATACCCTCTCTGTGATTCAGGTAAAAAACAGCTAATCGGTTTCGCCTTTCTGTACGGCGTAGCCAGCCGAGCGGCGATGATGCGCTTCGAGATACGCATCGCGCGATGGCACCAAATGGTCCCGGCATAACTTGATCAACGATTCCCGGTCGCCGGTCCGGAGCGCCTCGATCATCTGGTGATGCTCGGCACGAGCCTTCTCCAGATACTGGGGAAACACGATGGATACTGAACGGATCGCATGCGTGCGGCGTTCATACTCGCGAATCGCCTCGGTTAGAACCTGGCTTTCCGACAACGCAAAGAACGCATGGTGAAACGCCATGTTCGCGCGGAAGACGCGTCGCAGGTCGCCGGCGATGGCCGCTTCGTCGTGCTCTGCCTGAATTGCCGTCAGCGCATCGAGCGCCTCGCTACTGACCGGCAAAACGATGCGTCGCGCCGCGTCTGCTTCCAGCAATTCGCGTAGCGCATACAGTTCAATGACCTCGCGCGGTGTAAACGACTTGACCAGCGCACCTACATTCTTGCGGCGCTCCACCAGGCCGCGCCGCTCCACCTCCGCCAGCACCAGACGGGCGACGTGGCGCTTCAGGCTGAAGCGCTCGCACAGATCGTCTTCGACGAGCCGTTCGCGCGGATGCAGAACGCCAAGGACGATCTGCTCCTCGAGCTCGTCTGAGACGCTGCGCAGCGTCTCGTCGATATTGCGGTCGCGTTCGACCGTCTTCGCAGTGGGTGCAGCGGAGCGTTTGGGCTTGGCAGCGTTGCTCATAGAAAGGATCCGCAAAATGATCTAAGCCGCGAGCCTATACGAAAATATGATCTTTAACCCTTGTTTCCGTTGCCGGGAACGGTCGCGGTAATCCGGGTAGCTTGCAGAAAGTCAAAGTCGCAGCCCTCGTCGGCCTGAGTGATCGTGGTCAGAAAGAGTTTGCGATAACCACGCTCGTCGGGGTCGGCCTGGCGCGCCGGCAACGCGGCAAGACGAGCCGCGATTTCCTCGTCACTGAGGGCAAGTTCGATAGACCGTTCTGCCACGCTCAGGCGAATGCGGTCGCCAGTTTGTACGACCGCGAGAGGACCGCCGATGGCCGCTTCAGGTGTGACGTGCAGCACCACTGTGCCGGACGCCGTGCCGCTCATGCGGCCATCCGAAATGCGCACCATGTCTTTGACACCCTGGCGGCCGAGCTTGCGCGGGATCGGAATGTAGCCGGCTTCCGGCATCCCGGGTGCACCGACCGGACCGATCCGCTTGAGCACGAGTACGTCATGTGCTTCCACGTCCAGTTCCGGGTCGTCGATACGACGAGCCAGATCCTCCGCGTCTTCGAAGACGACGGCCCGCCCTTCATGCTCCATCAGGCTGGCGCTTGCCGCTGACTGCTTGATGATCGCGCCGCCCGGCGCCAGATTGCCACGCAGCACCGCAATACCGCCTTGCGGAAAGATCGGGCGGTTAAACGGGCGGACGACTTCCTGCGGGAAGCTCGCCGGGGCGGCATCCAGCTCCTCGCCGAGCGTACGGCCGGTCACAGTGAGCGCGTCGAGATGCAGCAGGCCTTTCATCTCGCGCATCACCGTGGTCAGCCCGCCGGCACGATGCAGGTCTTCCATGTAGTGCTGTCCGGACGGTTTCAAATCGACGAGGACGGGCGTCTCGCGCGCCATCCGGTCGAGTTGCTCAAGGTCGATGCGAATCCCGAGCCGGCCCGCAATTGCCGTTAGGTGAATGATGCCGTTGGTCGAGCCGCCGATTGCGAGCAGCACCCGCAATGCGTTTTCGATCGCCTTGGGCGTCAGGATGGCCGTCGGACTCAGGTCCCGCCCGATCATCGCCACAGCCTGCGCGCCGGTGCGCTCCGCAATGCGGATGCGATCGGCGGTCACGGCTGGCGCGGACGCACCACCCGGCAGCATCATGCCCAAGGCTTCCGCGATGCAGGCCATGGTGCTTGCCGTTCCCATCACCGAACAGGTCCCCACCGTTGCGACGAGTTGATTGTTGACGGCTTCGATCTCGGCTTCGTCGATCTGGTCGCCGCGAAAACTCGCCCAGAAGCGACGGCAGTCCGTACATGCCCCAACCCGTTCGCCGCGATGCGAGCCCGTGAGCATGGCGCCCGTCACCAGCTGAATGGCGGGAACGCCCGCCGCCGCCGCGCCCATCAACTGGGCCGGTACGGTTTTGTCGCAGCCGCCGATCAGCACCACCGCGTCCATCGGCTGGGCCCGGATCATCTCCTCCGTGTCCATCGACATCAGATTGCGAAGGTACATGCTGGTCGGATGCGAAAAGCTCTCGGCGATCGAGATCGTCGGGAATTCGACAGGCAGGCCGCCAGCCAGCATCACGCCGCGTTTTACCGCCTCGATCAACTGCGGCGCGTTGCCATGGCATGGGTTGTAGGCACTGCCCGTGTTCGCGATGGCCACGATGGGACGCGACAGCGCGTCGTCGGTATAGCCCGCCCCCTTGATGAACGCCTTCCGCAGAAATAGCGAGAAACCTTCATCGCCGTAGTTCGTCAGCCCCTGCCGCAAGCCGCTTTTCTTCTCGCTCATTGTCGCTCCTGAATCGTCGATGACATTATCAATAATCTTGACGGGAATGTTACCGATACTTATAGTCTCTCCGCAAGCGATTCTTTTGTGTTGCGGTCGGTGCCGCATATCCACTCTCCAACAGCCTTCCGCCGAGGTCTTCATGAAGCATGTCGTCGCCTATCGTTCGTTGCCTCCTGCCGTGCTGGGGCTCCTTCGTGAGCACTGCTCCGTCGAGTTGGTCGACGTTTCATCCGGCGACCTCGCGCCGTTCAGGCAAGCACTGGGCGCGGCTCACGCAATGGTCGGCAACAATCTCAAGATAACGCCGGAGATCCTCGATGCGGCGCCTCTACTCGAGGTCGCGTCCACGATTTCGGCCGGCTTCGACGCGTTCGATGTCCCTGAACTCTCACGCCGCGGCATCGTACTGACGAATACGCCGGAGGAAGTCACCGAAACCACCGCCGATCTCGTATTCAGCCTGATCCTCGCAACCGCCCGGCGCATTTCGGAACTTGCCGATTGGACACGGCGCGGCCAATGGACGCGTACTGTCGGCGAGGCGCAATTCGGTGTCGACGTGCACCACACAACGCTGGGAATCGTCGGGCTTGGGCGCATTGGCAGCGCGGTCGCCAAGCGCGCCGCTCTTGGCTTCGGCATGGACGTGATCTATTCCAACCGCTCCCGCAACCCGGAAGCAGAGGAGCGCTACGGCGCGCAATGGCGGCCGCTTCCCGAGTTGCTCGCCACTGCGGACTTCGTTTGCGTGCTTGTGCCGCTATCGCCCGCCACCGAGCGGCTGATCGGCAGCGCCGAACTCGGGACCATGAAGCCGTCGGCCATCCTCATCAACTGCGCTCGCGGCCAGGTCGTCGACGAGGTCGCCCTCATCGAACATCTTCGTGAAGGCCGCATTCGCGGCGCCGGTCTCGATGTGTTCGAACGCGAACCGGTGTCGCAGGACTCGCCGCTGCTCCAGTTGCCGAACGTGGTAGCGGTGCCGCATATCGGTTCCGCTACGCAACAGACGCGCGAAAACATGGCCATGCGCGCGGTACGCAATCTCATCGACGCACTCGACGGCCAACTCTCGTCGACCTGTGTCAATCCCGAAGCGCTCCACGCCCGCTCGTCTGCGCAACAGATCCCGGGCTGAATGGCGCGAAACACGCTCACTTCAATCAAAAGGAACACGCGATGACTTCAGTCAACCGACCCCGCGGCGTTTACTCGCCCGTGGTCACGCCGTTCACAAGAGACCTTCTTCCGGATCACGACCGCTATGTCCGTCATTGCCGATGGTTGATCGAACAGGACGTCGGACTCGCTGTTTTCGGGACCAACTCGGAAGCGAATTCGCTCGCCGTCAGCGAGAAAATGAAGCTGCTCGAAACGTTGGTTGGCGCAGACATTCCGCTCGATCGTCTGATGCCGGGCACAGGCTGCTCGGCCCTCACCGACACGGTCGAACTAACACGCCATGCGCTTTCGCTAGGGGTGAATCATGTGCTGACGCTGCCGCCGTTCTTCTACAAGGGCGTCACCGACGAAGGCCTGTTCCGCAGCTATGCGCAGATCATCGAACGCGTGGGTTCCGACGCACTGCGCATTTATCTGTATCACATCCCGCCCGTGTCCCAGGTGCCGCTCAGCCTCGCGCTCATCGAGCGGCTGCTCGCTGCTTTCCCGGGCGTGATCGCCGGCGTGAAGGACAGTTCGGGCGACTGGAGCAACACGCAGGCCATGCTCGAGCGCTTCCAGCCGCATGGCTTCGATGTGTTCGCCGGCAGCGAGACCTTCCTGCTGGCCACCATGCGGGCGGGCGGCGTTGGCTGCATCACGGCAACCGGAAACGTCAACCCGGCGGCTATCGTGCAGTTGTATCGTCACTGGCAATCGGCCGACGCCGATGCCCGTCAGGCAGCACTGGATGCCACGCGTGCGGTGTTCGCCAAATTCCCGATGATTCCCGCACTCAAGGCGGCGATCGGCGTGTATTCGAACGATGCCGACTGGGGCGTCGTCCGCCCTCCTCTCGTCGATCTGACACCAGTGCAATGCGACGCGCTCGCCGCCGCACTCCGCGAAATCGGCTTCTCAATGCCAGGGGTCGAAGTCACCGCCTGATGCCCTGAAGAAACACCCGCCGGTTGCATGCGCAACCGGTGGTATTTTCCAGCTATCCATGGCTTCCGCTTCAGGCCCAATCGTCTAGCGCGTATTCGTTCAGCGCGGCTTCATCGAAGTCGAATCCGAGGCCTGGACGAGTCGGCACGGTCAGGTTGCCGTCTGCGAACGACAGCTGCGTGTCCACCAGCCGGCGGAAATTCAGCACCTGATCGTCAGGAAAAAATTCGACATAACGCGCATTGGGCGTTGACGCCACCAGATGCACGTGCAGATCGTGGAACCAGTGCGGACACATCGTCACACCCACGGCCGCGGCCGACGCTGCAATCCGCCGCCATTCGCTGATCCCGCCGCATACCGCCGCGTCCGACTGAAGGATCATGGCCGCGCGCTTGTCGAGCAGCTCCTGATGCCGCCAACGCCCCGCTTCTATCTCGCCGGTCGCAACGGTCACCGGCGTGCGTCGGCTCAGTTGCGCATGACTCTCGATGTCGTCGGGACTGAACGGCTCTTCGATCCAGTACGGGTTGAACGGCTCGTACCGGCGCATGTATTCGAGCGCGGTCGGAACGTCGGACCATGCGTTGTTGGCATCGAGCATCAGCAGCACGTCATCGCCGATCGCTTCGCGGGCTGCCCTGATCCGCGCTTCCTCGCTGCGCGGATCAAGCCGCCCTACCTTCATCTTCACCGCGCGAAACCCCAGCGCCACATAGCCCGCCATTTCCTCGCCGAGATGCTCCGGCGTCTTGCCTTCCAGATAGTAACCACCGCTGGCATAGGCCGGCACAGTGGCGCTAGATGTGCCGCCGAGATAGCGGCTCAACGGCAGGCCGGCAGCGCGTGCATTGCGGTCCCACAAGGCGATGTCGATGATGGACAGCGCCCGCATGACTGAGCCCGCACGCCCTTGCAGCAGCGACTCGTCGTACATGGCGCACCACGAGCCTTCGACGTCGAGCGCGGAGCGCCCACGTAACAGCGGCGCAAACAGTTCGCGCACGGCATACGTGACCAGCATGCCGGCGCGGTTGCCGCTGTAACAAAAGCCGATGCCGTGATGGTCATCGGCTGTCGTGACGCGTACTACGGTGTAGTCGCGGGCAGTGACGAGGCGGGTCGAGAATGCAGTGTGGCGGTCAAGCGGCACGCGGATGGTGCGCGCCTCCACCGAAACGATCCGCGAACGTGTCTGATAATCGGTTTGCTCGGATTCAACGATGACATGTTTCATGGCAGTAGATCGACTCGAAAAAAACGAGATACTCGCGCGGCCACGCGTACGGCCGCGGGCGGGTGGCTCCGCCTGCGCCTCCCGGCTCCTTGCGTGGCGGGACGGACCGTTTATGCGGCGGTGGTATGCGGCCCGGCTGTCTCGCCTGCCGCGCGCCGGCCGATGACCAGCAGCATTGCCAGCACGCCGACCAGATCGACCGCCGCGCCGAGCATGAAGCCGCTGCTGTAACCACCCAGGTACTGGACCGCCAAACCCATCATGGTCGGACCGACGATGCCCGAGATGTTGCTCATCAGGTGAACAAAGCCGCTTACGCCCCCAAGATGCCTGCCGGGCACAAGCTCGTGCATGGTAGCCCAGCACGCTTGCGACGAAGCCGTCAGAAACAGTACGGCGAACGCGACAAGCAGTACTGCGGGAGTCACGGAATCGACCATGCTGACGCCCACCAGGGCGAGACCCGACAGCGCGAGCGGCACGATCGCCGAGACCTTGCGCGCCAGCAGCTTGTTGCTCATGCGCTTGAAACACGCGTCGGCAAGCAGGCCGCCACCGAAGTATCCAATCCCGCCGCATGCCCATGGCACTGCGCTCAGAAAGCTCATGTGCTTCATGTCGAGATGCAGCGCGTTGGTGAAATAGCTCGGCATCCAAGAGATGAACACGAACAGCGTGTAGTTCACCGCGAACAGGCCGACGCCAAGCGCGAGCGTGCTCGGACGAAACAGGTAGCTGCGCAGCGGCGTGCTTTCCTCGCCGCCTTCCGCAGGATGTGCCGCACTGCGGCTCGCTTCCACCATCTCGCGTTCTGCCTCGCCGACCCGCCTGCTTTGCGCCGGCTTGTCGGTAGCGAACATGCGCCAGGCGACGATCCACACCAGCCCGAACGCCGCGATGATCACAAACGACGTGCGCCAGCCGTAGGCGATCGCAATCAGTCCCACCACCGGCCCGGCGATCGCACTGCCTACCGTCTGGCCTGAAAACGTAAAGCCGACCATGGTCGCGGTTTCATGCCGGGGAAACCAGTTGGTGATGGTCCGGTTGGTCGTCGAATTCATCGGACCTTCGCCGAAGCCGAACAGCGCCCGGGAGATCAGCAACGTGCCGAATCCAGTCGCGGCCGCGGTCAACCCGCAGAGAATGGACCACGCCCCCATCGACCAGGAGAAGACCCGGCGCGGCCCATACTTGTCGGCGAGTTGTCCGCCGACGAATGCGAAGATGGAATAGCCGAAGAAGAAACTGCTGAACACTACGCCGAGTTGCGACGGCGAAAGATTCAGCTCCTTGTTCAGGACAGGCGCGACCACGCCAAGCGCCGCGCGGTCCATGTAATTGATCGCGCCCGCGATAAACAGCAGCAAGGCGACAACGTAGCGATACTTCCCAGTCTTCATGTTGTCTCTATTCCATGTAATTGAGGATACCGAATGTTGCTATCTGGCACTTCTCTCGAGTGCCATGGAGGTACTACTTGTTGACAAGCCTGGCGGGAAGCTGCGTCAGGATGAGACCTGCGGAGACAATCAGCGACCCCGCAATCAGGAACAGGCTCGAATCAAGAGAATGCGTGACCGTCTTTAGCCACCCCACCAGCGCAGGGCTTACGAAGCCTGCGAGATTGCCCGTCGAATTGATCAAGGCAATGCCGGCCGCCGCACCGGTGCCGCCGAGGAAGGAAGTGGGCAAGGCCCAGAACATGGGTAAGGCCGTAATCACGCCCGAAGCGGCAAGCGTCAGGCCAAGCAACGCAATATACGTATTGTTGCCCGCGTAGGCGCACATCACGAACCCCGCAGCCGCCATGCATTGCGGCAACACGACGTGCCAGCGGCGTTCACGCGTGCGGTCCGCGTGGCGGCCGACCACAATCATCAGAATCAGGGCGGCAAGATAAGGCACGACCGTGAGCAGGCCGATGGTGAAGGCGTCCGTGATTCCGGAACTCTTTATGATGGTTGGCTGCCAGAAGCCAACTGCATAGGAGCCCATCACGATACCGAAGAGAATCGTGCACAAGGTCCAGACTTTGAGCGACGTGAAGACCTCGCGCACGGAGCCGTGGCTTTTGGTGCGTGCTTCTGCATCGATTTCCGACGCTATGAAGTCGCGGTCCTGAGCCGGTAGCCACTTTGCGTCCTTCACCCGATCATCGAGGAACCAGAAAATGACGGCTGCGAGGATCAGCGCGGGGGCGGCTTCCAGAATGAACAGCCACTGCCAGCCGGCAAGGCCCGCGTGCCCCGCGAGGCGCTGCATGATGAAGCCGGAAATCGGGCCGCCGACAATGCCCGCCACCGGATTGCCCGCCATCAGGAAAGCAATCATCTTGCCGCGCCGGTGCGATGGAAACCAGTAGGTGAGATACAGCACCAGCCCCGGGAAAAAGCCCGCTTCGGCCACGCCCAGAAAGAAACGCAATACGTAGAACATCGTGGGCGTGGTGACCCACGCGGTCGCGGCCGAGAGCACGGCCCACGTGAGCATGATCCGGGCGATCCAGCGGCGCGCGCCGAGCCGGTGCAGCAGCAAGTTGCTCGGCACTTCGAAGAAGAAATACCCGATGAAAAAGATGCCCGCGCCGAAGCCATACATCGCCTCGCTGAAGTTCAGATCGCTGAGCATCTGGAGCTTGGCGAAGCCCACGTTGACCCGATCCAGATACGCCACCACGTAACAGACGAACAGCAAGGGCATGAAGCGCCAGGTCACTCGCGTGTAGATCGAGTTGCTTGTCGCGCTGTCAGGTATTTGTATTGCCGGGGTTTGGGTACTCACAGGCTGTCTCCGCCATTTGTTCGACTGCCTACGGGCGACGGTTTTACTTATAGGTGTAAATGGCCGTTCGCCCTCGCAATGCGCTGAGCCACTGCGCACTCAACTCATGATGCCGATCTGCCATGGCACGAATTCGTGGTCACCCAGTCCGAGCATTTCGCTTTTTGTGCGCTCGCCCGACGCGGCGGCAAGAATAGCGTCGAAGATTTTCTGGCCCGTGCTGTGGATCGACGCGATGCCATCCAGAATCCCTCCGCAGTTAAGATCCATGTCTTCGGTCAGACGCGTGTACATCGGCGTATTGGTGGCGAGTTTCAGCGATGGCACGGGCTTGGCGCCGAACATCGAACCGCGCCCTGTCGTGAAGGCAATAAGATTTGCGCCGCCCGCAATCTGACCCGTCGCGGAGACGGGGTCGAAGCCGGGAGTGTCCATGAATACGAGTCCAGATTGCTTCACCAGCTCGGCGTATCGATACACTTGCATGAGGGGCCCGGTGCCGCCTTTCATCGCTGATCCGATCGACTTTTCGAAGATGTTCGCCAGTCCGCCCACCTGATTGCCGGGGCTGACCTGGCCGTTGATCTGAACGTCTCGACCGACCGAATACTCGTCTTTCCACCAGCGGATCCGCTCAACCAGTTTCTCGCCGACTTCGCGGCTGACCGCACGCCGCGTGAGCGTATGCTCCACGCCGTAGATTTCGGGTGTTTCGGAAAGGATGGCGGTGCCGCCATGACGGACCAGCAAATCCATCGCCGCACCAAGCGAAGGATTGGCGGTGATCGAGGAAAAGCCGTCCGAGCCGCCGCATTGCAGACCGATTTTCAGATGACTTGCAGGAACCGTCGTGCGCTTCACGCGATTGGCATCGGGCAGCAGCGCCCGGACCGCCGCTACGCCGGCCTCGATGGTCTGACGGGTGCCGCCGTTCTCCTGCATGATGAATGTGTGCAGCCGCGAATCAGCTTTCAGACCTTCCTGATCCATCAGTCCGGCCAGTTGGTTGCGCTCGCATCCCAGCCCGACAATCAGCGCCGCGGCAAGATTGGGGTGCCGCGCGTAACCCGCCATCGTCCGGCGGAGCAGCGCCATCGGCTCACCGCTCATTTCCATGCCGCAGCCGATCGAGTGCGTGAACGCGACCACACCATCTACGTTGGGGTAGTCCGCCAGGCGCTCCGGCGTGAACCATTCGGCGATTCTGTGCGCGACCGTGGCGGAACAATTGACTGTCGACAACACGCCGATGTAGTTGCGCGTGGCAACCTCGCCGTTATCCCGCACGATGCCCTGGAACGTGGCGCGCTCGGCTTCGGGCACCATCTCGACGGGCTGGTAGTCCGCTCCAAATGCGTAGTCCCGGTCGAACTCACGGAACTCGACGTTATGGCTATGGACCATCGTGCCTGGCGCAATATCCGTCGCGGCGAAACCGATCACCACGTTGTATTTGCGAACCGGTTCGCCCTTTTTGATAGGCGTCGCCGCGATCTTATAACCTGCGGCCACCTGGCTGCGGCAAACAAAATCTTCCGCTGGAACCGGCGTACCGATTGCGACGTCGATGCGCGCAATGACCACATTGTCAGCGGGATGCAACCGAATCACCGGCCCGGTTACGTTCTTGCTCGTCATCTCAGTCATCAGGCATTGCCCTTCTAGAAATTTGCGCCGGGCGGTCAAAAAACGCACGAAACGAGTAATCGCTTTCTTACATAACCGCTACGGCCGATGCGTCACTGCTCTCGGCTCAAGAATTTCAGGCATCTTATGGCACTTCATGGACTAATTCAAGAGAAAGCGCTTACTCATTTCCCTTTATACTAGCGGTCGTGCCGCCGCAATAGGCGGAAATGCCGGGGCCTGAACAGGAGAGTGAGATGTGGCAACAAGCTGAGCGATACCCCGACCCACGGGTGATTTCGCTAGACCCTTCCTTCGATAAATACCGCGTGGCTTTTTCGGCCGTCGAACGGCTGGCTACCGGTTACCGGTGGACCGAAGGCCCGGTATGGTTCGGCGATGGACGTTACCTGCTCTGGAGCGACATTCCGAACAACCAGATGCTGAAATGGGAGGAGGAAACGGGCGTAGTCAGCGTGTTCCGGAAACCTTCCAACTACGCGAATGGCAACACCCGCGACAGACAAGGGCGGCTCGTTACGTGCGAGCACGGCCGCCGCGTCACACGCACTGAGTACGACGGCAGCATCACCGTCCTTCTCGATTCCTTTGAAGGCAAGCCGCTTAATTCCCCCAACGACCTGGTCGTGAAGTCGGACGGTTCTATCTGGTTCACGGATCCGCCGATGGGCATCTCCGGACACTACGAAGGAATCAAGGCGGAGCAGGAACTCCCCCACTCCGTATATCGAATTGATGGCATGACTGGCGAAGCGTCCGTAGTCACTCGCGACTTGAAAGGACCGAACGGCCTGTGCTTTTCACCCGACGAGAAACTGCTCTACATCATCGAATCGCGCGGTGTGCCCAACCGGATGATCCACGTCTATGAAGTGGACGCGGATGGCCGCGGAATCGGTGAAGGCCGAATGTTCTATGACGCGGGCGCCGGCACGATCGACGGCATGCGCGCGGACATCGACGGCAATCTGTGGTGCGGCTGGGGCATGGGCAATGACGAACTCGATGGCGTCATGGTTATTTCGCCACAGGGAAAGATGATTGGCCGGATCGCCCTGCCCGAGCGCTGCGCAAATTTGTGCTTTGGTGGACGCGCGCGTAACCGGCTGTTCATGGCGTCGTCGCAGTCCATTTATGCGGTGCACGTCAACACGCAGGGCGCGCTGGGTGGATAGCCCCGTTCACCACGAAACGTATTACGGCCTCCGGCATGCGCCGGTGGCGACACTTCACTCCGAAACACTGACTTGAAAGCCTGACATGCAAAGCAAACCTGTATTGACCGTTGTAGAAGCTACGCGAATCCTGGAAGCCGCGCGCGTGGAAGCAGAGAAAAACCAGTGGGCAGTCACCATCGCGGTCGTGGATGACGGGGGTCATCTGCTGGCCCTGCTCCGCCTCGACGGCTGTGCGCCGATAGGCGCTTACATCGCAACCGAAAAGGCGCGTACCTCCGCGCTCGGTCGACGCGAATCGAAGCAGTACGAAGACATGATCAACGGCGGCCGCACCGCGTTCCTGAGCGCGCCGCTGGCCGGCACGCTCGAGGGCGGCGTCCCGGTCGTGGTCGACGGAAACGTTGTGGGTGCAGTCGGCGTGTCCGGTGTCAAACCGGATCAGGATTCGCAAGTGGCCAGAACCGCGGCAAACAGCCTCAATGGCTGATTGATTGATATTTGAAACTGTTGGAGCAAATGATGGGTGAAATGATCGACAGAAACGGGCTGCGTGTCGCGGCTGTTCTCAGCAAATTTGTCGACGATGAGGCGTTGAGTGGGACTGGCATCGACAGCGAAGCCTTCTGGAAAGGCTTCGCTGCCCTCGTCCACGACCTCGCCCCCAAGAACCGCGCGCTGCTCGCAGAACGCGATCGCCTGCAGACGGAACTGGACCAGTGGCACGGCGCGCATCCGGGGCCCGTGCGCGATCTGAAGGCATACCGCGCATTTCTCGAAGGCATCGGCTATATCGTATCGGCGAGCGCAGCCGTTAAGGCGACGACCCAGAATGTCGACACCGAAATCGCCGGGCAAGCCGGCCCGCAACTCGTCGTGCCACTGTCGAACCAGCGCTACGCACTCAACGCCGCGAATGCGCGCTGGGGCAGCCTCTACGATGCACTCTACGGCACCGATGCGATCCCCGAAACCGACGGTGCCGAGCGCACCGCCTACTTCAATCCGGTGCGCGGTGCACGCGTGATCGCGCGCGCCCGCGCATTCCTCGATGAAGCCGCGCCGCTCGTCAACGGCTCGCACGTCGACGCCATCGCGTACCGCGTGGAATGCGGCAAGCTCGCTGTCACGCTCAAGAACGGCTCGTCGGCGTTGAAGGTCCCCGCGCAGTTCATCGGCTATCAGGGCGATGCAGGCTCCCCTTCCGCCGTCCTGCTCAAACATCACGGCCTGCACTTCGAGATCCAGATCGACGCAACGGACTCCATCGGCAAGACCGACGCTGCGCGTGTGAAGGACGTGCTGATGGAAGCGGCCGTCTCGACGATTATCGATTGCGAAGACTCCGTTGCCGCTGTCGATGCCGTCGAAAAGGTCCAGCTTTACCGCAACTGGACCGGCCTCGCGAAAGGCGAACTGACTGAGCAAGTCACGAAGAACGGCAAGACCTTCACGCGTCGCCTGAACGCCGACCGCACATACACCGCCCCAGATGGCTCGACCGTGAAACTGCATGGCCGCTCGTTGCTGTTTATCCGTAACGTCGGGCATTTGATGACGAATCCGGCGATCGTCGATCGCGACGGTCGCGAGATTCCCGAAGGCATTCTGGATGCCGTGATGACGTCGCTGGGCGCGATGCACGACCTGCAAAACAAGCTCAATTCGCGGACCGGATCGATTTACATCGTCAAGCCGAAGATGCACGGCCCGGCCGAAGTCGCGTTTTCCAATGAACTGTTCGGCCGTGTCGAAGATCTGCTCGGGCTGCCGCGCCATACCATCAAGATGGGCATCATGGACGAGGAGCGCCGCACGAGCGTCAACCTGCAGGCGTGCATTGCGGCGGCATCGGCGCGCGTGGCGTTCATCAATACGGGCTTCCTGGATCGCACCGGCGACGAGATGCACAGCGCAATGGAAGCCGGTCCGATGATGCGCAAGGGTGATATGAAATCGTCGGCATGGATCGCGGCTTACGAGCGCAATAACGTGCTGGCCGGCTTGAGCTCGGGATTGCGCGGACGCGCGCAGATCGGCAAAGGCATGTGGGCGATGCCCGACCTGATGCATGCGATGCTCGAACAGAAAATCGCGCATCCGAAAGCGGGCGCAAACACGGCTTGGGTGCCGTCGCCGACTGCCGCGACGCTGCACGCGCTGCACTACCATCAAGTTGACGTTCAGGCCGTGCAGCAAGAGTTGGAAAAGACCGCCTACGACAGCGTACGCGATAAGCTGCTCGATGGCTTGCTGACGATTCCTGTCGTCGAAGAGGCGCAGTGGTCAGATGAGGAAATCTGCAAGGAAATCGAGAACAACGCGCAAGGGATTCTGGGTTACGTGGTGCGTTGGATCGATCAGGGCGTCGGCTGTTCGAAGGTGCCGGATATGCACGATATCGGCCTGATGGAAGACCGCGCGACGCTGCGCATTTCGAGCCAGCACATTGCAAACTGGCTGCGTCACGGGGTGGTGTCGGAAGCGCTGGTGAACGAAACGTTCCAGCGCATGGCGAAGGTGGTGGATGCGCAGAACGCCAACGACCCGCAGTACCAGCCAATGGCCGGTCATCTGGACACATCACTCGCGTTCAAGGCGGCGAAGGCGCTGGTTTTTGAAGGGCGGTCGCAGCCTAACGGGTATACGGAGCCACTGCTGCACAAGTTCCGACTTGGTGCGAAGTGGTAGGCGCAGCATAGCGAAGTCGAAACCGTGGTCGATTCAGCATGCGTCGCGGGCGGCTGGTGGCATCCCGCGTACGCATGTGCTTGGCAACTTGCGGCTGGGGTGTAAATAGCCGCGTTGACAATATGTTCCTTTTAGTGAGGATACCCAGGCGTGTGGACGCGAGGCATGCCGGAGTGCGAACGCTTCCGTGTTCGAGTTCGGCGTCGTGCTGATAAGCCGCACGCCAAAACAGGCAGGTTCACCGGGAGTGGCGGTGACGCCGGCGCGATCCCGCGTGGTCCGCGGAACATGTCGGCGACCAGCGACGTGTTCGCAACGGACAGCCGCCGGCATATCACCGACCGGCGGCTGTCGCACGCTGTCAGGATCCGTTCACGGCATCCTTGAACGCCTTGCCGGCCGTGAACTTGACGGTCTTCGCTGCGGGGATCTGGATTTCGGCGCCGGTCGCCGGGTTGCGGCCCACGCGTGCGGCGCGGGCTCCCGTCGAAAACGACCCGAAGCCGATGAGTTGAACCGTGTCGCCCTTCCTGACGGCGCTCGTGATTGCGCCGATGAACGCATCGATCGCTTCGCCTGTTGCCGCCTTGCTCGCGCCAGTCGCCGCAGCGACCGCATCCACCAGTTCCTGTTTGTTCATTGTCGATCCGTTGTTTTCTTTGTGGAAACCGTCACCCTACCCGATCGCCGCGCGTTCGCGCAATGACACACAGCGCGCGATCCTCGTCGCTACTCGGTAGCCATCGGTAACAGGTTGGCGCACGAGACTAGAACTACAAAATACGTAATATTTGATACATGGCGGTTTGCGAAGGTAGTGCCCGGTGATTTTTGTTAGCGCTTGTCGATTTCGCAGCCTTAGACTGCGCCTCGTCGTGAAACATAAGGACAGCCGTGCCTCGAAAGTCCTCCAAGTTATTGTTTGTGCATCGTTTTTTCGCTTCCGCATTGATCGTTTAATTGTTTCACGAGAAGCTGTTTAGTCGATCTCAGAAGTCCGCTTCGTGTATACCGCCCCTGCAAGCCTAACCGTAGCTAGGCATTCGAGCGGGTCGTGGAGGTGCCCGTAAAGCTCCGCGCTGCTGGCGTCCTCCCCGCAACAGCACGAAAACTGCTCCTGCATGCGCGGCGTCGGCACCTTCCACGTGACCGATGCACGCACTGTCACGCGCGTCTACGGTGACGATAAACCGAACGACTTACTGCTGATCGATGGTGTCGCCCTCAATGTCGGCGTCGCTAAGGATGGGCTTACGGGGCTGTGACTTCGGCGTCCGGCCAACTCTGGCAAAGATCGAGGGTCGAAACTTTCGAAGGTTTTGCAGCGGATCAGTGGACAGTATTCACTCGGAGCGCAACAGTTTTCGCAAGTATCGTGAAAGCAATGTCAGAGCTTCCCCCGTGCGTCGAACTGAGACGCGTATAGCGTGTTCTTGCTCGGGACGCGCATTCGGGACTTCCGATCACGCGAGGACACGCGATGCGATGCGATGCGATGCGATGCGATGCGATGCATGATGAACTATTGATTAATTATTTAGATAGATAATGCATATGAAGGCAATCGTTTTTTGCCGGCGCTCAGCTGTCTAGCGGTTCCACCTGAGGGAACACGACCGTGATAAGCATCCACCGTTTATAGCGGCGCGACGACTGCACGCGCAAGCATGTCGCAGTCGTGATGTTTTCAAAGGTAATCCGACATCGCGGGAGGCTGGGAGCCCTCCACTGCGAACCGCAACGTTTGCACGACCGGCCGGACGAGTCCGCGGTTTGAGTCAAAAAAATCGAGCCTAACTAGAGTGGCTTCCTCTAATTTGCGGCGTGGGAGTCGTACGGCTTGCCGGAAGAATTCCGGCTGAAGCGGCTGCCACGGTTCATACAACGTATCTAGCGTATTGATGAATATGAGCCGTCATGGCCAGCGCAGCAAATTGATGCCCGCACCCGCCTGCTTCGCCATTTTTTTGATGTAGCTGTCTCGTTCTAGGGAGACACCCGGCGGTCTCTCTTTGCGGTGTTGTGCGTTGGTTACTACCAGCTGGCAGGGGTCCGAATGCTCACCTGGGTCCTATTGATGGCCCAGCACAATAAGATCGCAACCGGGCGGCGCCACGCGCCGGTGATTTGACCGCTCATTGTCTCCGTATCGACACTGCTCCAACGCCGGATCGTTGGACCACGTCCAATCCAGACGACGCCCCCATGATGAACCGCATCGAGAGGACGACGCGGCTGGAAGCATCGCTCGCTGAGATGCGCGACCATCCACGCAAGCACTATGTCTGAGTAACCGCTACCTGTCCGAGAACCGTGTGGGCATGCAGAGGTTCAGTCGCCGGCCGACGTCGACCGACCGTTCTTTTTGGGTGAGGGGCACTACTAGAAGGACTGAGTTCCGAAGAGGAAGACTCGACTTCAGCATCGCTCGGGAAAGTGGGCTATCGGCCAGTGCATCAGCAGCAAGCAAAGACTCTAACCGTACTGCAGGCCTGCATCGAACTGCGCGGCCGAATGCTGACGCTGCGACGCCGGAACGGCAATTCGCGTCCGAGGAGCAGTGCACGAACCTCGGTCGTTCACTCCGGGCGCAAATCATTGATGACGCCGGTTGGGCGCATCGCTGAGTCGAGCGACGGCAGCCGGGCCCGGAATCGCGCGCCCGGCTTTTTACTCATCCCTAGTCTCTCCCGTACAACAACGTCGAAGCGATCCTGATACACCTGCTCTGTTCCGCGACGTCCCGAACACCCCCGAGGCCAGAA